>JASEIR010000100.1:0-1935 GCA_030017355.1 Actinomycetota bacterium
TGATTCTGCCAAAGCAGTGCTTGTCCAAATTACAGCAGAGCAAACTATTAGGAGGGTGAGCAACAGAACTGGTTTCCATTTTGTTCTTTTACCTTCTGAATTTTCTAATGCTGTGCTTTTAATTTTCATAAGTCTACTCCTTCCATCTTTAATTTTCATAAGTCTACGCCTTTCATCAATTGTTCCTGAATACCGTATAGATCATTGGTCAAGCTATAATCTCACCTCCTCTTCTTTTCCGCGAAATTCATTACTTGATGCTTTTTGCTTGATTTATTGCTGCGACCTTTTGCTATTTCCGTTGAGAAGATTGAGCAGCCACAAGATGGTCAAGTATATAGCAACAACAATGTCATATTCATAGCAATGTGAATTTGTGAATTAGCCTAATTATGATATTGCCTAGTTGGCAACCAATTATTTTTTTTTCAATCATATGCAGTGGCATAGCTTCCGAGAGGAAGTGGACCTAGATATAAGTGACCTGTTTTGGATTTGGAACCACGTTGAACCAGTTAATTTAAATGACCACTGTTTTTATATCTGCTGAAAAATAGATGTCTATTAGCTCTAATATATGGTTTACTTTATTGCTCTACAATTTCCGATCGAATTAATAATTCCTACAATCCCTATATAAAATACAGGAATTATCATGCATTAGTTTAACAATAAATATATTCTCCTGTCAAGCACAGACCACATTAGTATTTTTACTGCATCTATAAGCCAGATTTTTGAATAATTATTTCCAGCATTGGCGATAATAGGCTCTGCAGTATGAGGATACAGATAGTTATCTTAGGATTTTGTCTCTAACTGATAATTGATCGATCTCTGTGAGAGGCTTTCATCTTAAATCCGGTAGATTACTTTTGTGGAGACCCTAACGGTTATTATGTTAACTATGACAGCTGGAATTAAGACTAAAAAAAAGGGGATTCTTAACTCGAGCATTGGTGAATTAAGGAGCGTAAAAGAACGGGCAATCATCAAGATAATGCCTCCAAACCAGAGTACACCATATGCAGGAATAATTGCCTCTGATTATCCCTTTTCCGGTGAGCTTAATTCATTGATTGCCTTTTATAGAAAGGAATTAAGAGGTTGGCAGTAATTTTAGAAGACTAAGGCCGGTGGCATGGTCGAGCTCTCTTACAGCATTTATGCCCTCTATCTCAATAATTATTGCTTCGAGAACAAGGAAAGTCTCAGCATTTTCTCTTAAGCATCCAACCTTAACATTATCCTTTTTACCGAAGGCACCATGAAAGTGAATTTTGGGCTCACCATCTTGCCTAAAAATTGTGCCGACACCAAAGACCTCATGGCTTTCTTTGAAATGGCACCAAATTGGCTTTGGAGGCAGCTCATCTTTTTTTGGTCCAACAACTATTTTCCCTTTTTGCATGCCACCGACAAGATAAACAACAGCTGCTTTTACATTCTCTTTTCTTGCCATGTCAACAAGGCTGTTGAGGATTTCATCTCCATTATTGAACTTTGCGACAATAACCCTTCCAATCCTTCCTACCTGGTAGTCCATGCTAAAACTCCTTTAGGTATTAAAAACCATCCCTATAATCAGATAATTTTAACATTTTAGCTCAAAGATGTATGGCAGTTCCATAAATAACCATAAGTAGGTGGAGGAAAACTTGCGCCGTATCCATGGCAATTATCTCATTATATTATAATTCTAGACTATGCTGTGCAGGAATAAGAGAACAAATTGACCACAACATCTAGAATATATCGGATGTTTAGTATAGTATTTATAGTATTGTTTGTATATCAATCGTTAGCTTAATTGAGGAGGACAGATTAATGGATGCAGTAGGTAATCTTGTGCGGGTTGTAGCAAACCCATCAAAGGTATTCGAAAGTATAAGGGAAAGGCCGACCTGGTGGTTGCCAATAATTATCCTTGTAGCC
>JASEIR010000100.1:1945-8914 GCA_030017355.1 Actinomycetota bacterium
ACTACAGTTATTGCCGCCATAATAAGTGCCCCCTTGACCTCTCAGGTTGCATTGCAGGAGCTACAAAAAATGTCAGATAAAATGCCGCCGGAGCAATTTGCTCAAGCAAAGCAGATGATAAACTCACCCATTGCAACTGCTATGACGGTGGTATCCGGCTTAATTGGTGTCATACTAGCGGTATTAATACAAACCTCTTTACTTCATCTAGCAGCTTCAGTGTTTGGGGGTAGTGCTAAGTTTGGGATTGGCTTAGCAACCGTTGCTTTTGCGCAGGTTCCTATTATAATTCAGCAGATTTTTTATTCTATCTACATGGCTGCAAGTGGAAAACTTGTAAAACCGGGTCTCTCTGGAGTGGTTTCGGCTGATCGGCTTGCAAGCCCACTGGGTGTTTTTTTGAGTCGCCTTGATATATTTAGCATATGGTCAATTTTTCTTGTTGCCATTGGTTTTTCTATCACATATAAGATATCTAAGGGTAAGTCCGGGGCCATAGCCGCTGGCTACTGGCTAGCCAGCACTGCATTTGCAGTTGCACTCTCTGTGCTAGGCACATCTTTCAGGCCAGCTTAGTTGGTTATCCTAATGCTTCATGTTAGGAGGACAGAAACCAAGGTCCTAGCCAAATTACTTCGGTTTCCTGTATCGCTTAGTGATCTTCGAAAAATTAAGTGAAATAGAGCATGCTATTTTTAACAGCGGTTAGTTATCAACTATAATAGCAATTGGATAAAGGAGCTTAATTGGACATTACACTGCCAGCGCAAGGAAGAAAAACAATCTCCTCAAGACCAAAACTTAATCGAAAGAAAATTCTGCCGGTCCTCGGCCTTATTTTTGTAGCAGCTGTTGCCTGGTGGCAAATTACTCTTTCGTCCGCTGGTACTCCAGTTAAAGCGGTAACTGTTAATCGCGGTGACATCGAGATATATGTATCAGCTCCAGCCAGAGTTTCTCTACCCAGCCGCGCTGATTTGAGCTTTAAAACTGCTGGGAGAATTGCTGAGATTAAGGTAAGAAAAGGCGATAATGTAATAGCTGGTCAGGTGCTTGCAACGCTAGATATGACCTCAATATATCCTCAAATTAATCAAGCTGAGGCTAATCTTAAAATTGCGCAGGCTGGCCTTCGGAAGTTGTTATCAGGGCGTAGCCAGCGCGAAATCGCGGTGGCGGAGGCATCCGTTGACCAAGCAGAAACAGCAGTGGAAAATGCAAGGCGAAATCTTAAGACCGTAAAGAAAATAATTGAACAGGGCAAGCAAAAGGCAGCGTTGAATGTCAAAAATGCTGAAATTGGTGTAAACATTGCAAGCCAGCAGTTAAATAAACTAAAAAGTGGGGCACGCTCCCAAGAAATTACTCTAGCTGACTCGCAGCTAGCTCAAGCATCACAGGCGTTGGCTGATGCGCAGGCTAACTACGATAGAGTTGTTGCGCTAAATAATGCACTTCTTGATGAGGCAAATCAGGCAGTCATTTCAGCTAAGGCAGTTATGGATAAAATAGCTGAAACAGACACTAGCTCTGTGACTTATCTTAATGCAAAATCGGCTTATGATGCAGCAGTAGCAGCGAGGAATAGAGTAAATGCATCCAACAACCAATCCTTAGAGGCAGCTCAAGCACAGCTAAACTCAGCAAAGAAAGCCTATGATATTGCACTTGCTCAAAATAACCTAACAAAAGCTTCAGCGCGCAGTGAAGATTTGGCTATAGCAGAGAGCCAACTAAAACAAGCAGAGATTACTCTTGAGTTAGCCAAGATTGGCTTAGACGATGCGAGTTTGGATGCACAGCTTGACGCGGCACAAGCACAGCTTGACACAGCAGTTAGAAGCAGCCAGGTAGCCATTGCCCAACTTGAATTGCAGAAAGAAGGGCCAAGAGCAGCCGATTTGCAAACGGCTAAAGCACAGATCGAGCAAGCACAGGCTTCGCTTGCATCTGCAAAATCGATTGCAGATGATGCTGTTCTAAAAGCGCCGTTTTCAGGAAAAGTTGCAGCGGTTAATGGCAGGCCAGGTGAAATTGCTGGAATGAGTGCTGCTGGAGGCGGTGGAGCACTTATAACCCTAATAAATTTTGACAGGATTGAACTGTCGGCAGATGTTGATGAAACCGAAGTTGGCAAGATAAAGGTCGGTCAAGAAGCTCGCATCATGCTTGATGCTTACGAGGGCAGGTCTTTTAAAGGCAAACTCACAAACATCTCGCTAATTTCATCAAAAAATTCAACCGGTGGGACAGTCTTTGGGGTGACAATTGTTGTTAACCCGGGGAAGGCCGAATTTCGCGAGGGTATGAGCGGCGATGTTGATATAATTGTTGCAAGTAAAAAGGATGTGCTTACAGTTCCGTTTGATGCTGTCAAAACTGATGGTAGGAGAAATACAGTTTACGTAATAGAAAATGATATCGCCATTAAGCGCGAAGTAAAAATAGGCTTGGCCTCTGATACAGCGTACGAAATTTTATCCGGCCTTAAGGAGGGCGATGTTGTTGCAGTCGGCAAGACTTTATTAACCAATGGGCAGCAGGTCAAGGTTAGTAAAGATAGGCAGGCTAAACAATGATAATAGAAGCTAGAGATATTTATAAGACTTATTATCTTGAAGGAGTTGAGATAAACGCTTTAAATGGGGTCTCGCTAAAAATCAACGGTGGCGAGTTTGTCTCTATAATGGGCCAATCAGGCTCAGGAAAGTCGACTTTAATGCATATCATTGGTTGCCTTGACAAGCCAACGAGCGGCTCCGTTCTTATTGACGGAAATGATGTCAGTGAATTATCCGAGAACGAGTTGGCTGATCTCAGACTTCAAAAGATAGGCTTTGTTTTTCAAACATTCAATCTAATTCCAAGAGCTTCTGCTTTAAAAAATGTCGAACTCCCACTTATATATGCAGGAATAAAAGCGACAGAGCGCAGAGAAAGAGCTATTCAGGCACTCAAATCCGTTGGTTTAGGCGATAGACTCTACAATCGTCCATCGCAGCTATCTGGGGGTCAACAACAGCGAGTAGCTATTGCGCGAGCGCTTATTAATAATCCCGGAGTTATTCTAGCTGATGAACCAACTGGAAATCTGGATTCAAAATCAGGTGCCGAAATCATGAGAATCCTAAATTCCTTACATCAACAAGGAAGGACAGTCATCCTTGTTACTCATGAAGCCGAAATTGCCGAGCATGCAAATAGGCTCATTCGCATATTTGATGGGAGAATTATCGAAGATAGGCCTGTAAATAAAGATAAGCCGACAATTGAGGATAGGCCAGCAAAGAAAGATAGACAGTCAAGGGAAGATGGGCCTACAAGAAAGGGTAAAAGGCGGGAGGTGCAAGAGTGAATATATTTGAGAGCTTTCGCCTTGCTCTAGATGCCATCCTTGCAAATAAAATGCGCTCAGCTCTCACCATGCTTGGCATTATAATTGGTGTTCTGGCCGTTATTCTCTTGGTCTCAGTTGGTCAGGGCGTAAAGAGCTCTGTTACTTCTGAAATTAGAGGGATGGGCTCAAACTTAATATTTGTAATGCCAGGAGAAGTCGACTTTAGCTCAGGGCAGGAGAGTTTCACGAATAAATTAAGGATCGAACACGTTCGCAAGATAGCGCGAGAGGCAGCATATGTTAAGAATGTTGGTGCACTGATACAGAGCAAAGGGTCAGTAAAGTTTGGGAGCAAATCGAGACGGCCGGTGGTTTATGGTGCAATGGAGAACTTTACAAGCATGATGAATTATTCGGTTGCCGAAGGTTCTTTCATAACGGAGACCCATGTTAATGGCAGCAGGAAGGTTGCAGTAATTGGCAGTACAGTTGCTAATGATCTCTTTGCTGGTTCCAATCCAATAGGAAGTCGTTTAAGTATTGAGGGGCAAAAATTTACTGTAATTGGAGTAATGGAGTCTAAGGGCCGCTCTATGGGGGTCGATCAAGACGATGCCGTCTATATTCCAATAACGGTTGCGCAACGGGTCTTTGGGATTGATTGGGTCAACCACTTGATTGTTGAGGCAAGGGATGAAGAAAGCACAGATTTGGCGGTTGAAGAGGTAAAAAGGATTCTTGGCAAGGTCCTGAATAAAAGAGATTTTTCTGTCACAACGCAAGCTGAAGCGCTTAAGATGATGGAAAGAATCATGGGCACCTTAACACTGATGCTTGGCGGTATAGCTGGTATTGCTCTATTTGTTGGAGGGATTGGCATTATGAACATAATGCTGGTCTCAGTTACTGAGCGGACGAGAGAAATAGGTATCCGGAAAGCAATTGGTGCTAAAACCCATGATATTCTTGTGCAATTTATTATAGAGGCGACGACCTTAAGCATCATTGGTGGGCTTGCAGGCATAGGCTTTGGAATTGCCGGGTCCTTCCTGCTAAGAATGGCATTGCCAAGTGAAATTACTGTTTGGTCTGTTGCTCTTGCTTTTATATTTTCTGCAGCAACCGGTATATTTTTTGGTGCTTATCCAGCCTTTAAAGCTTCACGCCTTAGTCCTATTGAAGCACTTCGCTACGAATAACAATTCCCCTCTTGTAAGTGACCAACCACCGTATTTATGCTACAATGATTCATTGTTGTGCGTTGCAAATACCCGTTATGACTTGCTGGCGGTTAAGATGGACAATGACCTTATGGATATAAACGAAACTGCTGAATATCTGAGAATAAGCAGGGAAGTGCTGGAGGCAACTGTTGAATACTGAGGCCTTCCGGCAATCAAAACCCACGGTCAGTGCTGGTTTAGTCGTGACGAGGTTGATGTCTGGATGATTAGGAAAGGCAGAAAGGTTGGTGGACGAGAATGTCCTACCTAGATATTCTAAAAAGCGATATTAATCCCTTAACAAAACGCATAATTTTTGCTGGTATGCTAACTATGGCCCTAGAAAAGGAAGGCTTTTCACCTGTTGTGACCAATAATTATGCAGTTGAGCTTTATACTCAAGGAAATTACGAGGCCGAGACGATAGACATTGTTGCGCCAGTAGAGCTAATCAATAAGGTATTGCCAAGCTGGGATTTTGCAAGAGATGGCGATTTCTGGGTTAATCAAGACCTTGGCATTAAAGTGAAGTCGCATGCAGAAGACCTTGATGAAAAAGAAATGCAAAGGGTTGCTGAGATTAACTTTAATGGAGCAACGATTTATTTATTAGGGGTCGATGATTTAATTGTAAATAAGCTTATTGATTTTGCTTCAACCGATGATAGACAGGATTATATATGGGCTCAAGAAATAATGGAACTTTTCATAAACGAGATTGATTTGGATTATTTAAGAGATCGAGCAGCAGAGAAAGGTGTTTACGAGCCGCTTCAGTCGATAATCAACGAGATTTTACCTTCGGAATTTTACAAATAACTGCTAACTTCCTGCCCCATGTTTTTTCTCCTTGCGACAGCTTTGGCAATCATGTTTTTATAATCATGTTTTTATTTTGATTTGCGCCGGAAATTAACCAGCTGTGGGAAAATATACGCAAGAGATAATAAAATGGTGGTGAAGTCATGGAGCAAAGAGCGCCGGAAGCAGATATTGTGATGCAGGATTACGCTTTCCAGCCGGATGAAATTTACATAAGTCTTGGGTCAGAGTTGACGTGGGTTAATAACGATTCTGTCACGCATACTGTGACAGCTGACGACGGCTCATTTGATTCGGGCAGTCTTAGGCAAGGTGATAGTTTTAGCTTTACTTTTAAAGAGAAAGGAACATTTAAATACCATTGCAGACTTCACCCAAGGATGCACGGAACCGTCGTTGTCGAGTAGCAAATTCGGCTTGCAGGCAACAAGGGTTGCTTTCAGTTGTTGCTTATAATAGGCTTGTAATTGATGGGAGCATATTTGTGTTCAGCAATAAGCAAAAAGTGGTTTGCGATAGCCCTAGTTTTATCTTGGGTTGTCTTCTTGTTGGGTTGCAGTAGCGGGATTGAAAGTTCAAATACTGCTTCCGATAAAACACCCGCCAAGCAAGAATCAACCAGAGAAACCGTTGCAGGTGGGGGCAACATGAAGCTCTTTTCCAGTGCTTTTAGCAATAACGGATTTATACCTGCAAAATATGCCCGGGATGGCGTAGCAGGCGGCCAGAACATCTCAATTCCTTTAAACTGGAAGGGCGCACCCGCTGGTACCAAATCCTTTGCCCTAGTGATGGTTGATATTAGCGCAAGGAACTTTGTCCATTGGATGGTAGTAAATATTCCTAGCGACATTACTTATATTGGAGAGGGAGCTTCTGGCAAAAATATGCCACCAGGTTCAATCGAGCTTCTTAACAGTTTTGGCACTTCTGGCTATGGTGGGCCTCAGCCGCCGCCAGGCTCTGGCGTGCATGATTATGTAACCACTGTATATGCGCTAGAGGTTGGCCAGCTGACGCTACCCGATGATTCGTCTTACGATGATTTTCTGCAAGCTATTGAAGGAAAAGTTTTAGACAAAGCAAGCATTATTGGAAAATTTTCTCGCTAGATTTCATCATTAGCTAATCTCTGCCAAAATATAGGGCATAAATCCTCCTTTTTAAGATTGCCACGTCGCCCTAACGGGCTCCTCGCAATGACAGTTTTTTGTTCCCCTTCCTTGAGAGAAAGGTAAGCCGGTCTCTCATCCCTAACGGGCTCCTCGCAATGACAGTTTTTTTATTCTCTGCCTCAATCCTCGGTCCTCCCCTTATTTGAGATTGCCACGTCGGCTGCTTCGCAGCCTCCTCACAATGACATTTTTGTTATTCTTCGTCTCGATATGCACCCTTTTCAGCTTCTTCCTG
Organism: Actinomycetota bacterium; assembly: GCA_030017355.1. GTDB lineage: Bacteria > Actinomycetota > Aquicultoria > Aquicultorales > Aquicultoraceae > JASEIR01. The sequence continues at coordinate 8,738 of JASEIR010000100.1, forward strand.
CTTCGCAGCCTCCTCACAATGACAATTCTTCTTTTGCCGGTCCCTGTCTGCCTTTAGGCCCTCTATATTTCCCCTCCTTTGAGGGGAGGCCAGGTCCTTTATAATTCCCCTCCCTTGGAAGAAAAAGTTTTTATTCCCCTCCCTTGAGGGGAGGCTAGATTCTATATTTCCCCTCCC
>JASEIR010000101.1 GCA_030017355.1 Actinomycetota bacterium
CCCGGAGCCTGTCCCGAGCAAAGTCGAGGGAATGACAGAGGATAAAATGCAAAATTCCTGAGTTTTGAATTTTTAATTCTTATGGACGGTATACTTATTATCAACAAGCCATCTGGTCCAACATCGCATGACATTGTTGATATTATAAGGAAGGTAAGCGGCATTAAAAAAGTTGGCCATGCCGGTACGCTAGATCCCATGGCAACTGGAGTCTTGGTCATACTTTTGGGAAAGGCGACCAAGATTGTCCGCTTCTTAGAAATTGAACCCAAAGAATACATCGCCGAAGCACTATTTGGCATCGACACCGACACGCAGGATATAACCGGAAACATAATAAAAGAATCTAATGCTATAATTAGCATAAATGATCTAAAAGCAGTTATGCCTAAGTTCATAGGGGATATTCTCCAAATACCGCCCATGGTTTCTGCAGTAAAAGTTGGTGGAGTGCCTCTTTATAAGCTAGCCAGAAAAGGCAAGATAGTGGAGCGACCTGAAAGAAAGGTCAGAATATATTCTTTAGAACTTTCTGAATTCTTTGTGGCTGATGGAAAAAGTCATGCTATATTTAAAGTTGTGTGCTCAGGCGGCACCTATATAAGAACCTTGGTGCACGATATAGGTAGCAAACTTGGTGTTGGCGCGACACTGAAAAGTCTTAAAAGAACCAAGGTTGGCATCTTTTCCATATCAGATTCCATTAACGTTGAAAATCTAACGCAGAACAGGATAAAGGAGCATCTTATTAGTCTGGACAAATCCCTAAAACATCTTCCAGAAGCTGTAGTTATAGACGAAGTTGTAAGGCTTGTGTTAAACGGACAGGAGGTTGCTGAACAAGAGATCGAGCCTTACTCAATCAGCAAAATGCCAAGTCCAGGTGGTTTTGTTAGGATAAAAAATAGAGCGGGCGCTTTGCTTGCAATAGGAATTCGAAAGAGCAATAACGGACTAATAATAAAGCCGGAGGTTGTCTTTTATTAGAAATCTAATAAAGAAGAAAAAGAAGATGGAAGTTATTCGAGGAATTGAGAACATAAATCATATTAAAGAACCTGCGGCAGTAACCATTGGTGTGTTTGATGGAGTTCATTTAGGCCATCAAACAATCATTAAAATGGCTGTTGATTATGCGAAAATAATCCATGGTAAAAGCGTTGTAATTACATTTGAGCCGCATCCTTTAGCCATTATCCATCCTGGAAGCGAGCCCCCACTTCTTACAGCAACTGATTTAAAGGCCGAATATATTGAAAAGCTAGGCATAGATTATATGCTGGTTATCCCATTTACACGGGATACGGCAAGTATGGAGGCTGAGACCTTTATTGACGATGTTTTAATTGCTAAGCTGCATGCAGTCTATGTCGTAGTTGGGGAAGATTTCTCATTTGGCAGGGGGCGGCGCGGAAATGTGGCATTCCTGAATTCGTACGGTAGGCCAAAGGGGCTTAAAATTGTTGCTGTCCCTCAAATAAAAAAGGATGACGTTATAATTAGTAGCACCGAGGTTCGAGAGAGGCTTAAGGTAGGCGATATACAAGGTGTAAAAGAACTCACCGGCAGGTATCCAAGATATCGTGGGATTGTTGTTCATGGTTTTGGCCGTGGTGGCTCTGCAATAGGCTTTCCAACAGCCAATATTGAAACTTTACACGATGAATTACTTCCTAAAGACGGCGTGTATGCAGGCTACGCTTGGCTCAATAGCAGCCATTATCCATGTGTTGTGGATATTGGAATATCGCCAACATTTGCTGATGTCGCCAAAACTGAGCTGCACGTGCATATACTGGGTTTTAAGAAAGATATTTATGGTAAAAGAATCGATATAGAGCTTGTAGACAGAATTAGAGATGAGATGCGATTTGGGAGCATTGATGAGTTAAAAAGCCAGATTCAATCGGACATTCAGCATGCAAGGGAAGTGCTTGAGAATGAATCTTGCTAAACGCGTTTACGCACTTAAATCTTTATGTTAAGATTTGATTTATATTGGTAAAGTTCCGTAAACTGGGTTTTCGAATCACCAACGATTACGTGGTTTACGGTGTAAACAATAAGGAGGTGAAAACATGGCGTTGGCTAAAGAAGCAAAAACCGACATCATTAACCAATTTAAAGTCCATGAAAGCGATACCGGCTCCCCTGAAGTGCAGGTCGCCATACTCACAAAGAGGATTAATGATCTCACCGAGCACCTTAAGGAGCATAAGAAAGATCATCACTCCCGCCGCGGTCTTCTAAAAATGGTCGGGCGCCGCAGAAGGTTACTAAATTACCTAAAAGGTAAAGATATCGAAAGATATAGGAATTTAATTTCTAAGCTTGGTCTAAGAGCTTAAAATGATCTTGAAGGGTGAGACAAGGGCAACCCAGAGGGTTGCCCAAATATATGCAGTGAGGTCTTCTTGTCTCATCTGGTAAGTTTTAGGAGGATTTAGAATTAAAATGGAGTCAAATGCACAAAAAGGTGTGCAAATTAGAGAGGTTGTACAGAAAGAATTTGAAGTTTATGGAAAGAAAATAACGTTTCAATCAGGCCTTTTTGCTCTTCAGGCAGATGGTTCTGTGGTAGTGCAGATGGGCGAAACGGTAGTGCTTGTAACAGCAACAGCCGAGAAGGAAGCAGCAGAAGGCGTTGATTTTTTGCCGCTAACAGTAGACGTTGAAGAAAAAATGTACGCTGCCGGCAAGATTCCTGGCGGTTTTATAAAAAGAGAAACACGTCCAAGCGAAAAAGCAATTTTAACAGCACGGCTAATAGATAGGCCGCTAAGACCATCATTCCCAAAGGGCTTCTATAACGAGGTGCAAATAATAGCAACGATATTATCTGTCGATCAAGTGCATCCGCCAGATATTCTTGCACTAAATGGTGCATCTACAGCTCTTCTTCTTGCAAATTTGCCATTTAATGGGCCGGTTGGGGCAGTTAGGGTTGGTCGTATTGGTAATGAGATAATCGTTAACCCAACCTTACAGGAACTCGAGAAAAGCGATCTTGATATGGTAGTGGCTGGAAATCCAAACGCCATTCTAATGGTTGAGGCGGGAGCAAACATTGTCCCCGAGGCCGATATCATTAAAGCAATGGAAGTTGCCCACGAAGCGATTAAAGAGCTCTGCGATATCCAAAATCGCTTTAAAGAAGAATATTTTAAAGTATATACGCTTCCTGAAATAACTTATGAGGCTCCTGTTGAAGGTATGACTTACGAAGAGATTGAGCAAAGGGTAAGGGAGTTTGCCACAGGTAAGCTTCAGGAAGCTCTTAGAAACCCAGACAAACTTGCGCGCGAAAGGCAAGAAGAGGTGATTGAAGATGAGACTTTGGAAGAGCTTAAGGACCTAGTCGAAGGGAAGGAAGCATACGTTTCCAAAGTTCTTGCTAAAATAAGAAAGGAAGAGATGCGTCGGATGATCCTTGATGAGGGCGTCCGCGCTGATGGCCGTAGCCCAAACGAAATAAGACCTATTTTGATACAGGTAGGTGTCCTGCCAAGACCGCATGGCTCTGGTCTATTTACGCGAGGCCAAACCCAGGTTCTCTCAGTCCTCACGCTTGGAACTATTAGCGAAGAGCAGATGATTGATGGCCTTGGCCTTGAGGAATCAAAAAGGTATATTCATCATTACAATTTTCCACCATTTGCAACAGGTGAGGTTGCCTTCTTAAGAGGCCCAAAGAGAAGGGAGATTGGTCATGGTGCGCTAGCTGAAAGAGCCCTTCTCCCAGTAATTCCAAAAGAAGAAGAATTTCCATATACAATACGAATTGTATCTGAGGTACTTGAATCAAATGGCTCTTCCTCGATGGCAAGCGTTTGTGGAAGTACGCTTGCGCTTATGGATGCCGGCGTGAAAATCAAAGCTCCTGTTGCAGGTATTGCCATGGGTTTGATAAAGGAAGGAGATAGAGTAGTAATACTTACCGATATTCTTGGACTTGAAGATGCGCTTGGCGACATGGACTTCAAAGTTGCCGGGACCACTGAAGGAATAACTGCTCTTCAAATGGACATGAAAGTTGAGGGTGTGGGCAGCGATATACTAGCTAAAGCGCTCGAGCAGGCGCGCCAAGCAAGACTATACATCATCGATCGCATCCGTGAGGTAATTCCCGAGCCAAGACCTGAACTATCTAAGCATGCACCTCGCATAATAACTGTTAAAATACCTGTTGAAAAAATTGGAGACCTTATTGGTCCTAAAGGTAAAAACATTAGAGGTATTATCGAGGAGGTTGGCGCTCATCTGGTCACCATAGATATCCAAGAGGATGGCACAGTCTTTATAGCATCTACCGATGGACCAGCAGGCGAGCGCGCTCGCGAGCTAGTTGAAGCATTTACCAAAGAGCCGCAAATCGGTGAAGAATACCTAGGAACCGTTACCAAAACAACAAGTTTCGGTGCGTTTGTTGAAATTTTACCAGGCAAGGAAGGCTTAGTACACATCTCACGCCTAGCAAAAGGTCGGATACCAAGCGTAGAATCAGTAGTTAAAGCTGGAGATAGAATCTTAGTTAAGATTATTGATATCGATAAGCAAGGTAAGATAAGCCTTCAGGCAAGTCTTACCTATGAAGAGAAAGGCAAAGCAAGAAAATAATATGGCTAAAGTGCAATTCTATAAAAAGACAGCCCTTCCATCTGGAATTACGGTGATTACCGAGCGCATGTCACAAGTGCGCTCAGTTGCAATTGGCTTCTGGGTTGGAGTTGGCACACGCGACGAACCAGAACCTATCAATGGCATGTCTCACTTTATGGAGCATCTGCTTTTTAAAGGAACAAAAACCAGGTCAGCTCGCGATATCTCTGAAGCTTTTGACACTTTAGGCGGAGAACTAAACGCATTTACATCAAAAGAATATACCTGCTTCTACACACGCTTAATTGACAGACATGTGGCAAACGGTTTTGAGATACTTGCAGATATGTTACAAAACCCACGCTTTGATGAGGCTGACATTTTATCGGAGAAAAGGGTTGTTCTTGAGGAGATAAATCTGCACGAAGACAGCCCAGATGAGAGAATTCACGACCTTTTTGCATCTTCGCTTTGGGCTTCTCATCCGCTTGGAAAACCTATTCTTGGCCATGCAGAAACCGTTGAGAATTTTACAAGAAGCGATGTTGTTAAGTTCTTCGATAATATGTATGTTCCTCAGAACCTTGTTATTGCAGCTGCCGGCAATATTGAACATGACACAATGGTTGAGCTAACGCAGAAGCATTTTGGAGATGCTAAAACTAAAAAAGAAAAGTTAGTCCGTAAAGTATTTACACCAGAGGTTGAAAAGAAGATTGATGTTTACACAAAAAAGACTGAGCAATCCCACATTTGCTATGGAACTGAAGCAATTTCTTCTAAAGATCAAAGACGCTATACATTATCAATTTTAGATAACATCTTAGGTGGCGGCATGAGCTCACGCCTTTTTCAGGAAATTAGAGAGAAAAAGGGGCTTGCATATTCAACCTATTCTTATCATTCCCTGCATGAAGAATCAGGCTTTATAGTTGCTTACGCTGGCACTGCTCCTGAAAACACTGAAAAAGTTGTTAGCTTAATGAAAGAGCAAATACAAGATATTGCTAGCGGGGGCGTTACCGACCAAGAGATTTACAGGGCTAAGGAGCACTTAAAAGGACAGCTCATGCTCAGCCTTGAGAGTACTGGCCGCAGGATGACAAGGCTTGGCAAACTAGAGATAACAGGAGGAGAGATACTATCCCTTGATGAGCTGGTTGATCGTATTGATGAAATCACTCGAGAAAAAGTTATAGAACTTGCTGGTGAGCTATTTAAACCGGATAAGATGGTTTTAACCATCATTGGCCCGTTTGACCTTAAAGACCTTGCACACTTGAAAGAATAAGCCAGCACAAAATTATACCTCTGCCAACAAATTGGGGGCCAAATATTGGCCCCCAATGTAATTCTAAAATAGCTTTTCTATGGTGTTGGCGCCACCGTATCCAGGAATATATCATCACTGTAAACAAACGATTCATTGCCGGCTAAATCCCTAAATTTAATATAGGCTATTTTTATGCCATCGCCCGGAGTAAGCTCCCAGCTTCTTGATGTAGCGTAAGCCTCCCATGTAGCACCGCTAAAGTCATAGTTATTTGAAATCATCATCTCAACGACGCCAGTACCTGGTTCTGGGTCATACGCTGAGATACTAAGCGAAACTGTTGTTGTATTTGTTGCGTATTCACGGTCGTTGATTATGAAAGCATTTAAGCTTGACCCAACCGGTCTCTTTGTATCTAAGAATATTTCATCTGAATAAACTGGCGATATATTCCCAGCCCTATCCATAAACTGAATGTAGACTGTGGTTGTCCCTTCTGTCGAATCTAGCTTCCACCGTTTGGTTGCAGAGAATATCTTCCATCCTGTTCCGTCGCTAAAGTCTGAATGGTTTGAAATTCTCATGAAGCGCACGCCAGAAGCAGGTTCTGTATCATTAGCCGAGATTGAAAGTGTTACCCATCTTGATCTGGTGCACTCGCTTCCACCTTCAATTAAGACACTCCCTGTAGGGCCTACAGTATCCAGAATGATACTATCTTTATATACCAGTGATTCATTACCAGCACCGTCTTTAAATTGTATATATACAGTCTGCGTTCCCTCTGATGAATTTAGAACCCAATCATTATAGCTAGTCGCATAAGCTATCCATCCAGTTCCACCGCTTAGGTCGGGGTTGTTTGATATTCGCATCTGAGATACACCGGTGCCTGGTGCAAGGTCAAAAGCCGATATACTAAGGGTAACTGTTGTGTCATTTGTTGCGTAAGCATTATTGTCTATTCTTATGGCACCACCCAACTGGGCACTTTGTCCTACTGGCCTTTTTGTGTCAAGAAATATTTGATCGCTATATGTTGATGTATTTCCGGCATTATCTTCAAACTTGATATAAACAGTCGTTGTACCTTCTGCAATATCAAGCTTCCAGGCTTTTGTTGTGCTGTAGCTGTACCACCTTCCTCCATAAAACGATGGATAGTTGGATATCATCATCCTTTTTATGCCGGAGCCTGGGTCTGGATCATACGCTGAAACGGTAAGAGTCACGCTTCTTGATCTTGTTATCTCTGCGCCATCATTTATTAAAAAGGTCGTTGCGGTAGGACTATTAGTATCAAGGAAGATGCTGTCTGAATAAACTGATGATAAGTTTCCTGCCCTATCTTTAAACTGTATATAAACTGTTCTTGTTCCTTCTATGCTCTGAAGTGTCCAAGGTCTGCTAGTTGCATAAGCTATCCACCCAGTCCCACCGCTTAGGTCGGGGTTGTTTGATATTCGCATCTGAGATACACCAGAGCCCGGAGGCGGATCTGTTGCTGATATAGCAAGCGTTACAGATGGTGATGCTGTATATGCAGCGCCACTGTTAATTACTATTGCTCCAGTCAGCGCATTAGCTGCTGAGCCAAAACATAAAAGTATTGTAACCACCATTAGCATGAGGACAAACTTATAGCGTCCCAATAAATGAATTCCTTGAGATTGGCCTCTTCTCATCGCATCCTCCTAAAAACCCTTTATTTACCTTTTATATCGAGTTTACTTGCAAGTATCTGTCTATCGCATCAATATAGCTTATCCTGTATTTTAATTAGGGTGGGTTAAGTGCTACGTTGTTTTGATTGGTGAAGATTTGGAAGGGTGATTTATCGCATCCCCCTTAAGATTTTTAGCAAAATACTACATCTTTCCATAAATTAACACTGAAAACGCAAAAAGTGCAATGGCTAGAATGGCAAGATATTACCATATTCTAGTAATCGCTCAAAGAGGAATGAAAGCCAATGGTGCTATGGCTTAAATATCTTTATATTGATAAAATGTTTTCAACCAAATATCATTAGCTTTTCGGTGCGATTGATTTATATACGCGGCTTGATGTTGGTTTTAGAAAGCTCAAATTATTTTAAGCTTTTAATATAAGCCTGGAGGTAGCAAATGATAAAGGTTATTGTTACAGGCGCCGCTGGTAAAATGGGCAAAGAGGTCTGTAAAACTATCTTAGATGACCCAGAAACTGAATTACATGGAGCTGTTGATACTGAAGAAGTAGGCACAGATATTGGAGACCTCTTGGGTAGAAAGCCAGTTGGCGTGCGCATAACAAGCTTAGAAAAAGCCATCTCGCGCAAAGGCGCAAACGTGATGGTTGATTTCACGCACGCTGCAGCAGCTATGGATAACATAAAGGCCGCAGTGGAGCGTGGAATCCATCTTGTTATAGGCACCACAGGTCTTACCGAAGATAATATCAATGAAATTCGAAAGCTTTGCTCAGACAAGGGTGTAAATGCAATCATAGCACCGAATTTTGCGATTGGTGCTGTCCTTATGATGAAATTTGCTGAGCTGGCTGCCAGATACATGAACCGGGCTGAAATAATCGAGCTTCATCATGATCAAAAAAGGGATGCCCCTTCGGGAACCGCCATGCAAACTGCCAAACTTATTGCGCCTAAAATAAAGGCTCCTAAAGTCGAATCAAGCGAAATACTGAATGGAGCGCTTGGAGGCGTATACGAAAACGTGCACGTTCACAGCATAAGGCTACCTGGATTTGTTGCGCATCAAGAAGTAATATTTGGCGGGGTAGGGCAAGTCTTGACTATAAGACATGATTCGATAGACCGCACGTCTTTTATGCCGGGTGTTCTTATGGCAGTCAAAGCGGTTTCTGAGCGGCCAGGCGTTACAGTCGGCTTGGACAAAATAATGGATTTATAATTATATGTAGCGGTGTTACATTAAGCATGAGATTTAATGAATTAAAATTCAGGGATTTTGCAATTCGTTGTCTTTTGCTGTTAGAAAATGTCATCCCG
>JASEIR010000102.1 GCA_030017355.1 Actinomycetota bacterium
TATTATGCCCTTATAGGGCTAGTGCAAACCGCACCTTGAAGGTGCGGTTGTGATTAGATCCCTCAGGGCCTTACGGCCCTTCGGGATGACAGAGATAAAATGCAAAATCCCTGAAATAGAAATAGGCTACTGAGATAGAAATAGGCTAAAATCATTAACAAGAAAAATATTGGGCGAAATTTAGAAATACTCGTAGGAGAGGTATATGCCAGAGCGCCAGACCATACTTACAACCTGTACAAGGGACTGCCCTGATGCTTGCGGAATAGTTGCGCATGTAACCAGCGGTAAGTTAGTTGGTTTAACTGGAGCTAAGGAACACGAGATAACCCGTTCCTTCCTATGTAGGAAGGCCATAAATTTCATTCGAAGAGTCTATAGCCCAGAGCGAGTATTAAAGCCACGGCGCAAAGTCAATGGAGTGTGGCAAGATTTGGAGTGGGATGAGGCACTTACATTGATAGCAGAGGAAACTAAAAAAAATATTGAGCGGTATGGCAGCCTCTCTATTCTCCACTATCAGGGGGCTGGTTCTTTAGGGGCCCTCAAAATGCTTCAAAAGCGCTTTTTTAATCTACTAGGTGGCGTAACGGAAGCAGTTGGAAGTCTGTGTGGTGGAGCAGGTATAGCCGGGCAAACGCAAGATTTTGGTTATCGTACATGTCACGATCCACTCGATCTATTAAATTCAAGATTAATAATCATTTGGGGGCGAAATCCCTCAGAAACTAATATGCACCTGATTCCAATTCTTAAGTCTGCTCAAGCAAATGGCACAAAAATTATCTTGATTGACCCAGTTAATACCGATACCTCCTCATTCTGTAATATACACATAAAGCCAAATCCTGGAATGGATGGTTATCTTGCTCTTGGGCTAGCAAAGGTTATCCTTGAAGTCGGTAATGTAGATATGGATTTTATTAATAACTGCGCTGAGGATTTTGATGGTTACCTAGCTCTTGTAAATTCCTTTGATTTAAAGTCGCTAAGCGCTTTATCCGGAGTTTCAGTTGAAAACATACAGCAACTTGCGGATTTATATTCAAAAACAAAGCCAGCAGCGATTATCTGCGGCTGGGGGCTTCAGCGATATGAGTGGGGAGCAGAAACGTTCCGGTTAATCGATGCTCTTGGCGCTATAACGGGAAACATTGGTGTTTCAGGCGGTGGGGTAAACCACGGTAGAGACGAATCAGGCTATTTTAATGAATCGGTCAAAGGAAAGGAATTTGCTAAGCATAAAAGAGAAATTCCAAAACCGTTGCTTGGAGAAGCAATAAAAATGCTCGATGATCCACCGATAAAGATGGCCTTTATTAATGGTGCAAATCCCCTAAATCAATCACCAGATATTAAGTCTGTGATAGAAGCGTTTGAGAAAATCGACTTTGTTGTTGTCTTTGAGCAGTTTATGACCGATACGGCTGAGCGAGCTGATGTAGTTCTTCCAGTGACAACATTTTTGGAGGAGACAAATATTGTTGGAAGCTATTGGCATAGTTTTGTTGGGCTGGTTAACCCAGCTATAGAACCAGTAGGCGAGGTCAGGACTGACCTGGAAATCTATCAAGGTCTTGCAGAGCTTCTTGGCATTGGTCATGAAATGGCAGGCACAGCAGAGGACTGGATTAGGAAAATTATCAGGCCATTGAACCGTTCTGGAATTACGCTTGAAGCATTGAAGAAAAAGCCCCATATAAGAATTGCGGAGATTCCGGCGGTTGCTTTCAAAGATAGGGTTTTTAAGACTCCATCCGGAAAGTTTAAGTTTATAACGGAGTTTTCAGCCCCAAGATTTACGACAGATGATTATCCGCTTGTGCTATTATCGACACACTCAAGGCTTTGGTTGCACTCTCAGCTAATGCCTGAAGATCATGCTCACACACCAGTAGCAAGAGTCAGTCCAATAACAGCTAAGCAGTTTGGAATTGGCGATGGGGAAGATGCAAACATTGTGTCGCCGGTGGGTAGCGTCAAAGTTGTCGTTAAATACGATGAAGGAATAAAAGAAAACGTTATTCGAACTGAGCAGGGGCGCTGGTATAAGTACAATCAATCAATGAACCATCTGGTACCTGCCATTATGAGCCGTAAAGGGCAAAACGCATGCTATTACCAAACTGCAGTAAGGCTTGAAAAAGGGCAACCTTCAAAAGAAAGATAAATTAATGTATCATCTACTCGAGTGGCAGCTTATAAATCTTGCGATCGATCGATCATATGTTGCTTCGATTTCTAGAGGGAAAAAGCACGCTGGAATTTCACCACGGCGTTTATGGTAAGTTAAGCAAGCGCAGCATTTTCCCCGGCGCGAGCATCCAGGATATGTGCAAGTGCATTGAGCTGAGTTCTTATCGATATCGCAGTTCATCGTTCCTCCTCTACAGTGGCTGCCATTGTTGAGTTATTTTTAATTTGATATCACAAAATCAGTTAATATTATTACTGAATAGCATATTTGCATCAACAAGCTTTAGCCTATAAATTACTTTAGTTGACCGATTCGTTAGGTATGAGATCGGCGTAAAAAAAACAGGGTCCAGGGAATTAAAGGATGGGAGACAAAGGACGGTAGATCGAGACTAATGGTCGACGGTCAGATTTACGAGGAACGAAAATATAGAATGAAAGGTAACTGTTAGCTTATGGCGGAAATATCAAAGATTATTTTTAGCTTGCCCAAATGGCTTGAGACAGGGCTGCTCTTTATTGCCTTGCTTGCTTTTGTTATCAAAATCCAACATGGATTTAAGGCACATAGCGCAAGGAAAAATATCTTTGGTGGCGAAAAGAAAGCTACTCGACTTAAGGAAATCGTAAGCTTTGCATATAGCTTGTTTGCGCTACTCCTAAGCTTGTTTTTCTTGTTCCTTTACTTTGAAAACAAAGCGGCAATTCAAGTTTTGGAGTTATCGCTGATACTGCTTCTTGTAATACTAGTAATAGAAGCAATCTTTAAGAGGAGGTCTTGAAAGTTACCAGCAAACGCTTGACACAGTGAGATTTATTCGATACCCTAGGGGGTATAGAATAGATCTTTGGAGTTGATTGACCATGATGACATTGGATGAATATAAGGAAAAAATCAACGCTATGACCAAAGAAGAGCTTACCGAAGAACTTGAAATGCTTCGAGAGAGCCTTGAAGATATACAGCTTGAGAGAAAACTTATACTTGGCCAAACTGGCGTGCATATCAACGCTGGTAAGGTTGAGGCTTATCGAAATGCATTTGATCGTGAGGCCTCTGTGCTTGAACAAAAAATTAACATGGTAGAAAAAGCGCTAGGGGCTTAAGGGGAATTGATATGGATAAGATAACTCAGCCCGTAAGGGTAGACATTTTTAACGATGAAGATGCATGCGGCTTTGGTTGAGGCTCGCACGGGTTGTCTCAGGCTGAGATAAATTGGATGCTAATTGAACCGCTTAAAGCAGGCTACGGCAATGCAGTAAATATCAATTATTTTGATGTTAAAGATGAAAATTTTGATGCTAGCGTGCGAGAGTTAATCGAGAGATACCACTTGCCGCTACCATTGACATTGTTAAATGGCGAAGCTGTAAGTGCAGGGTATGTTTCTTTTCACGATTTGGCGCTAAGAATTGATAAGCTATTAGGCAAGGTTAAGGAGTAAGAGCTTATATACTTAAGCTTGATATTCCAGCTATTACCACTCAAGCTTATTGAAAACTAGGCCAGACAAAAGCTTTGGATAGAAGTATGTCGATTTTTGAGGCATAATCTCTCCATGGCCTGCTATCTCTTTAATGCTGCTGATTTTAGTGGGGTTTAAGAAAAACGCCATCTGATAATTGCCGCTATCCACAAGCTGTACTGCTTCTTTCTCATCAGTAGTAAACTTTATACTGCTTTCAATATTTGTTCCACCAAAGCCAAGAACTCTGTTGATTATTATCTGATGCAATATCGTAACGTCAAGAAGCTTCCATGCTTTTGACTGACTGCCATCGAGTAAGTCGATAACCTTTCCTTCATCTTTGATCTTGAGCATGTAAAACGACCCATTTCCAAGATACATTCCGATTGCATGATGATCTAAGTTGTTATTTAGGTCAGAAATGACCTGATCAATTGAGGAAAGCGGTTCTATCTCGAAAACTTGTTCAAGATTTTCCTTAAATTTATCATAGTTGATTTTCGGTAGGTTTTTTAGGATTCTATGGGTTGGTAGAATTGTTAAGCCATCGCTATCCATATTGACAAACATCATCATTATGTAATCAAAAGGTGCTTCTCCTGACCTATTGCCTGTAATAAGCCGCATCTCGTTTCGGTAGTTAAGAGCAGTCTCATATCGATGATGGCCGTCTGCAATAAAAAGCGGCTTGTTTTGCATAACTTTGACAATTTCATTTATGGCTTCGCCGTTGCTTAGTACCCATAGCCGATGAGATATCCCAGCCTTTACAATATCGATCTTAGGAGGGACTAGCATGTGTTCTTGAAGTATTTTATCGACCTTTTGTTCTGGGTCAGAAAATAGGCTAAAAATTTGACTTAAGTTTGTCTGGCAGGCTCTTAAAAGTTGCAGCCTATCAGCTTTAGGACCTTTTAATGTTTTCTCATGTGCCTTGATTTTGCCAGATGAGAACTCTTCGATTTTTGCAAGGGCTATAAAGCCAACCCTTCTTTTATGACTGCCCTTGTAGTCGTATTCTTGCTCATAGATATAGATTGCTGGCTCAACTTCTCTAATTAGCACGCCCTTGTTTAACCATTCGTTTAAAGTATCCCTTGCGCGATTATATTTAGTTGCTGGCGAGCCCTGGGGTAGGTCAAGGCGAACAACATTGTACTTGCTCTCCTTTAGTAATGCCTTTTGCTCCTCGTTATCGATCACATCATAAGGAGGAGCTACAACTGTTGAAAAGTCTCCAATGATTTCCTTATTAAAAAAAATACCCTTAAATGGTCTAATCTCAGCCAATTTTCACCTTCTATAACTCGATTGATTTGCCAGTTTTGTGAGTGTACATGTCATTATATACTAAGGAACTAGCCCGCTTTATGCAAGTACTTATGATAAGAGATCGCTTTTGGGGCTAGGTATGAGGATCTTAAGAAGGGGAGTGGGGTCCATGGTCCAGGAACCCCTAAGGCTAACCTGCTTGCCTATCTCGAGAATCATGATCGGTATGCTCGTTTGGTTGCTCTCCGAAAAGGATCCGCATTATCTTTGGCTTTAGCATCTCGTATCTAGCTTTAAGCGTTAAGTTTGGCAATTGATTCTTTGCTTCTGCTGATAATTCTAATCTTTCAAAATATCCCTCGCCGACTTTCCCACCAATAATGCTGCCTGCGAAAGCAAAAAGAATGGATATGAAAGCCAGCGTAAAGTATGGAGAGATTGCTTGCTGGACTTGGCTTAAAAGGTCCAGACCCAACTTATCCTCAATAACATTAAAAAATATAATCGCAAATATTGATACTATGAGGCTTGTCACAACCACCATTGCCCCGTTAATTATTCCGGCAAAGGCAGCCATGCGTCCGGCAACATATCCACCTAGGAAAAAGATGATAAAAGATCCAATAAATACGGCCAGACTAAAAGAAATGGACGTGAATTGATGAGTTTTTTGAGGTAAGGCTGCAACGTCCACTTTAAATATAAACATTCCAGTCGCCACAACAGCGGCGATCAGAAATGTTATGAACAAACTCGTGATCCAACCGACAAATATCGCACCTAACTTAATACTGGACATCGCCGCAACTACCCCCTAGTTGGCTAACAATTGATTATTATACAGTCAGCAGAAACTTGTGGTCCAGGCTAGTAGAGATAATTTTCCCTCACAAGTCTCAGCCAAAACCAAATTAGGGCTATTTCTAATAAAATATTATTTATAATAGGTTGGTTACAGAGAGAGAAAGCGGATGTTTAGTAATCCAAAGCATATTAGCAGCAATTCGTTCCAGGATTAACGTTTGAAAGAAATTTTTAAGAACTTTCCGCAAAATTTTTGAAATTTTTAAAACCACGGGCTTGATTTTTAAAGTACAGGTAATGTGTGTAGTATTGCATGACAATGGTATAAAGAAAAGTAAAAGTGCCTGCTCAAAACAAGCGCTTGCTGTTGAAATTATACTTATAGGTTGTTCATGCTATATTAGAGCAAGTGTCAATCAAAAATCGTTTATCAAGCCATTTAAGAGCTAGACTGTTATATAATTTTCAGAGCAGTTTTTATTATGAAGTAAGCGGAGGATAACAATGCGGGACGACCAATGGCTAAAGAATAAGCTTGATGAAATCTGGTCAAGATTCTTTTCTGACATACCAAAGAGCGATAAAGTTATAATTCATTTTGGTAGAGCATCGAGGGATAGACTAGGCTCTATCCGTCTTGTTAATAATACATTTAGCGAGATAAGGATTAACGGCCTTTTAAAAGATCCCGAGGTCCCTGAATATGTGTGCGAGGCTGTTGTGGCTCATGAGTTAACGCATTACGTTCATGGTTTTGGCTCGAACCGTCCTCAGCTTTACAGATACCCGCATCGCGGCGGCATAGTTGCACGTGAGATGATAAACAGGGGTCTTGGCGCAGTGCATTACGCTGCAAAGGACTGGACAAACTCGAACTGGAGCACTTTATACAGCTCTAGAGAGAAAATAACGCATCAAAGGGATGAATAATCACCTTACTCCAATCACCTACCAATTTCTCCAAAAACCACATTCTTGCCTCATAAACTTGTGGGTAAAGCTAATCTTTCAACGACTTTTGGGTAGAGATTTATAGAGACAAATTCCATGACGGCACAGAATAAATTTTTACTGCTTCTTAACAAACCGATAGTTGTGGGAATTTTAGAGGGAGCTTTATGAAGACGCAGAGGAACATACTCATTGAAAATCTTGGAGAGAAATGCACCTTCGAGAAAGAGGTAGAGATTGTTGAAAGAAAGGGCATTGGTCATCCCGATTCCATCTGCGATGCAGTGATGGAAGAAATTTCTATTGCTTTAAGTAGGGAGTATTTGAGTCAGTTTGGAAGAGTTCTCCATTACAATGTTGATAAGGGCATGCTGATTGCAGGAGAAGTGAACCATAAATTTGGAGGGGGCACTGTTATTGAGCCAATGCGCCTTATTATTGGAGATAGAGCAACCTTTGAATATGAAGGTATCTCGGTGCCCGTGGAAAAAATTGCCGTTAATACAGCTAAGAAGTGGATAAGAGACAATCTTCGCTTTGTCGAGCCAGACAAGGATATTAACTTTCAAGTTGAGCTAAAACCTGGGTCTCCTGAACTAGCAGGTATATTCTTTCGCAATAGAGGTGTTCATCTAGCTAATGATACCTCGGCTGCTGTTGGGTATGCCCCTCTTACTCCTACAGAACGTATAGTTCTTGATGTAGAGCATTACTTAAATTCATCTTGGTTTAAAGAGCAATTTCCTTCTTCAGGCGAGGACGTAAAAGTTATGGGATACCGAGTGGGTGGGAACCTTTATTTAACTATCGCGATGCCACTTGTAGATCGTTTTATTGATAGCTCTGCTTCTTATTTTAAGCAAAAAGAGGAAATACTTGAAAACCTTACTGAATTTGCTAACGATAAAAAGAGCAGTGATTTGAAGGAAATTTTTATCTATCTCAATACCTTGGACGATCCTAAAAAGGGCATTGAAGGAGTTTATTTGAGCGTTACTGGCACTTCCGCAGAGGATGCGGATTCAGGTGAGGTTGGACGAGGAAATAGAGCAAATGGTGTCATATCGCTTAACCGTCCTATGGGGGCAGAAGCTGCGGCTGGAAAGAATCCAGTAAGCCATGTAGGAAAAATCTATTCTATACTTACACATCGCATAGCAAACGAGATAATAAATACTGTGGATGGCGTTCGAGAGGTGTATATCTGGCTGGCCAGCCAGATAGGGAGGCCTATAGATGAGCCCCAAGTTGTCTCAGCGCAATTAGTTTTAAAGCCCGGGGTTTCAATTAATAAGATCGAACCCTTAGTCCACGAGGTCATAGACCTCGAGCTATCCAACATAACCTCCTTTACCTCCGACCTAGCAGAAGGCAAGTACAGGGTGTGGTAATATCGGATCGGAGGCACGTCCCCCGGTACGGTATCCCCGGTAACGGTAACGGTACTGCTATGCTATAATAACTTTAGCGATGGAAAGTCCAAGTAGCACCGTGAAATTAGGCCGAACATTTTTGAGTCGAAACTCAACAAAAGAGCAAAAACAGTAGGGGAGAAATTAAATGCCAAGGCGAGTTGATGATTGGCTAAGGCAGGCAGATAAAGATTTAAAGCATGCAAGGAATGCGCTGCGAGATGGGGATTACGAGTGGTCTTGCTTTGCAGCCCAGCAAGCTGCAGAAAAAGCATTAAAAGCCTTATATCATAGTCTTGGCGGAGAAAGCCTTGGACACTCAACGCTAAAAATGCTTAACGATCTACCCTTAGATATCAAACCACATAAGGAGCTACTTAAGAAAGCTGCTAACCTTGATAAGCTTTATATTCCAAGTCGTTATCCAAATGGCTTTGATTGGGGTGCGCCAATGGATTACTTTGGACGGGATGATGCAGAAAAAGCGATTAGCGATGCCGAGGATATAATAAGCTATGCAAAAAGCCATATTTTTAAATAAGGAAAAAGTTATCGAAGATCTTAAAAAGCTAGCAACCGAAGCCAAAAAAAAAGATAAAAACATTAAAAAGGTTGTTCTTTTTGGTTCGCTAGTTAAAAACACTTTTACGGCCTTCAGCGATGCTGACCTACTAATAGTTCTCAAAGATAGTAAGGTGCGTTTTATTGACAGAATCCCACACTTTCTTTTTCTTTTTCTCGATGCTCCCATACCGGTAGATGTTTTTCCC
>JASEIR010000103.1 GCA_030017355.1 Actinomycetota bacterium
TAGGGGAGGGTGATAATTTTGAATTTTTAATTTTGAATTTATTAGTCCCTGGACCCTGGCCTCTGGACTCTACCTGCTCTCTTGATCCTCAGGCCTACTCCCATTCAATAGTTGCCGGTGGCTTCGAACTTATGTCATAAGCAACACGGTTTACGTGGTCGACTTCATTTATTATCCGGTTTGATATTCTCTCAAGCACTTCATAAGGAATTCTAGCCCAATCTGCCGTCATGGCATCCTCGCTGGTAACAGCCCTTACTATAATTGGATAAGCATATGTTCTCTCATCCCCCATGACGCCAACGCTCCTTATACAAGGCAGCACCGCGAATGATTGCCATATTTCACGATATAGGCCTGCACGCTTGATCTCTTCTTCAACAATTGCATCTGCTTTCCTTAAGATCTCTAGTCTTTCAGCAGTAATCTCGCCGATAATTCTTACTGCAAGGCCCGGACCAGGGAATGGATGGCGCCAGACAATCTCATCAGGTAAGCCCAGCTCCTCACCAACAGCCCGTACCTCGTCTTTAAAAAGGGAGCGCAAAGGTTCAACCAGTTCAAGCTCCATGTCTTCTGGCAGTCCACCTACATTGTGGTGCGTCTTTATCTTAGCGGCATCTCTTGTACCGCTTTCTATAACATCAGGATACAAGGTTCCTTGAACAAGAAACTTTGAGTCGTGAAATTTTGCTGCCTCTTCTTCAAAGACCCTAATAAATTCCTCGCCTATAATTTTTCGCTTGCGCTCCGGATCGGTAACACCTTTAAGCTTTTCTAGAAACCTATTTTGGGCTTTAACATGGATAAGGTTTATGCGAAAGTTCTTCCTAAAAGCCTCTTCAACCTTCTCAGCCTCTCCTTTGCGAAGAAGACCATGATCAACAAAGATGCAGGTTAGATTATCCCCAATTGCTTTATGGACTAGAATTGCAGCAACTGATGAATCAACGCCACCACTTAGTCCGCAAATAACCTTATTATCTCCAACTTGCTCCCTTATTCTAGCTACTGAATCTTCAATTATTGAAATCATTGTCCAGTTAGGCAAGCACTCGCAAGCATCGTAAAGAAAGTTCTTAAGTATTTCCATACCAAAGACAGTATGCACTACTTCTGGATGAAATTGGACACCATAAAACCTTTTCTCATGATTTTCCATGGCTGCAACAGGGGAACCACCTGTATAAGCTGTTATTTTAAAGCCCTCGGGTACATTTTTAACCGCATCCTGATGACTCATCCACACAACCTGCTCAAGAGGAACATCCTTGAAAAGACCATTCCCGTCAACAACAGAAAGCATCGTTTTTCCATACTCACGGTTGCCTGTTCGCACAACTTCCCCACCAAGGGCATGAGCCATCAACTGCATGCCATAACAGATTCCTAGGACTGGGACTCCTAGTTCAAAAAGCGCAGGGTTAACAGCAGGTGCATTATCTGCATATACGCTGGCAGGGCCACCTGAAAGAATTAAACCGCTTGGATTTTTTGCCTTTAGTTCTTCAATTGAAATGTCATGCGGTACAATCTCAGAATAGACCTTGCACTCACGCACACGTCTTGCTATAAGCTGCGCATACTGTGCACCATAATCAACAACTAAAACGGTTTGAAAACTTTTAGAATTCAATTAACTTCTCCTAAGCTTAGCTTAATAAGTAATTCAAAATTTAAAATGAAAAATTAAAAATTTCAATGCAAAATTCAAAATTAACCGATGTCTAGTTGGGCTAACCAGAAAAGTAGTTGCCCGATTCATCGGGCAACAAAAAGGCGTATTTTGAATTTTTAATTTGTTTTAGCACATCCCGACGCCTTGAGCTTGCTGAAGAGCTTTGCCTTCGGTTTGAAGTGCAGGGGCAACCATTACCTCTGCCTTCTGGAATTCTTTTATATTCTGATAGCCGGTTGTAGCCATCGAAGTCCTTAGTGCACCGAAAAGATTAAGTGTCCCGTCGTTTTCATGTGCAGGGCCTAAAAGAAGCTCTTTAAGCGTACATTTATGACCAGTATAGACGCGCGTACCTCTTGGAAGAGTTGGGTGGAATGTTGCCATACCCCAGTGGAAACCAAGACCCGGCGACTCTTTTGCGCTTGCAATCGGTGATCCAATCATGACTGCATCTGCACCGCAAGCTATTGCTTTAGCTATATCGCCACCAGTGCGCATGCCGCCATCAGCTATAACATTGCAATAACGGCCGCTTTCTTCCAAATAGGTCATTCTGGCTGCTGCTGCATCAGCAATAGCTGTCGCTTGCGGAACGCCTATACCAAGAACCCGTCTAGTTGTGCAAGCTGCACCAGGCCCAACCCCCACAAGAACACCAACCGCACCAGTTCTCATGAGGTGGAGGGCAGTTGAATAGGAGGCACATCCGCCGACTATAACCGGAATATCAAGACTACTTATGAATTTCTTTAGATTTAACGGCTCAACCTGTGTGCTGACGTGCTCGGCGCTGACAACCGTTCCTTGTATAACCAAGAAATCAAGCCCTGCTTCAATTGCAATCTTATAGTATTTTTCAACCCTTTGTGGAGTAAGGGAAGCTGCTGCTACTACCCCAGCTTCCTTTATCTCCTTAATGCGTTTTGCTATAAGTTCCTCTTTTATGGGTTCTTTATATATTTCCTGGAGACCCCGGGTTGCTTCATGCTTTGGAAAAGAGGCTATTCTTTCGAGAATAGGACCGCAATCCTCGTAGCGCGTATAGATACCTTCGAGGTTGAGAACGGCTAATCCTCCAAGTTTACCAAGTTCAATGGCAAGTTTTGGATCAACAACGCCATCCATTGCCGATGCAAGAAGAGGTAATTCAAAACGATAGCCAGCTATCTCCCAGCTTATGTCTATATCTTCTGGATCGCGCGTTCTCCTGCTTGGAACAATTGCAATGTCGTCAAAACCATACGCTCTTCTTCCTTTTTTGCCTCGCCCTATCTCTATTTCCATATATCCCTCCAACAACAAATTTTTGCTTTTATTTATTATAAAAAAACCCAGCGCTATTTGTCCCTAGCGGGCTCTAGCTTTCTGGGTTCCCAACCAATTATTTTATTGGCTACTCATCATATCATTGCTCAACTTCATGGGTAAAATTTTGATTATATTACACCCAGAGATTGCTTGTGTCAAGAAAACGGAAGCATGAAAATAGGAGCACGGTTATGCTGCTTTCTTTATCATTTGTACTGCTTCTGAATCAATTTCTAGGCGCAAACCGTTCGCATAGACATTTCCACCGACATTTTGGGCTGCCCACGAAACGAGGTTCTCCAGCTTCTCAGGGCTCCATCCTAGTCGCTCTAATACCATGGTATGAAAATCCATGCAATAGTTGCATGGGCTTGATGATGCAATACTTAAGCCAACAGCATGAGCTAATTCCATCCCTAATACATCCTCATGATGTTTAATTCTTTCCCAATTGTTCCTTAGAGCGCCTGCGTTATGCGCCCAGGCCTTCATAATATTTGGCACAAAATCGATTTGGTAACGACTTTTTATCTCATCAAATACCTGTTTCACATCGCCGCTTGCCTGGTCCTCGGCTACTAGCTTAATTAATGCCATTCAATATCAGCCCCCTTATATCGATTACATCAAGTATTATTTATCCTGCCAAATTGATACCTAGCCCACTAACATCCTAAACTAAGTAGATTAAGTTTTTTACATCGCCATTCATGCGATTAAAATGCGACTGAACCGAGCCCAAAACCTGTGTTATGCCTGCAAAGCAAGACATCCCGCACGCAAGCGGGATGTCCTTCTAATAAATCCTTCGGCATATAATAAGTTTTTTATCTTTATAAGTTTTTTATCCTTACATCATGCCGCCCATTCCGCCCATACCGGCCATGCCAGCGCCAGCGCCTTCTTTCTCCGGCTTCTCTGCAATTGCAGCCTCTGTAGTTAGAATTAGGCTTGCAATAGATGCAGCATTCTGGAGTGCTGAGCGGGTGACCTTTGCAGGATCGATTATACCTGCTTTCATCATGTCGCCATACTCGCCGGTGACAACGTTTAAGCCTTGCCCATTCTTTAAGGTCTTAACTTTCTCAACAACAACCGAGCCTTCGTAACCAGCATTAATTGCTAGCTGGCGCAGCGGTGCCTCTAGCGCACGCTCGATTATCTGAACTCCAACTCTCTCCTCACCATTGAGACCCTCTGCAACCTTGCTGACTGCTGGGATTATATTGATAAGTGTTACTTCTCCACCTGCTACAATTCCTTCCTCAACGGCAGCCTTCGTTGCAGAAAGGGCATCTTCGATGCGGTGCTTCTTTTCCTTCATTTCTGTCTCAGTTGCAGCACCTACACGGATAACTGCAACACCACCTGCTAGCTTAGCAAGGCGCTCCTGAAGCTTCTCGCGGTCAAACTCTGAATCGCTCTGCTCTATCTCAGCCTTGATCTGTCCAATTCTAGCCTGTATATCCTCTGGCCTTCCAGCACCGCCTACAATGACTGTATTTTCTTTTGTTACCTTAACGCGCTGAGCACGACCCAGCATATCAAGCGTCACGCTATCGAGCTTAATTCCAAGCTCTTCGGTTACAACCTGTCCACCTGTGACAATAGCAATATCCTGTAGCATTGCTTTACGGCGCTCGCCAAACCCCGGCGCTTTTACAGCAATACCGGTAAAGGTGCCACGGATTTTGTTGACAATAAGAGTTGCTAAAGCCTCGCCCTCAACGTCTTCCGCAATGATAAATAGCGGCTTTCCGGCTTGCATTACCTTCTCAAGAAGTGGCAATAGGTCGGCAATTGCGGCTATTTTCATATTGGCGATAAGAATTAGCGGCTCGTCAAGGACCGCCTCCATGCGCTCAGGATCAGTAACCATATACGGTGATATATATCCTTTGTCAAACTGTAGACCTTCTACAATCTCAAGCTGCGTTCCAATTGTTTGAGATTCCTCAACAGTTATAACGCCGTCTTTTCCTACCTTATCCATAGCATCTGCAATCAGATTACCAATCTCAGGATCGGCTGCAGAAATAGAAGCTACTGAAGCAATTTCTTCTTTGGTATCAATACTCTTGGATAGATTTTTAATCTCGTTTACTGCTGCCTCAACTGCCTTATCAATGCCCTTCTTGATAAACATCGGGTTCGATCCGGCAGCCACAATCTTCATACCTTCGCGAACAATGGCCTGTCCTAAAATTGTTGCAGTAGTAGTTCCATCACCTGCGACATCGTTTGTCTGTGTGGCTATCTCCTTTGCTAGCTGCGCCCCCATGTTTTCATAAATATCCTCAAGTTCAATCTCTTTTGCTACGGTAACTCCATCGTGAGTTATTGTGGGCGCCCCGAATTTCTTGTCAATTACAACATTTCTACCTTTCGGACCAAGCGTAACTTTAACGGTATCAGCAAGCTTGTTAACGCCAGCCTCGAGCTTCCGCCGAGCCTCTTCGTTAAACTCAATGACTTTTGCCATTTTAACGCTTTCCTCCTTTTAAAAATACTAAAAATACTAAATATGCTTGATTAGGTAATTTAAAATGCAGTTACCTAGGTTATTTGGGGTTATTTGGTAATTATCGCGAGAACGTCCTCTTCACGCATGATGAGATATTCCTGGTCATCTATCTTTATTTCGCTACCGCCGTATTTTGAAAAGATGACCCTATCACCTACCTTTATCTCCATTGGAATGGGTTTGCCTTTTTCATCAAGCCTTCCACCACCTACTGCAACTACTTCACCTTCTTGAGGCCTTTCCTTTCTTGCGGTATCTGGGATAACTATACCACTCTTTGTTACCTCCTCCGCCTCTACTGGTTTAATCACAACACGATCACGTAACGGCTTTAGATTCATTAATCAACCCTCCTAACAGTGATATTAGCACTCTGTAGTCGAGAGTGCTAAATGAATGATACAATAGCCTTATTGCTAAAGTCAACTAATCTTATTAGTTTTTTGCCAAAAATAATAAAGCTAAACATCCATCTTTTGGAGAAACCTATGATTATTCCCAAACACCTAGGTAGATATCCATACTAAAGCTAATGCTGTGCCACCAGCAGAAGGTATGAAAATAAGCAAAGCCATACCCTTTAAGCTTAAGTGTGGCGAACTAGTTGAGAGTAATTTTCAGGACAGGGTAGGACGTCTGCTTAAAAACCTAAAAAGAATCGCTGTGAAAATAAACGCAAGATAAAGATAGGGCATTAAATAACCAAACCGTGCGAAAAAGCTAGGCTTATGGGCAAATTCCACCTTGCCGTAAAGTATCCTTTGCTCATTAATCTTTGTTCTATTTATCACTTCGCCGTATTGGTTGATAATTCCTGAAATACCCGTGCTTGCTGCTTGGATGACAGGAACCCCATACTCAATAGCACGCATACGAGTTATGCGAAAATGCTGTTCAGCCGCCGCTGTTTCACCAAACCAGCTATCATTTGTAAGCACAATTATCATCCTTGCACCACGCCTTATCATCTTCCCAACCAGCATAGAATCAGACGATTCAAAACAAATAATGGTCGAGAATTTACCACCATGTCTTATATCGAAAACCTTAAAGTCTCTTCCTGGCTTTATATCACTTACCAACTTGGCCATACTATTCAAACGCTCAACAAGGCCACGCATTGGTACAAATTCACCAAAAGGAACTGGGCGTATTTTTCGATAAACATGAGTCTTCCCCGATTCATCAACGTAAAAAGCGCTGTTATAAATATTTCTATCTTCTCTCTCAAGCCTTCCAAATATAAGCGGCGTATTGCTCCAGTTAGTAAATTTTCTAAGCCTTTCTAAAAATTCGCTCTCATCATAGCGATATGCCATGAATATGTTCTCCGGCCAAATAATTAAATCAGGCTTTTTCATTAACGCCTGTATTGTCATGCTGAAATAGCGATCTTCAATAAACCTGCCATTAAATTTGCTTGCCTCTAAGCTTTTCGGCAGATTTGGTTGAATAACAGCTACCTTGATCGATTTTGCTAACATTTTGATAGATCTTGACGCTTGTTCCGATGATGAATTTGTGGCGGAAAATACTAGAGCTATTATTAGTAGGATTAAAGCTCCTTTGAATAAAGCATTCGGCTTTCTTCGCAGTGCGATAGTTTCTGCAGTATATAGCACTATTAGGTTTACTAGAACTATTGCAAATCCAAGGCCAAGCTCGCCGACATAGGAGGCAATCGCTAACAAACTTATATTTTCAACTGCCGAGCCTACTTGTGCCCATCCAAAGCCCCAGGGACCTAAAGCCCGCCCATGCTCACAAAGAGTCCACAAAGAAGGTATTAAAATAAACTGAGCTGCGCCCCTGTAGGTCTTCATTATCCACCATGCACCAGCAGCAAAGAGAACCACCCAGATAGAGAGGTAAATACTCAAGGCAAACCACGCCAAAAAGCCAAATATTCTAATCCAGTAAAGAACTATTGAGAAAAACGTAAACCCAAAAACGATTCCAGTAAGGAGGACTGACTTGTGGTTGATGTTTCTTAAAACATAAAGCAGAGGCATAAATCCTATCCATACCAGAATACTTAACGGCGGAAGAAGAAATGGCAATGCAAGCAACAGCCCTGACAGGGCAGCTAGAACATAATTTAAAAAAGCCGGTCTTAATAAAACTTTCAAGGCTTCAACCTTGCGTCTATTCAAACTTCAACTTTCTGGCCAAGTCGTAAATTCGGGATTGGATTGGCCTTAAGTGACATTCTATCACCTGCTAGATATCGATAGTAGCCCGCAGCTGCAATCATAATGGCATTATCTGTACATAAAGTTATATGAGGATAATAAAGCATCAGGCCTTCTTTATTAGTTTCTTCGATCATCCTTTTTCTTAAGTAACTGTTGGCCGCAACTCCACCAGCCAGAACAACAACGCCAACATTTTTCTCTTTTGCTGCAAGTAGCGTTTTTGAAACAAGTACATCTACTACCGCCGCTTGAAAACCTGCTGCAATATCATGAAGTGGAAGTTCTCTTGCTTGGAGATTCAGATGCGAAACATAATTAAGAACGGCTGTTTTAAGACCACTTAAACTAAAATTAAAATCGCCGGTTCTCATCATCGCACGCGGAAACTGTATAGCATTAGGATTACCCTCTCTTGCTTCTCTATCGATAACTGGGCCTCCCGGGTATCCCAGTCCTAAAAATGCGGCTACCTTGTCGTAAGCTTCACCCACTGCGTCATCCAGCGTTTGACCCATCAATTCATACTCTCCATGACCTTTCATGTATACAATCATGGTGTGACCACCTGAGACAATAAGAGCTATGAGAGGTGGTTTTAAATCAGGGTGCTCCACAAAATTGGCATAGATATGGCCTTCCAGATGATTAACCCCAATAAGAGGCAAACCTTTAACATAAGATACAACCTTAGCAGCACCAAGGCCCATAAGTAACGCCCCAACAAGACCAGGACCAATAGTTACAGCTACTGCGTCCAGCTGCTCATATTTTAAACCTGCCCTTGCCATGACATCATCAAGAATAGGATTTAGCATCTCAAGATGCTTCCTTGAGGCTATCTCAGGAACTACCCCCCCGAATTTTTGATGAAATTCTACCTGGGATGCAACAACGCTCGAGATGACATCATGAGCATCCCTAACTACTGCTGCTGCAGTTTCATCGCATGAAGTCTCAATTCCAAGGATATATACGTTTCTCTGCATTGCTATTTACCTTTAGATATTTTTTAGCGGTCGCTAACTAACAGCCCCGAAATTAAAAATTTGCATTTTGAATTTAGGTAGGGTCTCCAGACCCTACCGCTGCCCATTAACACTCTTTCTTATTT
>JASEIR010000104.1 GCA_030017355.1 Actinomycetota bacterium
CTCCAGTGAACCATAGTAATC
The DNA here is from genome assembly GCA_030017355.1 of Actinomycetota bacterium. Taxonomy (GTDB): domain Bacteria; phylum Actinomycetota; class Aquicultoria; order Aquicultorales; family Aquicultoraceae; genus JASEIR01. The sequence goes on from JASEIR010000104.1 coordinate 22, forward strand.
AAGATGGTCGGCTTCAATATTAGTTATAACAATAATCTCTGGGTGCAGGAAAAGCAGTGAGCCATCACTTTCATCAGCCTCGGTAATAAAAAAACCGCCACTGCCATACTTTGCATTGCTACCAATATCATTGAGCTCACCACCAATAAGGAACATTGGATCAAGCTGAGCCTTCTCAAACGCAAAGGATATCATAGAGGTCGTTGTTGTTTTCCCATGTGTTCCAGCTACTGCTATGCTTCTCAAATTCTTACCAAGCCAAGCAAGCATCTCGGCCCTACGAACTACAGGTATATTGGCTTCTTTAGCTGCCCTTAGCTCGGGATTTGACTCGGGAATTGCAGATGAAACAACCACTATATCTGGTCCCTGAAGGTTTTCCTTTTTATGGCCTATTGAAATTATAGCGCCCTTGTCTCTTAGGGAATTTGTGTAACGCGAATCTTTTAAATCAGAACCGCTTACCTTATAGCCCATCTCAAGCAGTACTTTGGCAATGCCACTCATCCCAGCACCGCCAATTCCAATGAAGTGAATGTGCATTAAATTCTCAACCATGGTGTCTCCTCTGTTTCCGCATCTAAGTGGTTTTAAAATTGCTATGTTCGCCCTTCGGTTTAGTAAGAGCTTCCAGCTTACCTTTGGTTATCTCGGTTATCTTTGCTTACCTTCAGCTACATCTATTACCAAATCCGCCAAAGAGTCTGCAGCATTGGGCCGTCCAAATTGCTTAGAAGCATTAGCCATCTTCATTAAACTTTCGCTATCAGATATGAGGGGTTCAACCGTGTTAAAAAGCGAAACTCCAGTTAGGTCGCGATCTAAAATAATCCTAGCTGCACCCAACTTTTCAAGCTCCCGTGCATTTTTCTCTTGATGATTATCTGTAGCAAAGGGGTATGGGACTAGGATTGCTGGCAAACCCCTTGCTGTTATCTCTGCCACTGTTGTAGCCCCCGATCGACAGAGAATCAAATCAGCTATAGCATATGCCTCGCCCATATCATCAATATACGGATATGCCTCATAAAGAAGAGCATCCTTAGGCGATTTTAACTTATCAATAGCTGTCTTTATCAATTCATAGTTTATCTTACCTGTAGCATGAATTATCTGCAAGCTGTCATTATCCCGCCACTTGTCATATGCATCTAAAACCGCCTCGTTTATCTTTTGAGCACCTCGGCTACCACCAAAAATTAGCAGCACTTTCCGCGATTCGTCCACGCTGAACACTTTCAGTGCCCTAGCCTTATCCGGCACGAGAACTTCTTCCCTTACTGGATTTCCAGTAAACTCAATGCGCTTATCAACAGGAAAGTATTTCTTTGTATCTGGATAAGTTATTGCAATTGCCGATGCAACTCTTCCCAATATCCTATTAACAAGACCAGGTATTGCATTTTGCTCATGGATTACTGTCGGAATATTCTGAAGCACAGCTGCCCCTACAACAGGAAGACTTACATATGCACCCATGCCAACCACTATGTCAGGCTTAAAGCTTCTTAAAATACTGGCTGATTCAATGGTTCCCTTACCAACAGAAAAGAAAGTTGTAATGGCTTTAATTGATGGTTTTCTTGGAAGCCCCTGCGCTTCGATAGACCTAAACGAGAGGCCAGCTTGCCGAACAAGTGATGATTCCAGGCCAGTTGCAGTTCCGATATATAACAACTCAAGATCGCTTTTTGCCTTTTGGAGTGCCTTGGCGAGAGCTAGACCTGGATATACGTGACCTGCTGTTCCTCCTCCGCTTATTACCACCCGCATTTGACTTAGCCCTTCTAGTTTTACTTGTTTTGGTAGTTAAATCCAATCTAGACCTTGAACCGCTAGTTGATCTTGACTTACTTGATCTGCTAGTTGATCTATTGCTTAGCCTATTGCTTGATTTATTACCAACCACAAGACGAAGATTTCTTCGTCTTCCAACTAATAAGTCTTCTCTTATGTTATTAAGTGCAATACTAAGAAGAATTCCCACAGCTGCCATATTAACCAGCAGCGAAGAGCCTCCGTAGCTGATAAATGGCATTGGAATTCCAGTCACAGGAAGAACACCCGTCACTGCACCCATATTTACAAGCGCCTGTATGGCAATCATAACTGTAAGGCCTATCCCTAAAAGACGGCCAAAGTAATCCTTACAGCGCAGGGATATCTTTATACCATAATAGGTAAAAATAACAAACAGTGAAACCGTAAAAATTGTACCGAGAAGGCCAAGTTCCTCACCAATGACAGCAAAAATAAAATCAGTATGCGGGGCCGGCAAGTAAAAAAACTTTTGCCTGCCCAAACTCAAACCAGCACCAAACAGCCCACCAGAACCAAGTGCAATTAAGGATTGTTTTATATGCCATCCTGAGCCTAAAGGATCGGATGATGGGTCTAAAAAGGCCTTAAACCGTTCTAATCTATAGCCGCCTTCAGATGAGAATATAAAATAAGCTCCACCTGCTAGACCAGCCGCAGCAATAGCAGCCACATACTTAAGATTTAGACCGCCAAGGAAAAGCATTATGAATGCCAGAAGACAGATTGAAAGCGTAGTTCCCAAATCGGGCTGCTCCATGACCAGGAAGACGATTATTATCATCAAGATTCCATAAGGATAAATAAGGTCGTTTAGGCTAATAGGCTTGTTTTTTCTTCTAGCCAAGAAGTCTGCCGTATATAAAGCGACTGCGATTTTGGTAAATTCTGATGGCTGCAAGTTAAAAAATCCCACAGGAATCCATCTGCTTGAACCACCTGCAACCTTTCCAATACCTGGAATCAACACTGCAGCAAGCATGGCAATTGCAACGAAAATGCTGGCAGTAGCTATTTTACTAAGGGCGCGGACGCGTATTTGTGAAAAAAGCAGAAGCAGGATAGACCCTAAAAGTATAGCAATAAGTTGGCGTTTTACATAGTGGTAGCTATCACCTGTTGCCGCAAAAGCACGAACAGAACTGGCAGAAAGTATCATTACCAGGCCAAACAAAATCATAACGTAAATGACACCAAGCAACCAATGATAATTTCTTCTATCGATCTGTCCAGCCTTTGCCATTTCTCTCTCCAATTGCTAAAACAGCTTTCTTAAATATCTCCCCTCTGTGCGCATAACTCTTAAATGCATCAAAGCTTGCACATGCTGGAGAAAAAAGAACAACTTGCCCTGCTTCTGCAAGTCGGCTGGCAGCTAAAACCGCATCATCAACCCTTTCAGTATATTCCTTATAAACATCTTGAGGCAGCGCACCTAGAATATCGCGCCCTGCCTCTCCAAAGCCAACTACAGCTTTAACCTTCTTATCTTCCTTATCTATAGCTTCAGCAAGAGGTTTAAAGCTATTTCCCTTATTCCTTCCACCTACAAGTAGAATTACAGGTTCAGTAAAGGCAGTCAAGGCTTTAACAGTGGCATCAACATTGGTAGCTTTTGAATCGTCGTAATACATAACTCCATCAATGGATGCTACAAATTCAATACGATGGCTTAGACCTGGAAACCTGGTAACAACCTTTCTAATCACCTCAGCATCTATGCCTGATACCAGAGACACAGCCACGGCTGCCATAACGTTATCTAAATTATGACTTCCGCGAAGCTTCATCTCATTAATGTTAAAGATTTCAATCTCCTGCTGACCCAACTTAGCTTCCAGCCTAGCTACAACTTGCCCTTCCTTGATAAAAATTCCTTCCTCGAGCTCTCCTTTGCTTGTTCCAATAACTTTTGCTCTAATGCCAGAAACCAGCGATCTTACCACCTTGTCATCCAAATTTAAAATTGCAAAATCGTCCTCAGTTTGGTTCATGAAAAGGCGGCTTTTTGCCCTAACATAATCGCTAAAATCAGGATGCCAATCCAGATGATCCTCCGTTATATTTAGCAAGACCGAGACTGCCGGCTTAAAATCGACAATTGTGTCAAGCTGAAAACTGCTCACCTCAGCAATAAGCGTATCAATATTTTCCCTATCAATCGATGAAACCAGGGGGGTTCCTATATTGCCAACAGCTGCAGCCTTCTTACCAGCCGCTTCAAATATCTTTCCAATTAAGGTCGTTGTAGTGGTCTTACCATTGGTTCCAGTAATTGCTATTATCTGCTTGCCCGTTAGTTGATACGCCAATTCTATCTCGCTCCAGACCGGAATTTCTAAGCTACGTGCCTCGTTAATTATTAGGCTTCGGCTAGGCACTCCCGGGCTAACTACAACCAGGTCTACCCCATCAAGAAGCTCTTTTCCTTGGCTTCCTAACCGCACATCAACTCCGCTAGCTTTAAGCCCCTGCGCTACATCTAACATCTCATTGCTCTTGGAGGTATCAGAGGCTATAACTTCTGCGCCAAGAGACTTAAGTTTAAGTGAAGCTGCCTTGCCACTTAAGCCTAAGCCTAATACCAGCACATGCTTTCCCAAGAAATTCATTAACTACCCCTTGTGGCCATCATGAAGTAAATGCCAAACCCTAAACCTGAAAGCATTCCGGAGATAATCCAAAATCGCATCATTATCTGTGTTTCAGACCAACCAAGCATTTCAAAATGGTGATGTATAGGCGCCATTTTCAGTATTCTGGTCTTAAACCACCGATAGCTTACAACTTGCCCAATAACAGATAAACCCTCTATCACATAAATCCCACCAATTAAGACAAGAAGCAATTCTGTTTTTGTAAGGATTGCCATAGCCGCAATTGCCCCGCCAAGGCCTAGAGACCCTGTATCGCCCATAAAAATACTGGCTGGATAACTATTAAACCATAAAAAGCCTATACATGCGCCTCCTATTGCTGCACTAACTATAGCAAGGTCAAGCCTATCTTGCCTAAAGGCTATACCAGCATAGGCAAGCATTGCAATTGTGACTGTTCCTGCTGCAAGTCCATCAAGACCATCGGTTAAATTTACCGTGTTTGTGGTTGCAGCAATGATAATAAAAACAAGTGCAATATAAAGAACAGGGACCACAATTTCCATATTGGAAACAACAAACCTAAACGATGGAAAATCAAGCGGTATAACATAGTTAGTTAGCGGGATTTGCACATACGTCTCAAGGCCGGCAAAATTTACAGCGACAAGACAAACTACGACTGCAATAACAAATTGCCAAATAAGCTTTGACCTTGCCTTTAAACCAAGAGAGCGTGCTTTTACAACCTTCCTATAGTCATCAACAAAACCTAAAAGCCCGCATGAAATAAGCGTAAGCAATGCAATAAGACTTCTCATACTTGCAGCTGCCATAAGAAGATATACAACAAGCACAGTAAGCAGAATGATTACGCCACCCATAGTTGGCGTACCTGACTTGGTGAGGTGTGTCTGAGGCCCGTCGATTCTGACAACCTGGCCAATGCCCTCTTTGCGAAGCAGCCTTATCCATATTGGCGTTAGTGCTGCTGTAGTAATTAGAGCTAAAACAGCAGTTAAAAATATTTGGTAAGTTGGATATTTAAAAAAGGATATCATATTTTTACCAGCGCTTTTACAACTACTTCTAGACCTATTCCTCTTGACGCTTTAGCCAAAACAACATCTCCTGGCATAACCAACTGCTTAAGCAAATGAGCCGCGGTCTCCGCATCCTTGCAGGTAATAACCATCTTGGGATTCATGCCCGATTTTATTGCACTCTCCGCCATAATCTGGCTCTCAACGCCTACACTAACCAAGATGTTTATCCCGAGCGAAGCCACTATCTCACCTATCTGCCTGTGAGCTTCACCGGATATTTTACCAAGCTCTAGCATATCACCTAAAACTGCGATATGCCTCCCCTGAGTAGGAATATCCTTAAGGGTTGACAGCGCCGCTTGCATGGACGTCGGATTAGCGTTATAAGTATCGTTTAAGATTATCACATTATCGCCCGTTGAGAAAATTTCCATGCGCATGGACGAAGGTCTGCAGTTTGAAAGGCCTATCCGAATATCATCCGCAGTAAGTCCAAGCTGTATTGCCACAGCTGAGACCGCCAGAGCATTATATACATTATGCCTCCCGGGCACCGCAAGCCGAACAACATAGGCAACTTTCCCGCCAGTATTTAGTCTGAAAGAAGCTCTTCCCAGCTCGTCTACATCTATTTCGGTTCCACGGATATCTCCGCCAGCTATACCGTAGGTGACAGTTCTGGCACTTGCATATGTAGCTATGTTTGGCGTCCATAAATCATCTGCATTTAATACAACCAGACCATTCTCAGGAATAGATTCGATTAGCTCAGCTTTTGCTCGCGCTATCTGCTCTTCCGATCCAAGCAGTTCTAAATGCGCTTGACCAATATTTGTTAAAACGCCAATGTTTGGCTTTACTATCTCTGCTAATTCTTTTATCTGGCCAATTCCGCGCATTGCCATTTCAACAATCAATACCTGAGTTTTGTTATCGGCTCGAAAAATAGTCAAAGGGACGCCAATTTCATTGTTGTAGTTTCTATCAGTGCTAACAACGCGAAATTTTTGCGACAAGACGCAGTTTAGCATATCTTTTGTTGTTGTCTTACCAGTACTGCCAGTTATCCCTATAACTTTAGCTGAAAGCTTAGTTCTATAGTACCTGGCAATGTTTTGGAGGGCCTTTAGGCAATCCTTAACCTCTATAACAAATTGAGGGCCAGCAAAATCAGCAAACTTGTTTCTAACCTTGCTCTCAACCAGAAAACCAGACGCCCCTGCCCTAAGAGCATTGGGAATGAACTCATGGCCATCTCTTTTGCCTTTCAGAGGAATAAAAAGGCTATCAATACAGCGCGCTCTGCTGTCAATGCTTACGCCATGAACCATTGCATCCGATTGGCCTTTTATTAATATTCCTTCAGTACAATCTGCTATTTCACCCGCGGTTAGAGGGATCATAATAATCTCTCTCCAAGCAGTCCTTTTGCGACCATAACATCATCAAACGGAATTTTTTTACCCGCAATTTCCTGGCCACTTTCATGCCCTTTTCCTGCTATAACTATAAAGTCTCCTGCTTTGGCCATTCTTATGGCCTTTTTAATTGCAACTTTTCTATCCTCTTCTATCTCATAACTTACATTCCCTACTTTCTTTATTCCACTTATTATTTCATCTATTATCTTCATAGGATCTTCGCTCCGTGGATTATCGGAAGTTATTATCACATGATCACTTAGTTCCGCTGCTACTTTCCCCATTAACGGGCGCTTGCTTTTATCTCTGTCGCCGCCACAGCCAAAAACAACCAACAGCCTTCCCTTGGCTAGTTGCCTCGCAGCAGTCAAAACTTTCTCAAGACTATCTGGTGTGTGGGCATAATCAACAATAACTGTAAAGTCCTGCCCGCAATCTACTCTCTCAAACCTACCTGGAACAAGGTCTAACGACTCCAGTCCAATCTTTATCTGGCCATCACCTATTCCAAGAGCACTTGTCGAGCCAGCTGCAGCTAAAGCGTTGTAAACATTGTAAAGCCCAGGAAGCTTAAGACTTACACGCATGCTTCTATCATGTATGTGAAGTGTTACATCCGATCCATCAGGTTTAAGCAGGATATTATTGGCATAAAGCTCTACTTTATCTTTAATGCTGTACCTAAGCTGCTCTTTTCCTTTCCCTATAAGCAGGCAGCCATATTCATCATCAGCATTAATCACCTGGATGGCATAAGGCATGTCAGAGAAAACTCTGCTCTTTACCTTAAAATATTCGTCCAAGCTCTTGTGATAGTCTAAGTGGTCCTGGCTGAGATTAGTAAAAACCAGAACATCAAAGTTGCATGCTTCAGTTCTGAATAGATCTATTGCGTGCGACGATACCTCCATGGCCACGGCCTCCACGCCAGCATCTACCATTTTTGCAAAAAGTCTCTGCAGGTCAAGCGATTCTGGAGTTGTCCGATCAACAGGTATCTTCTCATCTATAATCCTGTATTCAATTGTTCCTATAAGTCCTGTCTTATATCCAGCAGAGCGCAATATGCTCTCGACCATAAAGCTTGTTGTCGTTTTTCCATTTGTTCCAGTTATTCCAATTAGTTTTAGCTTTTGTGTAGGATTGCCAAAAAACGCGCTGGAGAGATGTGCCATCGCGTAGCGGGTGTTATCAACAACAATCTGAGCTACCGATAAATCTGGCTGGATTTCTTCAACAACGATAGCAGCTGCACCCATCTCACATGCTTTACGTGCAAAGGAATGCCCATCCACCTTAAACCCCTTAATACAAAAGAAAAGGTCGCCACTTTTGACCTTGCGCGAATCATATGTTAGGCCAGATATCTCAACGCCCACATCTCCAATTATCTGACGATAATTAAACTCGGAGATCAAATCTTGTAATTGCACATTTATACCTCACTAATACCTCACTAATAGGGTCCAGGGTCCAGGGTCCAGGGTAAAAACGACCGCAGACCGCAGACCGCCGCTATAGGCTCCTTCGGAGCCCGACCGCAGACCGCAGACCGCCAGAAATTCAAAATGCAAAATGCAAAATTAAAAATTGCAATTCAAAATTAAAAATTGTTACATAACTCTTGGTGCTTAAATTAATTCTTTGTTGATAGATAACGGTCTATCAACTGCCAGGTATTTGTTTTATCCAAAGAATACTAGTGATAATTCTTTTGTTGGTA
>JASEIR010000105.1 GCA_030017355.1 Actinomycetota bacterium
GTTTGGACTGATGGATATCATAGCAAGAATTGCTGAGAGCAAGATTCGTGAAGCAATGGAAAACGGCGAGTTTGATAATCTTCCGGGAAGCGGAAAGCCACTGCAGCTGGAAGACTTATCACGCATTCCTGAGGAATATCGAGCTGCATACATAGTCTTAAAAAACGCCGGCTTTTTGCCTGAAGAGCTCCAGATTAAAAAAGAGATCTACGCGTTGCGCCAATTGATTAATGCTTGCAGCAGCGACGATGAGAAAGATTTGTTAAAGAAAGAATTATTGGAGATGGATTTAAAATACAACCTTCTTCTAGAAAGAAGGGTAAGGGGCATAAGAAGATTGCGAAAAACTCGATAGCTGTTTCATTTTTCGGCTTTGTTTTTAACTTATCTAATCTGCTGCCTTATAATTTATCTAGTCTACTGCCTTATAACTTATTTAATCTACTGCCTTAAGAAAGTTTGATAAATAATCGATGCGACATCAGCCCTGGTTGCCAGCTGGCTAGATTTGGATGCTGGAATAAAGTTGTATGTCCCTGTATTATCTGCCGTTGGGGTTTCAGTATAACTGATAACCTGACTAGGTGCCGTGCTGGTAGGTTCTATAGCTTGCCCCGAATCCTGGCGGTTTGCAATCAGCTCTGCCAGCCTAGCTACTTCTTGTTTTGTAACCAACTCAAAAGGACCAAATCCAATTCCTGAGTTGCTGCTTATCAATCCTCTTACAGCCATCGCCTCAATATATGGCCAAGCCCAAAAATCTCCTCTGACATCGCAAAAGAGCCCGCGGTACGCACTTTCAGGCGCTATTCCCTTTGCCTTCATTAGCATAGTTGCTAATTCAGCCCGGTTGATTGTTTTCTGGGGCCTAAAAGTGCCATCTTTGTATCCTGAAATAATGCCCTTTTCAACCAGTGCCTTAACTGGCTCATAATACCAGCTAAAGCGGTGGACATCTGTCAACCCAGGCAGGTGCTGCTGTGGCTGAGGCTTTCCAAAAAAAGTTGGGATATCTGTAAATGTATAACCCTTGCTCTTTATATATTTTATTACGGCAGGAAGTGCTTGAATTGTATTCTCGCATCCAAGATGCATTATGATTATAGCGCCAGGTTTCAGGCCTTTTTTGACTCTTTGGATAATGTCGTTTGCTGTTGTATCGGAGCTCCAGTCTCTTGTATCGATATTCCACATAAATATTTTGTTATAGCCCGCTTTTTCAAGAGCATTACCGACCCTATCATTATAAGACCCATAAGGTGACCTAAAAAACGGCTGCATATCTATCCCAAGGACGTTCTTAACCGTATCTCCTGCTGCCTGTGCCTCAGCAATAATTTTTACATCGGACAGTTCAACCATTTTTGGGTGAGTATTCGAGTGATTGCATATTGCAAATCCGCTGTCCCTTAAGTAGCGCGCCTGCGCAGGATAACCCTTAACACCATTTCCCACAAGGAAAAAGGTGGCTGTAATCCCTTCATTGCTTAATATGCTTGCAAGCCTCTCCGTAAAACCAGGCCTTGGACGGTCATCAAAGGTAAGTGCAACAACTTTTTCTTTTGTTGGCAAACTATAGATTTGCTGAGGTTTTGCATATAGCGGTGAAGCTAAACCAGTGATAATAATGACGAGGAAAAGCATGGTGAAAAGATTCATGGATCTGATGCTTTGTTTAAAAATCATAGGCTCACTCCATTTCTGCAAACGGTAGTTTGTTGGCCAAACATAAACAAAACAGCAGTTAGATGGCTGTAAGATTGCCAAATATGCCAGAAATAGGCGTGAGAGTTATTCCCAATCTGGGCATCATTTATGCGAAGGAAAAGGATTTTCTTAAGTTTCAATAGAAGGGGTTTAAATCGAAATTAGATGGAAGGGCAAGTTTTAGAGTATCTTTAAAAGCCGAGGACCTAGCCCTTCCCCTCCTGCTAAGGCAAGGCCCTCGGCCTACCCTCTTTTGAGTAATAGCACAAATGCATAACTAAGTGCAAGTACCCACCCAAGACTTTTTGGGGTCAGCTATCATACTTTAGGTCGGCTGTTAACCCTATTCGGTTGGCATAGAGTTTCTGCATAACCTGGTGGTATATAAGTTGCAGGTTGTATATAAGTTACAGTGTAGGAACGCCCCAGCAGCCCTTTTTAATCATCTGCATAGTCACCAACAATCTCATTCCCAATAGCGGTATCAAAACATTGAAACGTCCCTTTCTCCATCTCTTCATAAATCGCAAATGCCTCTCGTAAAACAGCATCGCAAACCTGGTGAGCAGTTGGATTCTCGATTCTCTGTAAGCATCTATTAGCAGCATTGGCAAGCCGACCAAAAAACTCTATCTTAGAGCAGCTATCTAACCTGTTTTCGGCATAAAATGCGTCTCTAAGCCTTTCAAATAACCAAGAGACCTCTAATGCATGCTCTGTAATTACATACCGAGGGTCAGGATAAAAGCCCCTTCCTTTACTTTGAGGAGCACTTTGAGGAGTAGTCTTTGAAATCACAACATCGGCACCGCTCCAAGGTCTACTCGCACAAGGAATACTAGACCTTGATACCTCATTCTCTAGCTGATAAAGTTGCTGAATCGTCTTGCTCATCTTAATCTCTCCTTCTTTGTTTTACTTCTTTAGGATGCTATCCAACAGCCTAAGAGCTAGGTTATTTGCAGATAGTGCTCAGTTATGGCTCCACCTTTTGATATACATTTACTCTGCCCTAGTTTATTTTATCAAAAGTTGCCTCAAAAATTGCCTCATCTGGGACGTATCCTTAAGCATTTACGTATTTGTTATTCAAGCACAATATTTTTGCTCTCATGCTACCTTTGCGTGTTCTAAGAATGGCATATACGGTACTTGGTTTAACCCCCAGGGCTCGGCCAAGCATCTTTGGAGGCAGTAAGTATCGCTTTGCGCCACAGAAGATGGTTGCAGCACGAGCTTTAGCAATACGGCACCAGAGTTGATGCATACCTGTTTTGAAACAGGTGCCCGCTCTTTTGTATCGCTTATTAAAATAGACGGCGTAGCTTGTTAGAAGGCGTCGCATACACGTTGCAAGGGTGGTACCAAAGTTTGATAAGAAGGTGTACGTGGTTTGGCATAAGGCAGAAGGCATATAGCGCATCTACCTCTTCTGCAACCACGCGGCAAAGCGTTCGCATAAAGTAGCAGCAGTCGCCCTCATCGATAAAAATCGCCTTTTACTCATTTGCCGCGGCAAATAACATGATATGTAAGACCTGCGATATCAAGCCGTGCTTCTCGTGGCATAGGTTTAGGCTAGCATAGGCTAGCTTATGGATGGCTCTTTAGTCAATAATATGCGCCATTGCATATTATTGCATATGGAATATACAAATGCGTAAGGATGCTTCCCAGGAGGCTACTTAATTTTATTTTCGACCCATTCAACAACCTCTTCAGCTAATTTAATAGCCTCTTCATATTCATCGTCTGTCACAGGCTCACCTATGCCGGGATATCTAGCCTCTACTGCATAGTCGGTAAGTTTTACCGTATCCCTAACTTGAGCAGGAACTTCTTCCCCATGTTTTTCAAGTATGTTTATCAGCTCAGCCAGGTCATGAACATAGGGAAAGCGGACATTTCTATACAACAAAAGAGCTTTAATAGATTTTTCGGCTGCCTGTTGCGCATTAAAGCAGAGATCTTCCAAATATATACCTGGCTGCTTATTCTTTGCTTGTATTAAATTACTCTTAGCGCGATTTAACCATTCTTCAGGTGTATTTGGGGGTAAACGATCAGGCGGCATATACAACCTGCCCTTCCTTAAGGGCCGGCTCTATGATAAGCGCAAAGGAGTCTTTATATCGCTCTATGTCCTCAGTTGTAACCACTATCACGTCAACTGCCTGCCCTACCCCAATCAGGTTCTTATATATCTCACCTGCTAATTTTCGGCGGTGCACCCCTGGTTTAACCACAACAAGTATATCTACATCGCTGTTAGGGCCCATCTCGCCCCGGGCCGCTGAACCAAAAAGGATAATTTTCTCAGGGTGAGCTACTTCTACTATTCTGTTAATTATATTTTTTAGGATTTGCTCGCTTAGTTTCTTTTTTCTTCCCATAACAATCGCTCTTAGAAATTGTAAGCTTTCTATTAAACTTTCACCTGCGGTAGGTCTTTAACTCTGATTTTACCTGTCATCAGATAATGCAGCAACGTTTTTACAGAGTCTCTATCGCCCGCTTTCGGTTTTCTTCCGCCTCGATTTTACGATCGACTGTTTGGAGAATGCGGGCAATTTGTTGTTGTTCGGGGATGGGTGGGAGGGGCACCCTAAATGCCTTTACGATCATTGTGTTAAGGTTAGGCTGCGTGCAGCGTGGTGCTAATTCTATTAGTTTTTTTCTCGATTTCTCTAAAAGATAATACAGGTAATTTTTATCTACATTAGGCTCCAATAGCGCTAAATAACCATCATGAATACATCCATCGATACCTAATATAACTGGTTTACCAACTGTGCCACTATTAGTTAAAAGAAGGGTGCCTGCTTCAACAAAGAAACTTTTTCTTTTTCCCTCTTCGGTTAAGAACTCATCTGTACCTGCCAAGAACTTACCCCTCTGATACTTTCTTAAATCTGAAATTTTAATCCAGTGAATGCCTTTCTTAGCAAAATATCTAGGGTTGCCTTTTGGTCGCGGTGATGCTCCCCTGCGAATATTCACTATATCACCTAGCGCCGATAGACGCCAATGCTCGGGCACGGGGCCAATTTCGGTTTCTTTGAGGGGGACATCATTAATCTGGTCGTAAGGGACGGGGCCGTAAGTGAAAAGATGGCACATGAGTGATTTTTTCAGCTCCCGCGCAGCATCAATAACCTTCTCCGCCCCCAATCCCCCGCTGAATGGCATCCAATATAGACAATCTGTTCCTGCTCAGATATTGAGGGGCAGATTATATACTCACTAGATAAAAAATCGTTTAATTTAAAATTACGAATGCCAGTTGTCTGCTTTTCATAAACCCTAGTTCGCCTATCTGATACAAATGCTCCCAATACCATCTATAGAAAGCAGGTAGAACTTTATCGCTCAACACAAGCCGTTTTACAAAGTTACTAAAAGTTAAAGGTTCGTCTAACCGATCGATAAAATTCTTTTTGATCAAAACAATGCGGCCTGTAGGTTGTGCTTTACTGCCACCCGAAATCTCAATAAGTATATCATTAGGCTTTAGCACCACTTTATCTAAGCGAGTGGTCTTAATATATCGTTCAGGGATACCTGCCGGGATTCCCTTATCGACTTTTGGAAAATCAGTGCCCCTTAGAACGAAGCTTTGTATCAGACCATCAGATTGTTCCTCACTGCCCCATTCGCCTGGAGAGTTGGCTGGCGCCTGGCACCTGAATCAAAAATAGTACATCAATTCTTTGGGGTTTTTCTTTTAAAACTTCAAGCCCGCGATGTGAAATAGAAAAATAACCGCGCCGAGGCGATACTAAGAGCCCTGCCTTTTTCAAATAAGTGCGAGCCCAACTTACACGATTATCAAAAACAGTTTGTCTTCCACTTGGCAATAATTCTTTCCTCTCATCGCTAGTTAATCCAAATTTATCTGCTAAAACATCTACGGCTTCGCGGAGCGAATGTTCTTTCTCGTCACCTGCAAACTCAAGCAATGGTAGCATTATGGTTTGATAATCTGGTATTGCCAATTAAAGCCTCCTTCACACATTAAGCCTTAAGTTATAGGCAATGTTCCTCTTGATAACCACTTGAAAGCAAGTAAATGAATTATCTAGGATCTAGGCGTAAATTCTCCATTCTCGAAGAGCGGTGCCTCTTCAAATCCAAAGGCTTGCCAGACCCTATCCATAAAATATTTGGCATTGGCGTCAGGGTCTTGTACCGAATTGATCTGCAATGGTGCGATCTCCAGATCATCATCTTCCCATTTCTGTACCGAAAATGGACGCGGCCTTTGCTCGGGATTTTCTTTAATGCCATACCCGTTAATGTTGTAAAGAGATAAATATGTAGCATACGGCCCTTCAACACCCAGATAGCTATATAAAGATTTTAGTTCTATAAAGAAGATTACGGTAAATTCAATTAAAGCATAAGCGTTAATGATGGGTGACGATTGGCCATTAATGCCTCCAACATTCGCAGTATTATCTAAAATTTCGTCTATATATATCCTTGCCTCAAGATACCCATTTCTAAAGAGTAAGACCTGCATATAATTATCAATGCTTATCTTTAATCCATGTAGAAATGGCTTAGGTCTAGCAGAATACTCATCAAAATTAAGATACCAACCATTAGTTCTTCGAACAGGTGGAGTGGTTATTATTTCCCTAATTTGGCTATCTGTGATATCAACCGTAGCATCATCAAGAATAACCGGAGCAGCCCCTATAACATAGAGAGCCTTCCCCTGGCTGGAGTTTCTAGCCGCTTGCTTTTGTTCCCTCAAGAAAGAGTCTATTTGCTTTGTGAATGATTCAACTCTGAGAAAAGCATCTCTAATCTCGTCAACAGACATCTTTGACTTTTGCCTGTCATGTCTAATCCAAAACTGATAAAGACCTTTATATAAAACCATGTGAGGAGCCTGTAGACTCCTTGGGATACGAATCACGAGTACCTTTTTACCTTCAACTTCAACGGTACGGGCGTTTAATCCTGGTATGCGAGGCTCAATACTACTTAGGCAAGCGCTTATAATTTTATCTCGGTGAAGGTCAGCATTCTCAATGTTTACAATTTCAACCGCCTCACCAGTTTCTCTGTCCTCTCTTATGCCTAAAATTAAATATCCGCCATATGCATTAGCCATTGCCGAGATATCCCTCAACATTTCCCGTGTATCATCATCTGAACTGCCGTAGGCAGCTTCTTTATATTCAAGGTTATACCTCTCAGCAGTGCGCTCGTTTACTAGATTTATGATATCATCGCTATTAATTTCATCAGCCGGTTTGTTAAATATGGTCATAATAGACTCGACCCTCATTCCATGGCATATAAGAATCAAACTGTTGCAATTGGCTTTCAAAAATTAGCTTAATCATATTTCTTATAGCGCGGTTTACTCCGCGCTAAATTTTTGTAACTTCTTGCCAGAGTTTTTGTTCAACTTTTTTCCTGGTTTTTTGGTCAACGATTGAATAGAGATAGTTGTCAATGGTTTTTTTGATTGTCTCATGTAAGCTTTCAAGCTCCGATAGTATTAATTTTAGATAGTTGTCATTTAACGGAACTTGAACTTCACTTAAGCCCGCTTCTAGCCAAACTTTCAAGTATCTGGCTAATTCTTCAGAGGAGCAATCAATAGAGTTTTTGCCTGATATCAGCCGCCAACCCATTAATGTCTGTTCAATTTTTATATCTTTAGCTTTTTCGGGTAATGCTTTGGCATAGGTTTTTTGAGATTGGATTTTTGTTTTGTAGAATAAACCAAGTGTTTCCGGGCCGATTTTTTCAAGCACAGTAGATGCTAAAGCTTCAATATCGATGCCTTCTTTGGTTCTAGTTTTATTACTAACCGACTTGGCTCTTTCAATTCTTGATCTAACTAAATCGACGACAGCTTTGTATACTTCAAGCTGCTCCTCATCGGTAAGACCAAGGATTTCACCCATGATTATTTGGTCAAGCGCCCGCCTATCAGGTTTGACCTTGCTTAGCTCAACTTCCTCAGGAGAATCTGCGCCAATTTCTTCAAAAACTGATTTTATTGGTCTATCAACCATTCCTTTGAGAATATTTTGAAGAGCTTGCTTATTATAAGTCACAGAATCTGGGTTGATTATTAGCATAGATGCAACTTCATATCGCATATTATCTAGGGCACCTTCACCCAATGGAACGCGACCCCATAACTCAACAAATAAATCGCAAAGACTTGCATTTAAAATGGCCGTTAAAGATAATATTGTGGTGACATTATTAGGGTATACTGCATAAAACCTATCACTACTAAATACACCGCTAATATTTAACGGAGATATAAATCTGTCATTAAATGCCTTAAACCATAGAATTACTGCTGGCTTTTGCTCAAGTTTATACCAAGGCTTTCTAGAAGCGCACGTAGGGCGTTGGTGAAAACCACGGTCTTCCCCCCATTCGATATACTTTAGGACTCTAGTTCCCTTTAATTGTTTCTTATCTTTATGTATTATTAGTACACGATACTCGAGATATCGAGCATCAATCCTTATACTTTTGCACTCCCTTGGGCTTCGCACTACATAATTCGGTACCCAATTGCCCTTTTCATCCTTGTGCATCCAAAATTCTTTTTCAATGCCCCAGCGTTTTATCTCCTCCTCGGTTAGATAGAAAAATTCATTCGCGCCGGTTTTAATGCCAAAGCGAACATCAGCCACTTCTTTTAAAGGCACTAGCTTGCCTTTGCCTTTTTCTAAAATCTTAAAAAATATATCAGGTGCTCGCAGATACTTTCCCCATTTGGCGCCAATATATTTACCCTCTTCTTTGTCAAACCCCTCATCCCAAAGCTCGCTCTGCTTTTTTGGGAAAATTCTTAACTC
>JASEIR010000106.1:0-4116 GCA_030017355.1 Actinomycetota bacterium
TATGATCCTGAAAGAGAAGAAGAAATATTTCGGAAGATTACAGCAAAGAATAACGGCCCTCTTTACGATGATGACTTGCGTTCTATCTATGAGGTTATTCTGCATATTATGAAAAGCATAGATCAGGTGTCTTAAATGGTCTCTAACGATGATTTAACCATTATCTCTGGTCCCTGTGCGGTTGAAAGCCGCGAGCAGGTTATGGAAGTTGCAAAAACGGTTGCTGAACTCAAGCTCACTTATCTTCGTGGCGGCGCATTTAAGCCCAGAACATCTCCATATAGTTTCCAGGGGCTTGAGGAAGAAGGTTTGAAGATACTTGCCGAAGCTACTTCAGCTTATGGTCTAAAAATGGTAACTGAAGTCATGGACACCGAGCATGTAGAGCTAGTTCTTCGATATGCTGATATCATACAGGTTGGCACTCGTAACATGGCAAACTTTGCTTTGCTAAAGAAAATCGGTGCACTTACTGCTGATAAAAATACCCCTGTTATCCTAAAAAGGGGAATGTCGGCCACAATTGATGAATGGCTTCTTGCTTCTGAATACATCACCAAGGCGGGAAATCAAAATATAATTCTCTGCGAGCGGGGAATAAGGACATTTGAGACAGCGACTCGCTTTACTCTTGATTTAGCTGCCGTGCCAGTAGTAAAGAAGTTAAGCACACATCCCATAATCGTTGATATAAGCCATGCGATGGGTCATAGCGACTACATTATACCGATGAGTCGGGCGGCTGTTGCGGCTGGCGCTGATGGGCTTATGATCGAAGTGCATCCCAATCCTAAAAAGGCTCTTTGTGACGGTGCGCAATCATTGACGCCTGATCAGCTAAGGCAGTTGGTAAGCGAGGTTACGCCGGTTGCTAAAATTCTTGGCAAACGCGTAGTTTAAATATAGTTTGGTTGACAATATCGAAAAATTTGCTTATATTTCTGATAGCATGAGAGTATGCGATGGAGCTCGCACAAATTGCCACAAGGCTAATAGCTCCTACGAGGAACCGTAGGGGCTATTTTTTATGGGGTGATTCTATATGTTAGAGAACTATGCAGAAGCCAGATCAAACATCTTGATGACTTTAGGAGAGCTAAAAGCAAGCTTGCAGCAAAGTGAGACGCGTGGTAGTTACAGCATGCTTGAATATGCTATTGAAAAGCTTACCGAAAACAAGTTTAATCTCGTGGTTATGGGCGAGTTTAAACGAGGAAAGACAACATTTATTAATGCTTTGCTTAGGAAAGCAGTATTGCCGATGGCAGTTGTGCCTCTTACCTCAATTATTACTGAGTTGGTCTATGGAAATGATCCTTCAGCTAAAGTTATATTTAACAACGGTCAGATAAAGAACATATCGGTAGATGAACTGGAAGATTATGTAACAGAGAGGCAGAATCCAAATAACGAGAAGGATGTCAAAAAGGTTATCGTTAGCTATCCATCGGAATATTTGCGTGAAGGCGTAATATTGGTAGATACTCCGGGCGTTGGCTCTATCTATGAGCACAATACAGAAGTATCGTATGGGTATTTGCCCGAGGCAGATGCGGTCATATTCCTTGTGTCCTCCGATCCTCCCATAAGCAAGACTGAAATTGCGTTTTTAACCGACATCAAGGAGTACATCGAAAAAATTTTCTTTGTTCAAAACAAGATTGATTATCTATCGGAAAGTGAGCTAAAGGAATCTCTGGCATTTAGTAGAAAGGTTTTAGAGAAAGCGCTTGAAAACAAGATTAATTTAATCCCTCTTTCTGCACGGGTTGCTCTGAAAGGGCTAGAGGAAGGTGATGAAAAGTTGCTTGCTCAAAGCAATATCTTACAGTTTGAACGTGAGCTTTCTAACTTTTTGCTAAAGGAAAAAGGGTTGCTTATATTAACTGTTGCAATCAACCGTGGTCTGCAAGTTACCGAAAATATACTTCGCCATATTGAGCTTGAACTTAAGACTCTTGAGGAGCCTATTGAGATTGTCGAGAAACAACTTGCCGCTTTTAAGGAATATGTTGAGCAGATTGAGCGCAAGCGCCTTGATGCGCATTACCTTATGAAGGGGCAGATTAGTGAGCTGATAAAGCAATATGATGAAAAGGTAGAAGCTCTTAAAAAAGAAAAGCTGCCAGAAGCCATTCAAGAACTTGATAACGAGTTTGAAAAAATAAAGTCTGGTTCGAAAGCGCAGATTGAAGAAAGCCTAGACGCCGCA
This sequence comes from Actinomycetota bacterium, assembly GCA_030017355.1. Taxonomy (GTDB): domain Bacteria; phylum Actinomycetota; class Aquicultoria; order Aquicultorales; family Aquicultoraceae; genus JASEIR01. The sequence goes on from JASEIR010000106.1 coordinate 2,213, forward strand.
GTCAAAAACATTTCTCTTTCAATTTTTACTCGATGGCGAAGTGAACAAGAAAAGACGGTGGCTGCTGGTTTTGAGAGTGTAGCAAATCGCCTTATTAGCGAGACAAATAGTATAGCCCAAGAAATTGTTAATACTGCTTCAGAAATATTTGGCCTTTCATTATCAAAGATAGCAGATACTGTAATGTTAATTGATAGTAGGCGGTTTTATTATCTAGCTAAAGAAGAGACAACCAGTATAGATTTGCTTGTTGCACCGGTAAAAAGCGTTCTGCCAAAAATCTTTGCAGCAAGAATGCTTTATGCGGATGCCAAGGAAAAATTGATACGGTATTTTGATATGCACTGTGGTCGCATTCGAGGTGATTTGCACGAAAGGCTAGATGAAAGCTTACTAGCTTTAAAAAGAATTCTAGATGAGCGGATATCTGAGATGATAAATAGCATCGAGTCGGCTGTTTTAAGGGGCCTCGAATACAGACAGAGAAATGAAGCTGAAATACAAAAAAGAAAGCTCGAGCTTGCGGAATATAAAGCAACGATTGATAGAATTCACCAAGATCTAACCAATCATTTAGCTAAAATCGAGAGGGACGAGACGTAATTGCGACTGCCGAATAAGAAAATTCTCGGATTTTCAAGAAACGTTTTTTTCCTTGGCTTAACCAGCTTATTTACAGATATTTCTACAGAGATGATTTACCCGTTGATTCCAATATTTATAACGACCGTACTGGGTGCCCCCGTTTCGATTGTTGGTTTAATCGAGGGTGTGGCTGAATCTACAGCAAGCCTACTTAAGGTTGTCTCTGGTTGGCTCTCTGATCGCACACGGAGCCGGAAACGGTTAACAGTGCTTGGCTATGGGTTGGCCGCAGCTTCAAAGCCAATAATTGCCCTATCTTTTGTCTGGTGGCAGGTGTTAATAGGAAGGTTTTCCGATCGTCTTGGTAAGGGAATTAGAACATCGCCAAGGGATGCTTTAATAGCTGAATCAAGCAGCAGGGAAGAATATGGCAAGTCATTTGGGTTTCACCGAAGCATGGATACGTTGGGTGCCGCTTTTGGGCCTTTGATTGCCTTTGCTAGTTTACCTCTACTTCATAATAATTTCAGACTCTATTTTAGCTTTGCAATTATTCCAGCAGCTATTGGTGTTGCTGTACTTGCATTGTTTGTTAAAGAAAAAATAAAACCCACAAAAGTTGAAACTCTTAAACTCAGTCTTAGTTCGTTTAATAGACGATTTAAGTTATTTTTGATCGTTGTTCTAATTTTTACGCTTGGTAATTCAAGCGATGCTTTTCTTATCTTGAGAGCCCAGAATGTTGGAATAGCTATCGGTTTGATCCCTCTTGTCTATTTCGTCTTTAACATCGTCTATGCGCTTTCTTCAACTCCAATTGGTTCTTTGTCGGATAAGATTGGTAGAAAAAACGTTATTATCTCAGGGTACGTCATCTTTTCACTTGTCTATCTAGGCTTTGCACTGGTGCGAAGCCCATTGGCAATTTGGTTTTTATTTGCGGCTTATGGATTATACTATGCATTTACAGAGGGTATATTTAAAGCCTTCACGGCTGATATTGTTCCTGCCAAGCTTCGTGGTACGGCTTATGGTCTTCTAAGTCTTGTGCTCGGTGTAGCCCTATTTCCCGCTAGCTTGTTTGCCGGATTTCTTTGGGACAAAATAAGCCCTTCGGCGCCATTTTTCTTTGGAAGTGCTGTATCGCTTCTGGCACTTGTGCTTTTTATGATCCTGATTCCAAGCGATAGCCAAAGAAGAATTAGAAGAATATAGAAATTATTTGCCAAGCTTTGGGCAATGCACGCGGTTAGTGATATATTTATTTAATGTCTTCATCTATTTTTAATTATTGAAGTGCAATACCTAATAAGAGGTTA
>JASEIR010000106.1:4126-8521 GCA_030017355.1 Actinomycetota bacterium
TTGATAGCTTAAATCCAGTCCAGCGCGAGGCAGTTATGCATGCCGAGGGTCCACTTCTTATAATAGCAGGGGCAGGGAGTGGAAAGACAAGGATATTGGCGTATAGGATTGCATACCTAATAAAAGAGAGGGGTGTAGACCCTTTAAATATACTGGCTATTACATTTACAAACAAGGCTGCCAACGAGATGAAGGAGCGTGTTGCTTCACTGGTTGGCCGGATAAGCCGCGCCATGTGGGTAAGCACCTTTCATTCTACGTGCGCGAGAATCTTGCGCCAGGAAATCGAGCGACTTGGGTATAGGCGCAACTTCACTATCTACGATGATAACGATTCTCTCAGGCTTGTTACCTATTGCATGAGGGATTTGAATATTGATAATAAGCGTTACGCACCAAATAAGCTTGCAGCGGCAATATCAAATGCAAAAAATGAGCTAATTGATGCTGAAACGTTTGCAATGCGCGCCACTACACACCTTGAGACCGTCATAGCCGGTGTTTACAAGCTATATCAGGAGCGGCTTTATCTTAGCAGCGCACTTGATTTTGATGACCTAATCATGTTAACGGTGAATATATTTCAGCTCTTCCCATCTGTTCTTGAGACCTACCAGGATAAATTTAAGCATGTGTTAATAGATGAATATCAGGACACTAACCTTGCGCAGTATGAGCTTGTCAAATTGCTGGTGGGCAAGCATAGAAATCTCTGCGTGGTGGGTGATGATGCGCAATCAATCTACAGGTTTCGTGGAGCTGATATACGCAATATCCTAGAGTTTGAGCGTGACTATCCTGAGTGCAGAATAATAAAACTGGAGCAAAATTATCGCTCAACAAAGACAATTCTTAAAGCAGCAAACCATGTAATACAAAACAATCGCTACCGCAAACCCAAGGTCTTATGGACAGAAAAAGATGAAGGTGAGCCAATCATACGCTATCAGGGAGAAAATGAGCACGAAGAGGCAACGTTTGTAGCAAGTGAGATAGAAAAACAGGTGAAAGATGGTTGCAAGTACAGGGATTTTGCTGTCTTTTACCGCACCAATGCCCAATCCCGAGTTCTTGAAGAAATTTTTCTTCGCTACGGTGTGCCTTATAAAATTATTGGTGGTTTTAAGTTCTATGACCGCGCCGAGATTAAGGATATCCTGGCTTATTTAAGAGTGCTTTCTAATCCGCGTGATTCAATAAGCTTAAAAAGGATCATAAATGTACCAAAGAGGGGTCTTGGTGATACAACTATCGCAAAGATAGATGCATATGCGCTAAAAAATAATATAAGCTTTTATGATGCTCTTGAAAGAGTCGACGAAATTAATGCGCTATCCACGGCTGCACGAAATAATGTTAGGAAGTTTATGGCCATTATTGAAGAACTGCAGGCAATTAAAGAAAAGGAGACTCTTCAAAACCTGGTTAAAGCACTTCTTGATATGACAGGATATCTTGCAATGTATGAGCGCGAGGATACTGTTGAAGCAGGTACAAAAGCAGAGAATGTAAAGGAATTTGTTGGGGTTGTAAAAGAATTTGAAGAAGGACGTCAATCCTGTACCCTTGACGAGTTTTTAGAGGAGATTTCCCTAATTACAGATATTGATAGCTATAACGATGAGCAAAACAGCGTAACTTTAATGACCGTTCATAATGCAAAAGGTCTGGAGTTTACCAGTGTCTTTATTGTTGGCTTAGAAGATGGCGTATTTCCGCACATTCGCTCCATGACAGATATTGCCGAGCTTGAAGAAGAGCGGCGCCTTTTCTATGTCGGCATCACTAGGGCTATGGAGAGGCTCTACCTATGTAATGCCCGGTCGAGAAATCTTTGGGGTGGCGTAAGCTATAATTCCCCATCACGTTTTCTAAGAGAGATACCGTCTGAACTAATGGTTAATGCTGAGCAAGTTGATACGAAAGCAAAGCCGCCATCAAAAATTAGCTCATTTTCGGTTGGCGATAGCGTGTATCATAAGAAGTTCGGGGAGGGGCGTGTAGTAGACATAAAGGGCCCCGAGCAGGTCACTGTCTTTTTCCTAGGCGAGGGCGAAAAAACACTGCTGTTGAGCTATGCGCCGCTAGAGAAGAGGTAGTGCCGAGGATTATGCACAGCGTTTTATTAAGCATCTTAAGAACGATGAGACGCTATGCACCGCATGTGGTAAGGACTGTATCAGTTGCCGGCTTAGCTTGGCGGACGATCTCTCAGATAGAATTGCTGGTCACTTAAAGCTGCCAATTCTTGCAGATCAGTTTATCGATAACCCGGAAGATTATCTCCCAGAGGATTTTCCATCTCATGATGTCACTATTGCCATAAATGTACATAGCGATTTATTGCTTGATGTGCCGGTTGTTGCAGCAAGGGCTGGTAGTAAGGCCTTGATTGTTCCCGTCGAGGATCCCGACTGGATTGGGGGGTTGGACTAAGAAAAGGCTGGAAGAAAAATGCACAGAGTTAGGCATGGAATTTGCAGCCCCAAAGCCATTCTGCAACTTAACCAGCGATGGCTATGTTCATATAAACAGATTCATTAAAGAATTTAGAATTGGGCGTCCAAGGGTTGGCCTTATTGTTGACAATGTAATCATTAAGCATGTTGAAGTTATCGTTAGCGCTCCATGCGGGGCGACCTATCATCTGGCGCGAATTTTTGAAGGCCTTAAAGCAGACAAGAAGGTTTTTGAAGTTGCCTGTAAGGGCCTTTCAAGCTACCCATGCACCGCAAGCACCAAGGTAGATTCTGAGCTTAAAGACAGTATAACCCATAAAGCAAATTATATAATGATTGATGTGTTGAAGGGCCTTATGCATTCTTAAGAATGCATAAGACCGACGGGGACTAGAGACAGAAGACCAGCAAAACCATCACTTATTTGAGATGCAGTTGCTACATTCATAAGGCCGACTAAAAGCCAATTGAGTGAACGGACTAACTCTCTTGGCCTGCGGTAGCTTCCGGTGGGCTAGCCCTAAATCTTTTCAAAAACGGTATTCTTATCAGACGCCATCGGTGATAGGGAAGAAGGAGACGGCTGGAGATAAATAGTAAAACAGCACTTAGAGATAAGTATATCGCGACGGTATAGTGCCAGTCCGGCCTTGGCCCGGAATTCTTTTCATCCTTCTGTCCTGGAGCGCCCCGTAGACGCGATCCCTCATCGACAAAAACACCGCTTCCAATCATCTTTTTCAACAGAATGGGTTCCATCCCACCCGTGTTTATAATCATCGAATCAAGACGAAATTGTGGCATAGGTATAAGTAAAAGCGAATACGGGCTGCTATAGGGACCCCCGGAATAAAGTTCGGGCGTCATTCCAGTAATGGATGTCATGGCGTTTATGGGGCTTAGTCTTAAGAGAAATCTTGCCATCTTATAGGATTTCATGCTTGTTATTTCCTGCGCCTTTGGTGGTGGTCCTTGCCGAAACATCAGGTATTGCCTTTCGATGTAGGTTGAGATGAGGGAGCTGCCGATTAGCGTTGCAACCAACAGAAACAAGACCGTTCCGTAGGTTAGCGCTGTAGCGACCTGAGTTTTTTTAACCAACGACGAAAAGAAAATGCCGATCGAACCGAAAGTAACGGTCGTTATGATAAGGATTAAAAAAGTTGCAAGGAAATCGCCTGGGGAGACGCTCCCAAATAAAAACACGGTGCTCATGACAGGGACCGATGCGATTATCAGCAGAAAAACGTAGCCGAGCGATGATACAAGTTTGCCAAGTATTACGGATATTGGGGATATCTCGGAGACAATCAGTAGATCGAAAGTCTGCTGTTCTTTTTCATGGGATATCGCACCCGCTGTAAAGCTGGGTGTAATGAAGGAGATGAGAAGCAGTTGGAAGAGCGAGAGCGTTGTGAAAAGCATAAAACCCAGCTTATAAGCCTCAGCCCCCATTCTCTCTGAATTTATAAGGAACACTTTGGCGATGCTCCATTCGAATCCTATTAAAAGGAGAAGGTAAGCTCCAAAGAGTGCGAAAGCTCTACCGCCTCTCATCTGGCTTCTTAACTCTTTTGATACAACGGCTATAAGTTTCTTTATCACACTCCTCACTGCAGCGCCCCCTTAGTTATGTGAAAGAAAACGTCCTCCAAATCGAGAGGCACCTCGTTAAGGTAGATAACTTTTACATCTTTTGATATCAGGAGCTCGTGAATACTTGGTATCTCGTCTTCTGCTCCCTTAAATTCCATCTCGATCAGATCATCTTCTAAGACATGGACGTTCTCAATACCAGGTCTTTCGCTTAATAACGGTATAACGGCGTTAGGTTCATCGATTACTTTAACCCTGAGGGTTCTGGAAACCTTCATGCCCCCGATTATCTTCTCAACCTCACCACTTACCAGAAGAGTACCTCTCTCGATGATTCCAA
>JASEIR010000107.1 GCA_030017355.1 Actinomycetota bacterium
CCCCCGCTTGCGGGGGAGGGTGTAGGGTGGGGGTCAGGGGAGGGTGAAGCGGTCTACGGTCTCCGATCCTTTATAGCAGCGGTCGGCGGTCGGCGGCCAGGCTCCGAAGGAGCCTATAGCGGCGGGCGGCGGTCAACCTAAAGGTTCTTCCTAAAACAATACCCTATCAGCTTATAAATCAGTTTGGCAGCTAGAAAATCGCTTGCTGGACTACCAGGTATAGGTGCAAGCTCAACTACATCAAAACCCACTACGTTTCGGCGACTGGTTACTTCCTGCAATATATCAAGAATATGGTACCAGCCAAGACCACCTGGCTCAGGTGTGCCAACTGCAGGAACTTCGGAAGGGTCAAATACATCCATATCGATGGTTATATAGACATTGTCACTAAGTGCATCGGCGATATCTTCAACGCTATAATAACCATAGATATACTGCCTAGCTGTTGCAGAAAAGATATGGTTTGATTTTATAAACTCGTCTTCTTCCTTGCTTGAATTTCTCACTCCAACTTGTGCAATCTTAACATCGCTCTCAAAGATACGCCTCATAACGCTTGCATGGCTATAAGGTGTACTTTCATATTCCTTGCGAAGATCAGTATGTGCATCAAGCTGGAGCACACTAACGTCTGGGTAGAAGTTTTTAACTGCCCGAACAGCGCCAATTGTAAGGGAGTGCTCTCCACCAATCATTACTGGGAATTTTCCCGCCCCCATTACTTCAACAAATACCTTCCTTACCAATTCCACCTGATGTTCTGGGCCACGCATGTCAGGCATTATCTCTTTAAATGTATGAATACCAACCTTCTCATAGATCTCTATCTCAAGCTCCTCATCGTAGAGCTCAACCTGCCGCGACGCATTAATTATCGCAATGGGTGCCTCCCGTGCACCCGCCCTATAAGACGTAGTTGAGTCGTAGGGAAATGGCAGGACCACAACCTTGGACTCTTCAAACGAGCTATGCTCATCTATCCCTAAAAAATTAAAAGGTAAAGATGTGTACACCGATCCTCCAATAATTCTCCCCGCTTTTATAGCGGGGAGATTAACCTTGTAACATATATTCCGCCTTGTTAAGACTTATATTAAAACCTAGGGACCTTTTTAATAACTATGTTTTCTTCCTTTATGCCAAGCTGCCTGCAAATCGACTCAAGGATTTTCTCACAGCTAGTGGTACCACAAGTAAAGACATCCAGTGCCATTTTGCCGTCATCGGCATACGTATGAATAGACACATGGCTTTCATCAAGCATAATAAATGCGGTGCAGCCAGGCGATGAGTTATGTCCAAAACGATATCTGGACTGATTAATTATGTTTGCCCCGGCTTCATTTGCTGCATTTACAATTGTTTGAAGTAAGAACTTGTCATCGACCAGCGTATCGTATGACATGTTATGAATGTCGGCAATTATGTGGTTACCCTTGTTCATTTCTCAATCCTTTCTAGTTTATTTCCAACCCAACTAAAGTTTCTATTTCTCACGAAATCCTTATTGGATTGTATAAACGCTCCCACAATGAGCGGCAATCCGATAGTTGAGTCTATATATACGGTTGCCATTTGCGCATCCTTGGTTATCTTGCCCCAGGACTGCGCTTCTTCAAATGTGCAACCGCTAAGACCACCCCATTTCGGATCATCTGTAGTTATTTGAACAGCGTATTTATGACCATCAACCTGCTTATAGCCCATTGTGTCTAACAAAGGTTCCAGTTGCTGAATATAGTTTTTCGGCACGCCACCACCAACATAAATCGCGCCAGTTGCTTCTGACTTAAGCTTTATCTGAGCTATTTCGTAATTATCTCTAATCTGGTCAATGAAAACTCCTGGGTTTTGACCATTCATATCCCTCTGGCTATAGAGATGGGTCAAACCTATGCCTATCGCACTATCACAAAGCGCCGGGCAAAATACTGGAACACCCTCTTCATAAGCTGCTCTAAGGATTGAATTTGGGTCTTTAATTTTTGACCCTAGATAAGCTAGAAACTCGCGAGAGGAATAGATGCCGGGTTCAAGTTCAGAAGCTAACTTTGAAATGGTAAGCTCAACAGTTTCAAATTCCTGATTATCAACGTATGTGTCATAGATTCTGTCAATTTTAAATTCCTCAAGAACCGCATCGTCTACATGGGCTGAGCCAATATAGTGATGGAAACCCATGCTTTCAATAAAGTCATGGGTAAGATTGGCACCAGTTGAAACCAATACATCAACCATATGGTTCTTTATCATATCTCGGATTACTTTGCGAAGCCCTCCAGGAACAATAGCGCCAGCTATTCCGAGAAAAACCGTTGTGTTCTCATCTTTCAACATATTCTCTAAAACGATCCTTGACTTTGCGAGATTGCGGCTCTGGTAAGATGTTGCTTCAAATCCTCGTAATAGCTGGTCAAGCCCATTAACATTATTTAGATCCAGATGCTGGATCGGATGTTTCAGCAAATCCTTTTTTTTCAACTGACCTCCTAAAAATACTAAAAGATAAACCAGCTAAAAACATGTTTTCAATACTCTTAACTATTCAACCAGCTTATAATAACGCTAAAATTCTTAATACTCAATATTTTTATACTCAAATAAATGATTGCATAACAAAAGCCTGCCCTAATTCTCGAAATTTTTGTGTCAGATCGAATAATTAGCGCAAGCCCTGTGATAAGACAATAATAAGGATAGTAATATAAAGTGTGTTAGTCAATAACTAACAGCAAAAATTTAATGACCATACCGGAGACTATCCAAAACTTCCTGTAAATCGGGTGGCAGCTTATCTTCAAAGCGAAGGTATTCACCTGTTCTTGGATGGATAAATTCCAACTTGTACGCATGTAGGAATTGTCTTTTTAGCCCCAGATCTCTCTTAGACCCACCTGTGCCGTAAAGCTGATCACCAACTACCGGGTGGCTGATGTATTTCATGTGTACTCTTATCTGGTGTGTCCGCCCAGTTTCAAGTCTTACTTCAACTAGACTGTAATCATCATAGGTTGCTAAGACGCGATAGTGGCTGATTGCTTCTCTATTTCCTACGCCCATCACAGACATCTTTTGCCTGAAGCGTGGGCTTCGCCCAATTGGGGCGTGAATTGTACCTTCTTTTTCTTTAAAACGGCCATGAACCAGTGTTAAATAGGTACGCTTAATTTTTCTATCCTTTAACTCTTTGCTTAAAATTTGATGGGCAAAATCATTCTTGGCAACAATCATTAAACCCGAAGTATCTTTATCAAGACGATGGATTATCCCTGGCCTTGTGATTCCACCTATTGATGAAAGACTTGGAGCATGAGCAAGAAGAGCATTTACAAGAGTGCCGCTTGCATGTCCATGCGCTGGATGCACTACCATGCCAGCTGGCTTTACAAGGACAATTAAATCATCATCCTCGTATCTTATATCCAGTGGGATTGGCTCTGGTTTAACTTCTGCTGGCTCAGGTGCTGGAATTGTAACATCGACTAGCTGACCAGCACGAAGCTTGTAGTTCTTATCGACTTTCTTGCCATCTACAAGGACAAGTCCCTTTTCAATTAAGCCCTGAGCAAAACTTCTAGAAGAAATCTCAGGGTTCTTGGATAGAAAAACATCTACACGCTGGCCAGCATAATCTTCTTTGACAACCAGCGATAATTCAAAAGCATCCTTCTCCTCATTAAATGTTCCTCTTTCTTCAGCTCTTTCTTCAAATCTTTCTTCAAGGTCCATTAACCGCCCGCTTGTTTTGCCTTAAACCAACGTGTTGGGCTCTCCTAAAGTAGTAGCCAAATATAACTGCAAGACCTGCTACAAACATAACAGCGCTAAATACCTGAGATCCGCTCATTCCAAGGTAAAACTCCGGGTTCGTGCGAAGAAATTCAATCATAAACCTAAAGAACCCATACATTGTTATGTAAATCCAAAACAGCAACCCATCGCTTTTAATGCGCGACCTTAAGCCCCATAGAATTCCAAAAATTAGCAAGTTATATGCGAAATCGTAAAGCTGAGTTGGATGCAGCGGCACGCCTAGCGGCCTTGCGCTCGATAGTGGATTTGTAAAGGTAACACCCCACGGAAGTGATGTTTCTTTACCGTAGCAACATCCATTAAAAAAGCATCCAAGGCGACCAATGGCAGAGCCCAAAGCAACTGATGGCGCAACAATATCGGCCACCTTCCCAATAGGCAATTTTTTTATCTTCAATAGACTAATAATAGCTAGAGCACCGCCTATAAAGCCACCATAAAACACAAGGCCTCCCTGCCAAACAGCAAAGATTTGCGCTGGATTGGCGGCAAAAACGTTCCAATTGTCTAAAACGTATGCGACCCGTGCACCAATAATGCCACCAATAAGCGCAAATAAGACAATATCATAGGCCATATCTGGATTCATTTCTTTTCTTTTTGCCTCGCGGCGAATCAATAGGATGCCTGCAAGAAATGCGACAGCAATGGCTACGCCGTAGGTGTGAATGGAAAATGAGCCAATTTTAAAAAGTATTGGGAACAATAACATCCACCCTTTCGTTAATGATGTGATTCCTCTTTGGGCCGCTGTGTTAGCAAAATATAGGCAATCAATATCACTGATATCACAATTGCCGAATCTGCAATGTTAAAGACAGGCCATACCCTAAAATCAATAAAATCTGTGACCATTCCTACAAAGAGCCTATCAATAAGATTTCCAGCGGCTCCACCAAGTAAAAAACCCAGAGAAATTGCCAGCAAGCGGTTTGCTACCTTCATTCGCCTGTTGTAATACAATATAAAGATTATAACCGTAAGACTTATAACAAAGAATAGGACTTTTTGATTTGGAAGTAAACCAAACGCGGCTCCAGAATTTCTAACATAGGTTATGTGCAATATACCTGGGATTACAGAGAACGATTCTCCAACTGCCATCAAGCTTCGAACAAGTGCTTTTGAAGCCTGATCGATTATGAGTACAATTATTGCTGTAATGATTAGAAACAAAAAACCAACCCCAATTACCAGCTTCTTTCTGCTGCCTTTTGATCCTCAATACATAATTCAGCGTACGGAAGAGCCTCAAGCCTTTCTCTTTCAATAGGTCTGCCGCAAACTTTGCAATAGCCAAAAGTTCCCTCATCTATCCTCTTTAAGGCGTCATTTACCTTTGTTAGCGTGTCGCGCGCATTGCGCGCAAGAGAAAAATCGCTCTCTCTAATAAGGATATCTGTTCCTAAATCACCAGGATGATTATCGTAAGCACTGGTCTCGCCAGACCAATCGCTCTGCGAGCGCTCCATTGTGCTTTCCATATATTTCAGCTCGCTCTCCAAGCTCTCTTTCTCTTTTAATAACCGCTCCTTGAACTTGCCAAGCTCGCTCTCATCCATGGGAACCTCCCGCTCTACTTAATCTTCTTTTACCCATGTTCTAGACCTTTACGTCCAGTTTCTTGCTATAAACCCTCATTCTAGACCGCAAATCTAGTTTCTAGACTCTTGTCTCCAGCACTGCTGCACATCTTGCACACAATCCGGGGTGCTCCGGCACTCCGCCCACGGTTTCCTCAAAACGCCAGCAGCGCTCACATTTTGCACCCGGCGCAGGCGAAACTTTAATTGCAAGATTTTGTAGAAGCTCGCTTTTATATGCACTTTCCGGAGCCTCGAAGTAAGGATAGATCTTAACACTTGATACTATCATTACTTGTGCTAGCATATCGCCATATTTACCAAGGAATTCTTGCAATTGTTCGCTGACATAAAGCTCTACCTGAGCTTCAAGTGAGTTGCCGATTTTTTTCTCATTTCGTGCAATTTCAAGCGCTTTTGCAACCTCCGCCCTTACTTTTAAGATTTTGTTCCAATCAGCATCAAGTTTAGGATTCAAATATTTCTCGTTTGCCACCGGCCAATCACTAAGATGAACACTTTCCACATCTCTTACTTCTTCTGGTAGGTTAGACCAAACTTCCTCGCAAGTAAAAGCCAGTATTGGTGCAAGCGCCTTAACAAATGTTACAAGTATTTCAAAAAGAACTGTCTGGGCAGCCCTGCGATCAACTGAATCAGCTGCCGAAGCATAAAGCCTATCCTTTAATATATCAAGGTAAAGCGAGCTTAGTTCATTAGTGAAAAAGCTATAAACTGAGTGATAAACAGCATGGAACCTGTAGTCGTTGTATGCCTCAGTTATGTTTTTCAAAAGACCGGTCGCCTCGTGCAAAGCCCACTTATCAAGTTCTTGCAACTGGTCATAATCGACACTATCAACGCCGGGCCTAAAATCGTACAGATTGCCAAGTATAAATCTGAAAGTATTTCGAATTCTTCGATAAGCTTCTCCAACGTGTTTTAGTATATCTGGCGAGATGGCAACATCAACTGTGTAATCGCTTGAGGCAACCCACAGCCTCAAAATATCTGCGCCTGACTTAGAAATAACATCAAGAGGGTCAACGACATTACCAAGAGATTTTGACATCTTGCGCCCCTCGCCATCCACGACAAAGCCATGGGTGAGCACAGATTTATAAGGGGCCATATCGTGAACGCCAACTGAGGTCATAAGCGATGATTGAAACCAGCCTCTGTGCTGGTCGCTCCCTTCGGTATAAAGATCAGCGGGCCAAGACAGTTCAGGTCTTGTCTTTAAAACCGCTTCGTTACTTACACCAGACTCAAACCAGACATCAAGAATATCCGTTTCTTTTTCAAACGTTTTACCGCCACACTTTGGACAAGTAAATCCATTTGGGAGTATTTCTTCCGCGCTCATGGCAAACCATGCATCCGCGCCCTTCTCCTTAAAAAGCTCTATTACTGCGCCAATGGTTTCATCAGTTACAACCTCGTCTTGACAATCTGCGCAATAAAAAACAGGTATTGGAACGCCCCAAGACCTCTGCCGCGATATGCACCAATCAGGCCTTGCTTCAACCATGCCCACAATTCGCCTTACACTCCAATCAGGAATCCAATTAACCTTTCCTATTGAATCAAGTGCTGCTCCGCGCAAATTATTTATATCCATTGAAATAAACCACTGCTCAGTTGCCCTAAATATGACCGGATTTTTACAGCGCCAACAGCATGGATATGCGTGCGTGATCTCTGTTGAAAATGGTAGGAGGTCCTTTCCCTTTAAATAATCAATTATTGCCTTATTGGCATCTATGATATACATACCTGCAAATTGGCCTGCCTCTTTTGTAAAGCGACCGGTTGCATCAACAGGCATTGGAGCTGGTAAATCGTATTTTAAACCTGTCATGTAGTCTTCCTGTCCATGACCTGGTGCTGTGTGCACCGCGCCGGTTCCGGTATCAAGACCGACATAATCAGCAAGCACAACTATCGATTCTTTCTCGGCAAATAATGGGTGCTCGCATATCAAAAATTCCATGTTGGATCCCTTGAACCTGGCTACTATCTCATATTCGGATATGCCGATTTCCTTTGCCACTTCCTCAAGCCTTGCTTCTGCAAGTATTAAGATCTGGCCAGCTGCTCTTACTGCAACATACCAGGCATCTGGATGAACAGCTATTGCAACGTTTGCGGGAAGCGTCCATGGAGTGGTTGTCCATATAACCACGAACTTAGGTTCGTTAAAATCCTTAATAGGTTCAAACTCACTCTTTAAAGGAAACTTAACATAAATCGATGGCGATGTTTCTTCCCGATATTCAATTTCAGCCTCCGCAAGTGCGGTTTGATCTTCTATACACCAATGAATTGGCTTGCGACGTTTGTATACAAGCCCGCGCTTGTAAAGCTCACCAAAAACCTTGACATTGGTTGCCTCGTACTCATGTTCAAGCGTAAGATATGGGTTAAACCAATCCCCCACCACCCCGAGCCTCATGAACTGCTCGCGCTGCTTATTAACAAAATCCAGCGCATAATCTCGGCATAGCTTTCTAAATTCAACCTGAGATATAGTCTTGGCCCTTTCGCCAAGCTGCTTTTCAACATTATGCTCGATTGGCTGGCCATGGCAATCCCACCCTGGGACAAAGGGACTATCGAATCCGGACATAGTCTTATAGCGGACAATTATGTCCTTTAGAATTTTGTTCATTGCTGTTCCAACATGGATGTTGCCGTTTGCATAGGGTGGACCGTCGTGAAGAATAAATTTAGGTTTGCCGGAGGTTTTCTTGCGAATCTGATCGTATATATTCATATCTTGCCACCGCTTAAGCGTCTCTGGTTCTCTTTGCGGTAGATTTGCCTTCATTGGAAAATCGGTTTTTGGTAAATTTAAAGTTACTTTATAGTCTTGCTTTGGCTGTTCACTCATTATGTCCTATCACCTCGATCGGTCAAACAATATTTAGTAAACAGTATATAACAACGTCTTCATAAAGAGACCCTCTCTCGCAACAATGCGAAAAAGGCACCCGATAGTAACGGCAATTAAAATTCAAAATTCGAAATTCAGGGATTTTGCATTTTATCCTCTGTCATCCCGAAGGGCCGTAAGGCCCT
>JASEIR010000108.1 GCA_030017355.1 Actinomycetota bacterium
TCCTCATTTTCATACAGCTCAAAGTGGGCTAGGATTGTCTTTATTAGCTTGTCCACATCGTTTAAACGCTCTATTTGTTTTGCCCACATATCTTGCGCTGGCGGTATAAACGCACGCAATGGTTTCTTAAGATAGACAAACCTTACAAGATTTTGGTCTCTTTCCTTCTTCTTGGCTTCCTTCTTCTTGGCTTCACCGGCGCATTTTTCAAGGATAACTATGCAGGTGTTAACATCTGCATCAGCAAACCATCGCTCAACTTTGGATTCAATAATGGCAATGATTTTATAATTTTTAAGAAAGAATTCCTGCAAGCCTTTGCCGTAGTCAACATCAAGCCAAGAGTTAGAGACAATAAAGCCAAAGCGGCCTCCTTCTTTCAAAAACTTGGTTCCGTGAACAAAGAAGTAGGCATGTATGCCTGCCCTCTTGGAGATGTTGGCTTGCGGCCTGCCGTTTAAATCTTTGAGCGCGCTTTCAATTAGTTTTACTTTATATTCTTTATCTTCGCCTGCGATATCAGAAATTTCTTCTTGGCGTGTATACGGCGGGTTACCAACAATACAATCAAACCAGCGAGGATGCTCTACCACTTTGCCGTTTTTGCCTAATCCCGTAATTTCAACATGGCGATAATGCTCCGGCAGTTTAAATTCCACTTTTTCAGGCAAAAGCTCAAAGAAGTCTTTTCTTATCACTCTAGGATAATTCTCGTTAACGCCTAAATCATTGATGGCTAGGTTAATGGTGGTGAGCATAGCCGGGAATTTGGCTATGTCATTTCCCCAAAGAGTTGGCAAAATATCTTCATGAGACAGGCGCTGATTCATGAGTTTCTTATGCTGATAAGCACGCACGAGAAAAGTTCCAGCACCGCAAGAAGGGTCAAAAACCTTATCAGTCTCACTGCGAAGGCAAAATCTTAATATGATATCAACTACATCTGAGTTAGTAAAATATTGGCCGAGGATATGGCGCTCTTCTGCCGGTATAAGGCTCTCAAAGATGCGACCGATTACGTCAAAACCAAGTTTTGAGAAATTATAACGGTTAAGAATTGAAACTAGCTCTTTAACTTCCTCAACAACATCTAAGATGTCAGGAAACGCTACCTCATCAATGAAATCGGTTGTATATATGGTTTCATAGTCAATCTTTAGAACTTCATTGAAATAACTCTGGAGCGTGGCCTGTAAGCGGCTTGCCTTTGTTAAAGCCTGAGGAATTTCAAGCGGGTCTAAATCCTGAGGGCGCTTAGATTGCAAGACATTATAAAAAAGTATCTTGTTAACCAATAGGTATGCAGCTTGCCTTGCCGCTTTTTTAAAATCTTGCTCTTGAAATGCAAAACTCCAGTTTTGGTCAACAAACCAATGCTGCAATTTCTTTGAGAATTCCGGATTGTCGATTGTCTTTTTTCGGATTAGGTGCTCATAGTGAACAGATAATGCCTTGATTTTCTCTTGAAGTCTTAGGACTAAATATTCATCAATAGCATGGCGGGGCTCTTTCTTTTTGCCGCTTGAAACTTCATATAAATCGATAAGAAAAGCTTTTAAATTCTTTTGGATGCTAGCCTTGATATCCACCCTGTCGATTAAATCTAAATCGGCAATATCGCTTAAACGGTATTTATGAACGATTTGCTCTTCAACGGGATACAGCGAATTAGCTTTCTCTGTATTAAACCAGATAAGATCCTGGAAATTAGATGTGCAAAAATAAGGAGCTCTTCTTTTGCTAGCTTTTTTTCTTGCAGGCTCAACCAATTCCTGCTCATCGAAAGGATCAAAGTATGGGGGCTTTAGCTCCATGACGCAAAGTAATCTCGAGCTGGTTGGCTGCCTGTAAATTATGACATCGGGCTGTTTTCTATCTGCGCCTGACGTTTCTTGTTCAGCCTGACCAAGAGGAATGCCTTCTTCTTTAATAATCTGGTTAATCCATTCTACCAGTTTTTGGTTGGCTGTTCTTTCTGTTTTGTGAGTTGTTGGTTCAAAGGGATTTGATATTTTACTCATATCCTTTTTCCTCTAATACTTGGCTTACAATACGGCGGGCAATCTCAAAAGCTGCCGCAATCCGAATTATTTTTACTTGTTTAAGCCCTTTTATTGAATAAAACTTTTCAAGGGGTTGATTAACCATTCCTTTAAAAGATTGGTATTTGCTTAAAATTTCTTCGGCAATTTCTTCAGCAGTTTTTCCGGAAATACCTGAGCCAATCAATATTGCTAAAAGCTCAGCATTTGTGCAATATTCTGGCCCAAGTCTTAACAGCTTGCCGCCAGGATGCCGCCAAGTAACTTCCTTACCCTCCTTATTAATTGCTGTTTTAATTTCTGCCTTATTTTCTTTTTTTGTTTTTTGCTCCATAATCTCACTCGGCCCTCAAGGTATTCAAAATATCTAAAGGCTGCTTTTAGACTAAAACAGGCCCTTTGCTGCTTAAAGTTTGAACCTGCCCTTGGTAGACAAGCGCATGCCTAATGTTGACAGAACGGTTTCCGATTAATATATTTAAAGTGATACACTTATTGATACACTTATCGATTCACTTGTATAGCATGATGTATTGCATGTTGGCCAAAACAATTATTTGAATTGAGCGGTAAGTCCGGCGTAGATTGTTCTAGATGTTCCCTTCCATCTGGTGGGCCATAGTCTAGACGCAACAAATCTACGGGGCACGCTCTTTTTTAATGCCTGTATATGCTTTTTAAGCATTATCCTTTTTCTTCTTATAAATATTTGGTCTCAAATTTAATCTTGTCCTTAAACACATCGTACCAAGCAGTGTTTTGCCTTTCATATTTTTCAAAGATGCCCCAACAAAACATATCCACCGCCTGAAGACCTTCCGATTCATGTGACGACCAATGGTATATATCGAGTGGAACTTTTGGATCAAGACGGGCTTCAAGCTGCCGCCTAATATAATCATTAAATTCAACTATTTCTCGCTTTCCTTTTGACTTATCGATGACCAATTGAACTCTAGTACATGCATCTTCAAGCGGAATTTTATCAAGTATTAACCGAGCAATATAATTGTAAACCCTTGATTTATTTTGTGCTAGATAATCGTATACTCTCCGCTTATTGAGATTTATTGTGTAAAGGTGAAAATCGGCATCTTTTACTTGTTCAAAAAAGTATTTCTTTATTTCAAATATTGTGCTACTGCCTTTAAGCTCCTCAACCAGCCTTTTTCTTTTACCAGGCGGGTTTAGCTTGCGCCTCAGTGTTACTTTAACAGCTTTCTTAATAAACCTATTGTTTTTTATACCTTCCGTAGCTAATATCGTAACGGTGAAAAACCTGGACGGATTCTTGTTTATAAAATCAAATCCAAGATCACCGCTTTCATCTAAATACAAGTACCACATTTACTCTATCCTAAAGTATTTAAAGTATCCTAAAGGCTGCTTTTAATATAAGCTCTTCTTCTAAGTTAAATTTTAGCTTATTTTCCAGTTCTTTTAATTTTTTGTCTTTTTCCTCAAAAGAGCGCAAGTTTTCCTGGTCGCGTTTGGATAAAAGTTTGCGGTATTCTTTTTCAAGTTTGTAAACCGTATCTCGTAACTGCATTCGCTCTTCATGCGTGTTTGCCCTTGATAATTTTCTTTTGGCTTCATTCCACTCGCGCTTTTTTCTGTCAACTTTATCCTCTAATTCCATCAGGCTCTCTTCAGTATATAAGTCTAAGCGCTCTCTTTCCTGGTCATAGTATTCCTCATTTATGATTTTTAATTGATTAGACAGCGTCTCTTTTTCTTGCCTATAGGTGTTTTGTAAAACTTCAAAAGCTTGCCTCTCAACTGTGCTAACAAAGCCGTTTTCTGTTAAAGTTACCGTTAAAAGTTTTTCAGCTTGCTCGGCTGTCAGCGGCAACCACTGGCTGCCAAAGCCTACAACAGCAACTGGAAGCAAATACTCAATAGTTTCAATGCCGTTAAATGTAATCTTATAGACAAACAGATAACCGCTGCAGCCGCAGAAATCATTAAGCATACTAATGCGGTGTCCGCCAGATGTATATTCAAATATTAAGGAATAGACTTGCGAAATTTTATCTTTCTTAATTGATTTGATTATATCTTCAACAAGCGAATGATATAGGTGTAGCCTTACGATGCCCTGATCACGCTCACTTTGTTCAAGCGGCCGAAAACTAACTTTTTTTCCGACTATGGAATCGCCAGTGCGGATTTGCTGATCAAACGGCAAAGCCTTTACCAGATACACGTTCTCATCATCGGTTTTTTCTAAGTGATCATCTAAAGTTTCCAGAACAATCGTTTTTAGAGCTTTATCAATTTCTGATAGCTCCACTCGTAGCTGTTCATCCCTTAGCTTTAATTTATTTCTTACCTCATCATCATAGTGTTCCATTACTAATTGGCGAGTTTGAAGTAAGCGATCATTTATTTGTGCCTCAAGTTCTTTTTGCAGCTCATCAAAAGCTCTTTGGATATCCTCTGGCTCACGGCACGTTTGGTAAATTTCCAATATTCTTTTTTCAAAGTCAATGCCCGAGCCAAGCGCACCTAATATCTCATCTGATGAACCGAAAAGACCATCAAAAAGCTTTAGCTTTTTAGATAAAAGATCGTAGAGGCGCTCATCGGCTGCGTTTTTACGGTTTACAAAATTAACTACTACAACATCGAATCTTTGGCCGTAGCGATGGCATCGCCCTATGCGCTGCTCAATCCTTTGGGGATTCCAGGGCAGGTCGTAGTTAACAACAATATTGCAGAATTGCAAGTTAAGCCCCTCTGCACCAGCCTCGGTAGCAATAAAAATCTTTTTGTTGGTTTGAAAGTCATATACTAGAGCTTGACGAATATTTGTTGAGCGGTTACCACTTTTAGCAAGTTCAGGAAACTCTCTTGCCCACTCGCTATAGGCTCGGCTAGCTTCTTTGTGGTCATTTGATCCATTAAATAATACAACCTGACCTTCATATCCATTTGCAGAGAGAAGGTCGTATAAGTAATTTTGGGTGCGCCTTGACTCTGTAAAAATAACAACCTTTTGAGGCCAGTCTTTTTTCTCAGCCTCAGCAAATATACTATTAAGCGCTCTAACTAGAGCTTCACCTTTGGCATTTTTGGAAATTTTTATGGCTAAATTATAATATCTTTCAAGCTCTGCTATTTCAGCCATTAAAGCCTTTTCGGTAATCTCTTCTTGGATAGCTTTATTTTCTCCCAATCGGTTTGTTTCTTGTTGTTCTATATCTTGAGAATCTTCAATCTCTTCTGTACCCTCTACTTCTTCTATCTCTTCGATGTAAGCATCGTCTATATCTTGTTTTATGTCTTCGGGGATTGTTATTGTTTGTTTAAGCCTTTGGCCTGCTCTTATTAAGCTTAGCTTTCTCTCAAGCTGCGCAATGAGGCTTTTTAATGTTGCTGCAATTGCAAAAGATGAGCTTGCAAGTATTTTGCGATATATCAATATCATTAAAGCTCTTTGCTTGGTTTCAACCGCTAAAATA
This sequence comes from Actinomycetota bacterium, assembly GCA_030017355.1. Lineage (GTDB taxonomy): Bacteria > Actinomycetota > Aquicultoria > Aquicultorales > Aquicultoraceae > JASEIR01. Next base: position 5,507 of record JASEIR010000108.1, read on the forward strand.
TCATCACGCGCTAAATAATCGGATACAAATTCATAGAGCTGCCACTCATCATCGTTCGGCTCAAAATCAACCGTTATTCCTGTTCTTGCAGTGTATGGGACATATTCCCTTACTTGTCTTCTTAAACTTCGTGTAATAATTCCACCGGTTACATGGCCTGTCTTAGGATTTATTCTACCAATAAGCCTATCTCTGAGTTCTTCAAGATTATAGACAAGCTCTTGTTCATCAGGCGATATAAATTTTCTTTTAAATGAGTAATTGGTCCCTAGCGCTTGTTCATCAATAAAACTTACCAGCCCAAATAATTCCATGAGGTTATTTTGAAGCGGTGTTGCGGTTAAAAGAACCTTACCTTTTATGTTTGGACCTGAAACTGCTTCTCTGATACGCCGTGCAACTTTATTTTCAGCTCTCCAGGCGTTTCTTAATCTGTGAGCCTCATCGATAACCACCAAATCCCAATATGTACTTTTTATTTCCACCGCTTTTCGATAACCAAAATCAAGAGACGCAATAAATATACCATCTTCGTTCAGAGGATTTTTTCTTCCGGCTGAGGCTAAAACATTAAAAGTTTGCCCATCTATTATGCGTGAAGGTAAATCAAAATGCGCAAGAAGCTCTGACTCCCATTGTTTTCTAATCGATGCGGGGCAAAGGATAAGGACCTTTCGCTTTCCCTCGCACCAAAGCTGGTTGATTATAAGGCCAGCTTCGATGGTCTTGCCGAGCCCAACTTCATCGGCTAAAATAGCCCCTCTAGATAAAGGGCTTTTAAACGCAAAAATTGAAGCTTCTATTTGATGAGGATTTAAATCTACAGCAGCTCTTCCCAAGCTTTGGTTAAGTTTGGAAGAGTCACTGCTTGCCTTTCGTAAAGTAAGCTTTTCAGAAAGAAGGCGTGATTTAAAGCTTGCTGTACTTAATCTTTGTTCTTTTATTGCCATTTAACCTCTTAACTGGCTAGGTAGCTAGGTTATTTTAAGCCTTCTGTTGTTTTATTACACTATTCTGTTGTTTTATTACACTATTATATAATAAGCGATTGCATATAATAATAGGCGATTATGGAAAGGTTGAGCGTTTCATGGCTGGGGACGCTCTTCCATATAGTCCATATAATCAAAATTCTCTAAATCAGCAAGGCCAAGCACTATAATCTACGATCTCAAGTATCATGATCTGTGAAGTTAAACATTATAACCCGCGAGGTCAAGCATTATAACCGCCCAGCAATTTAACAATTTAACGCACGGGCATTTCTTTTAATCAAAAGAAAATTGAGAATATGGAACTACGTCCCAGCAATCCCTTCATGCTGGCAAATGGAGGTCTCTAACTAATCTTTAGAATATCTTTAATGTGGTCGATATCCTTGCGGTTTTTCTCGACTTCCGACTCAACTCTTTTTACGTACTCAAATGTAAAAACGCGTTCTTGATCGAGTCTTCGCGCTATGGTAACTATTTCATCCATATGTGACAGCAACTCATTGTGAGACCGCCTGAATTCATCCCTTAGTTCTAGCTTTAAATCTTCTAGGTCCTGTTTTGTGGCTAGATATTTTAGTATATCCTTTTCCATTAGTGCCTCCACAACACTAGCATAAATATTATACCCGATATGCCGATGAATCAGCGACTTAATAATTATTAAGTTAGCGGTTAAGCATGAAACTGTCAACTATTTGTGCTTTAGCACATTGGCGTCAATCACATCATAGCTGACTCTCTTCCACATAGTAAAACTTTCTAAATCCGCAAGGTCAAGCATTATAACCGCCTAGATTAAGCATTATAACCGCCCGGCAATTTAACAATTTCACACACCAATACATCAAGTGTTTATTTTAATCAAAAGAAAATTGAGAATATGGAACTACGTCCCATTCCATTAAGCTGACAAAGACATCCTCCAAACTAGGTTGGACCGCTTGGACTGAAAAATTTTTAAAGCCTTGGTTTGCTAAGTGCCTTTCTATTGGCTTAGCATCCCTTTCTGCCGAGGCCACTTTAGCATGTATGGTTGCGCCATAAAAGTAAGCCTCCTCAACGCCTGGAGCTTTCGATATTGCTTGCAAAGCCTCTTGCGAGGTATCTATTGCTATTTCAACGATATCGCCTCTTATATGTTTGCTTCTTAACTGATCTGGCGTGCCCAAGGCAATTATACGCCCCTGGTAGATGAAGCCAAGCCTGTGGCAATGCTCTGCCTCATCCATATAGTGAGTGGTTACAAAAAGAGTTGTTCCGGCTTCAGCCATCTGGTAAAGCATATCCCAAAAATTACGACGCGAGACCGGGTCAACTCCAGCGGTTGGTTCATCAAGAAAAACCATTTTCGGCTCATGGATGATTGCACTGCCAAGAGCAAGTCTTTGCTTCCAACCAGTTGATAGATTTGCTGTAAGCTCATTCTCCCGGCCCTTTAGACCTGCCATCTCCAAAACAAAGTTCTTGCGCTCGGCAAGGCGCTGGCCTTTAAGCCCGTAAATGCCGCCAAAGAAATCAAGGTTCTCATTAACTGTAAGGTCATCATATAGGCTAAATTTCTGCGACATATAACCTATGTGCTTCTTAATTTCTTCAGCTTGGGTGGCAATATCATACCCAAGAACACTTGCGCTACCACCACTTGGCTCAAGTATCCCGCAAAGCATGCGGATAGTTGTTGATTTACCAGAGCCGTTTGGCCCCAAGAAACCAAATATCTCGCCGCGCATGACATCAAAAGAGATATTATCAACGGCTGTAAAACTACCGAACTTTCTCACAAGCCCGTTAACCACTATGGATTTTTCGAAACCATTGTTTGCACTATTCATATTCACACCTTCATAATCAAACAATAGCAATTAGCATTTGCCATTGCCCTATTTATGGGATATACGACCGCCGACCGCAGACCGCCGACCGCCGCTATAGGCTCCTTTGGAGCCCGACCGCAGACCGCCGATTCAAAAGCA
>JASEIR010000109.1 GCA_030017355.1 Actinomycetota bacterium
CTGTCATTGCGAGGAGGCTGCGAAGCAGCCGACGTGGCAATCTCAAATAAAGAGCGGACGGGAGAACGGGGATGGGAGACGGGCTAAAGAAACGGTGCCGTTCTTGAAAGATTTTCTTAAAAGATTGAAAGATTGCCGGTCCCCCGTCGTTTTTTCTTGTCAAGTCTGCTCGAAATTACCTATTGCCTCATATAAAATCTATTCGAATTATTGACGCAAGCATGCTTATGTGCTAAGATAAGTGCTTGTTGCTAGGGAGGATTGTAATGTACGCTATTATAAAGCAAGGTGGAAAACAGTATAAAGTCAGCAAAGATGATGAGTTAATAGTCGATCGGATTGTCGGCAATCCAGGAGATAAGTTTGACATCACAGATGTTGTGATGGTTCGAGACGATCATGTCTTGGTTGAGAATCTAGATAAGGTTAAAATCACTGCTTCAATTGTCGAACATCTAAAAGGCAATAAGGTTATTGTCTTTAAATATAAACCCAAAAAGAACTATCGTCGCAAGTTTGGCCATCGATCATATCTAACTAAGATAAAGATCGAGGACATTAAGATTCCAAAGGTAAAGGCTGGAAAAAAAGAGAAGGCAACTAAAGAATCTGTGGAAGCTGCAGAGGAAACTAAAGCCGCTCAAACTGCTGATACTGGTTAATTCTTTGCCTTGTGATTTCTTAGTCTGAAACCTACTGTAGTCTTCTGAGGTTTTATCTTCTTAATTATTGCATGGTTTATAGTTATTAAATGGTTTGCATGGATTGACTTAAATCAATTGATCTGCCGATCTACTGTTTTAGACTATAGTTGCCTGTATCAGTTGCAAATCTTTGCCTTTAATCTACGCTCGATAAAAAGTTTAACTGGCGGTTGTTTTGGGAACAACAAAATTTATAGAATGCAAACACCTAGATATGCAGCGCATGCTAGGTTATAAATTGCCTCATATAGGTATTTGAACATTGAGGAATCGTTGATATTTTGGGTATTTTGACCAATAATGGCATTTATAGCTAAATAATGAATACGTGGTGAAGTGCCGAATATAAAGACAGGCTCGTCTGTCTTTGTTAAAATATGTAGCTTGTGCCAACGTTCACAAGCTTTACAGGAGACTTATATTTGCGGGGTTATAGCATGAAGGTATCTGGGCAGCTCAGATCAATTAACACTCATTTAAAGAGAGAAATCGAGAAACTCTCAGGGCAAAAGCTTGATGCATGCTATCTCTGTGGCAAGTGCAGTGCAGGTTGTCCTGTTGCTCCATACCAAGATATAGCTCCGCATGTTGTAATGCGGCTTGCTCAGCTTGGCCATAAATCGGTGCTGGAATCAAAAATGATCTGGAATTGCGTCTCCTGCGGGACCTGCGTTACGCGATGTCCAAACAACGTTGACCCTGCAAAAGTATGCGAAGCTTTATCAAGAATTTCAAAACGAGAGGGCCTTGTAAATAGCAAAGTCGCCTTAGCTCTTCGCGAAAAGTTTGTTGATTTGATTAAAAATAGGGGGCGTGTGCACGAGCTGACCCTTGTTATACAACTAAAAATGGCTAGTGGTGATTGGTTTAGCGATCTTGATGTAGGTATCCCAATGTTTCTTCAGGGCAGGCTGCCAATTAGCGGGCATCGCATAAAAGACCTTAAAAATTTTAAGAAATTATTTGAGGGCAATAAGGAAGGAAATAAATAATGAAGACTTACGCTTACTATCCTGGTTGCTCGCTTGAAGCAAGTTCAAGGGAATATGATACGTCTGTTCGGGCAGTATTTAATAAAATCGGCATTGAGTTAAAAGAGGTGCCGGATTGGTCATGCTGCGGTTCTTCACAGGCGCATAAGATTGATGGGGATATGGCAGCTGCAATTGCTGGGCGCAACCTTGCTCTAGCTAGCAGCATAGGAGATATTATTGCGCCCTGCGCCTCCTGCTCTATGAGCTTAAAGGAAGCTCAAATTGAGTTAGAGCATGATGGCCCAATTAGAAGGGTTTTGGTTGAGGCTGGCTATGAGTATTTGCCGGGAAGCGTAAGCGTTCTGTCAGCCGTAGAAGCCGCTTACCAAGCAGTGGAATCAGGTCTTTTTGAAGGAAAAATTAGTAGCCCGTTGTTAGGGTTGAAGGTTGCATCTTACTATGGGTGTCTTCTTGTGCGTCCACCAAAAATAGCCCAGTTTGATGATCCAGAAAATCCGGTCTCAATGGATAGGATTATGGAAATGGCTGGAGCAAAGCCAGTTGAGTGGTCTCATAAGGTTGATTGTTGCGGTAATGCGTATATTTTAGTTGATAGAAACATGACGCTAAATTTGGTAAGCAATATTCTAAATGCTGCGGTAAAGGCGGATGCAGATGTTATTGCCGCTGCATGTCCGCTTTGTATGCAAAACCTGGCCGAGCGTCAGGCACAGATGCAGCAAAGGTATGGCCTAAAACGAAAGATTCCCGTTGTATATTTTACCCAGCTAATTGGTGCGGCTATGGGCTTGGATAATCGCATGCTAGGTCTGAAAGATGACTTGTTAAAGTTAATAGATATAAGGCGGCAAGAGGAGATAGCTGCAAGGGAAGCCGGGCGGAAGGCAAAAGAGGCTGAGGAGAGGGCAAAAGAAGCCAGAAGAAAGGCAGCTGCTGAGAAAGAAAAAGCCGCTAAAGAAGCAAAGGAAAAAGAGTCGACAGAGAAAGAATCATCAGGAACGAAAGAAGCAGGAGAGGCAGGCTAAATGGCACGAGTTGGTGTTTTTATCTGCCATTGCGGTTCAAATATTGCCGGCAAGGTCGATGTTGAGGCGGTTGCTAGAGAATCTGCAAGCATACCTGGCGTTGCTTACTCAAGCCATAACAAGTACTCATGCTCAGAAGCAGGCCAAAAGACAATCATCGATGCCATAAAAGAAAACCGCTTAGATCGCGTGGTCATTGGTGCGTGCTCACCAAAGATGCATGAGAATACCTTTAGAAACACTATACGCCAGGCCGGGTTAAACCCGTACATGCTTGAGATCGCGAACTTACGGGAGCATGTATCATGGGTTACAGAGGATAGAGATGCTGCAACCCGCAAAGCTTTGGACCTTGTTAGATCAGCCGTTGGCAAAGTCGCCTTTGCCAAGCCTCTTACTCCAGGAAAAGTACCGGTAGAAAAACGCGCTCTTATTATTGGTGGCGGGATTGCAGGCATCCAGGCAGCGCTTGATATTGCCGGTATGGGCTATGAAGTGGTGCTGGTTGAGCGCGAGCCGTCAATTGGCGGACGTATGGCACAGCTTGATAAAACCTTTCCGACGCTTGATTGCTCGGCGTGTATCCTCTCACCCAGGATGGTTGATGTTGCACAGAATCCAAATATCAGACTCCTTAGCTATTCAGAAGTTGAAAGCGTCGGCGGGTATGTCGGCAACTTTGATGTGGTTATTCGCAAGAAAGCAAGATATGTTAACGAGTCAAAATGTACTGGCTGCCTTGAATGTGTAAGCAAGTGCCCGGTAAGGAAGATTCCAAATGAGTTTGAGAACGGCAAGGCTATGCGAAGGGCAATCTACGTGCCGTTTGCCCAATCAGTTCCAAAGGTGCCAGTAATAGATAAGAATCACTGTCAGTACTTGCTATCACCTGATCCAAGTACGATTGAGGTTAAAGAGGGGGAAAGAAAGCCAAGGCGCAGGTGTGGTGCGTGTAAGATAGTTTGCGGCCAAGATGCGATTGACTTTGAGCAGCAGGATGAGTTTATTAAGGAGAAGTTTGGCGCGATTGTTCTTGCAACTGGCTTTAACCCATTTGATCATAGTAAATATGGTGAGTATGGTGCTGGAAGAATACCCGATGTCATTACGGCTCTTGATTTTGAGAGAATGGTTAACTCTTCCGGCCCGACCGAAGGAAAGATTTTGCGTCCTTCAAACGGCGAAAAGCCGCAGCGGGTTGTATTTATACAATGCGTAGGGTCGCGTGATGAAGCAAAGGGTGTGCCTTATTGCTCAAGAATCTGCTGTATGTTTACGGCAAAGCAGGCAATTTTAACAAGGGAGAAGTTGCCTGATGCTGAGGTCTTTGTCTTTTACATGGATATTAGGGCTGCCGGAAAGGGCTATGAGGAATTTGTCCGCAGAGCCCAGATGGAATATGGCGCTGAATATATCCGTGGCCGTGTGTCACGTGTCTATGAGAGCGATGGCCGGCTAATAGTGAAAGCAGCTGATACTTTGGCTGGTCTACCGGTTGAGATGGAGGCAGACCTGGTAGTTCTTGCGACAGGCTCGGTTGCACGTGAGGATGCTTTCGAGCTTGCCAGCGCGATCGGAATCACAACAGACTCTTACGGTTTTATTAGCGAAGTTCATCCGAAGCTAAAACCGGTGGAAATCCCGCGCGAGGGTGTGTTTGCCTGCGGTGCATGCTTATCACCGCGAGATATCCCGGATACAGTGGCCACGGCTGGTGCTGTTGCAGCTAAAGTAGGCATTCTCTTCTCTAAGGATTTCCTTGAGAGCGACCCAATGGTAGCTGAGATTGACCCATTCAAGTGCGCGGCTTGCGGTGCTTGCGTTGCTGTGTGCCCATACTCGGCCATAACAATGGAAGAATTTAGGGGTAAGAAATTTGCTAAGGTTAACGAAGCTATGTGCCAGGGTTGCGGGACTTGCACAGCAGCATGCCGTCCAGGTGCGGCGCAACTTAAAGGCCAGACTGATGAGCAAATACTAAGATCGGTAGAGGCGGTATTGCAATGGTAGAGAATCCAGAATTTAAGGTTATCGGGTTTTTCTGCAACTGGTGCAGCTATGCTGGAGCTGATTTGGCTGGAAATATGAGGCTGAATTACCCAGCAGATGTAAGAATTCTAAGAATTCCCTGCACCGGAAGAATGGACCCCTTATTTGCTCTTAAAGCGTTGCTTGAAGGTGCAGATGGGGTCATGGTTTCTGGCTGACACCCGGGTGATTGCCACTATCGAGAGGGCAATTACTATGCCAGGCGGCGCCTGGCACTGTTTAAAGAAATACTGCCAGCACTAGGAATTGAGAGCGAAAGGTTCAAGTTTACCTGGATTTCTGCCTCAGAGGGCAAGGAAGTTAAAGAGGAAATCGAGGAGTTTGTCGAGGCGCTCCGGAAGCTCGGTAAGTTTGACCCATCGGTCTTTTCCACCCTTGATTCAGGAATTATTGAGGAGATAAAAGAGGCCAAGGAGAAGGTTGAGGCTTAAGATATGAATAAACTAGAGGAGCAGATACAGGAAAAAGCTATAGAGCTCCTGGAGAAAGGCGAAGTTAGTGCGGTTATTGGTTGGGGCCAGGGCTGGAACCCAACCAAGGCTACGCCGCTCTTTGCTCGCGACAGGAAAACAGCTGAGAAACTCATCTTTAATCCGTTCTGCTTCAATAATTTATCAGTATATCTTCCAAGATTAAATGAAAAGGTCGCTATTCTTACCAAGCCGTGTGAAGCCAGGTCAATCGTGGCTCTTCTTGCAGAAGGTAAAATTAATCGCGAGAATATCTACATCATTGGCTTGGCTTGCCAGGGAATAGTTGATATAGGAAAGCTTGAAGCAGCTATTGGGTCGATTAATGAGGCAACTGAAGCGCGTCTTGAAGCAGATTCAGTTGTAGTAGAGATCGACGGTGAGGCCAAGAAAGCTGCGTTTGCTGACGTTGTTCTCGATAATTGTCTCTCTTGCAACCAGCAGGATAAAACATATTGCGATGTTATGATTGGAGAGCCTGCACAGGTGCCGACCGGCAAGGCAAGGCTAATAGTCCCAGAAGATGCCGATGCCACGTGGTGGCGCACGTTTTGGGCAAAGGAATTTGATCGCTGTATCCGTTGTTATGCCTGCCGCGAGGCCTGCCCAGCTTGCTACTGCCGCGATAATTGCGCAGTTCAATCGCTTCGTGAAAGATGGGTAGGGCCGAGGTTAGATGCCAAAGAGGCATTGATGTTCCACGCTCTACGGGCAATGCATGTTGCGGGTCGCTGCATTGAATGCGGTGCTTGCGAGCGAGCTTGCCCCATGGATATTCCTCTAACGCTTCTTCACAGGCAAGTTGGAGATGCAGTCCGGAGGCTATTTAACTTTAATGTAGGGGAAAAGGCGGATATACGACCGCCGCTGGAATTCTTCCTTAAGGAGGAACTAGAGAAGAGTGGCCGCTAAGATAATATCATCCGACAACCTCCAGACTTGGATCGATAAGTTGACTGCCACATGCGAGGTATATGCTCCTTCGCAAGGAAAGGAAGTCTCCTTGTTTAAGCAAGTAAAAGAAGGAGATAAGCCTGCTCTTAATATATTGACAGATATCCCACCAAAAGGCTTGATATTTAAACAAGTTGAGAAAATTCTTTCTTACAGGAAAAACGAGGACGGCATCGAAATTAAGCAGGCTGAAATAGAGCCAGGAAGAAAAGTTATCTTTGGAATTCGTCCGTGCGATGCAAGGTCTTTTACCTTGACTGACAAGGTATTTGTCCACTCGGATATGCCAGAGACACACTATGCAAAGCGTAGGCAGCAAACCGCTCTTATCACGCTGGCTTGCAATGATGCTTGCCGCACTTGCTTCTGTACATCAGTTGGCGGGTCTCCTGCTGAAAAGGTTGGCGATGTATGGATGATGGACCTTGGCGGGCGCTATCTTGTTGAGGCACTCACGCCGGTTGGTGAGGAAATAATTAGAGCAAACGATGATCTATTTAGCAAATCTTCACCTGAAGATGAGGCTGAGTCTTTGCGTATTGCAGAGCGTGTAGCTTCTAAAATGCCGGTATTAGAAATTGCATCAGCTAAGTTGCTTGATGAACTTTTTACCAATGAAGAGTTTTGGATTAGGTTATCAGAGAAATGCTTAAGCTGCGGAGCATGCACATTCTTATGTCCAACCTGCTACTGCTTCGATGTTCGCGATCAGGGCAATGCGAACTCCGGAGACCGCTATCGTGGTTGGGACTCGTGCATGTTTTACCAATACAACAGGGCTGCTGGTGGGCATAACCCACGGGAGCAACACTGGAAGCGCATGCGCCAGAGGATGCTTCATAAATTCTCATATTTCGTTACCCAATATGGCGATATTGATTGCGTAGGCTGCGGGCGGTGTATAAGAAGCTGCCCAGTTTCTTATGACTTGCGAGATTTCTTGGCAACATCAGCTGTCGCAGTAGCAGGAGTAGATATGGATTTTGTTGGCGAGCTTCCGAGTGAAGGCCAACCAAGAACGTGCGATATAAAATGATCCAGGATGTTGCGAGTGGCCGAAGGCCTCGCGGCAATCTAGGATGCTAAAATAACTGTGTAGATGCTAGAATAACTGCGGGACGGGAGTGGGCTTAGTGGCCAGTACTGAGACCATCAATACAACAAGCGTGCTTGTACCAACAACAGCAACTATATTAGAGGTTCTTGATGAGACCCCGGATGTAAAGACGTTCAGGGTTCAGATCGATGATGAGCAGGCAAGGGAGAATTTCAAACAAAAGCCCGGTCAGGTAGCAGAGCTCTCTGTTTTTGGAGCAGGTGAATCTGTCATCTCGATAACCTCAAGCCCAACCCAGACTGACTACCTGGAGTTTAGCATAAAACGCGTTGGTGTTGTAACTGACGCGATTCATACTCTTACATCTGGGGATAAAATAGGTATCCGTGGGCCTTATGGAAACGGTTTTCCAGTTGAAAATTGGAAAGGAAAGAACCTTATTATAATTGGTGGAGGTATCGGCCTTGCACCGGTGAGAAGTGTCCTTAACTATGCAATCGATAACCGCAGTGATTACGGCCATATTGCTCTTTTTTATGGCGCAAGAACTCCGCAAGACCTAGTATTTAAGTGGGAATATGAGCGGTGGAGCCAAGTTGAGGATGCGGAAGTCCATCTTACCGTAGATTGCGGCGATGATACCTGGAAAGATAATGTAGGTGTGGTTGGGGCTATTGTTAAACAAGTCAATCCATCGCCAGAGAACGCAATTGCACTTACCTGTGGACCGCCTATCATGATTAAGTTTGTTTTGCAGGATTTATTCGGGATGAATTTTACCCCAGAGCAGATTTATACTACGCTTGAGGGCAAGATGCAGTGCTGTGTTGGCCTATGCGGCCGCTGCAATATTGGCTCAAAGTATATTTGCAAGGATGGCCCAGTTTTTAGCTTGGCTGAGCTAAATAAAATACATGGTGATTTTTAATATGATCCAGAGGCCAGGGCCAGGGTTAGGAATTAACGGCCACCGGCTACCGATCGCAAGCAGCTGACCGCCACCAAGAATAGGGTCCAGCATTAGTAATTAATCCAGGTCTAAAATTATCAGCCAGCCAATGGTCGTTAGGATACGACTTGGGGTCGTTTCTGAAAAAATTGAATTAGGAACTACCCCCATATCCGTATCCTAGATATTTACGCTATCTCTCTCTTTGGCTCAGCACCGGACATATATTTCTCGGTT
>JASEIR010000010.1:0-14937 GCA_030017355.1 Actinomycetota bacterium
GCTCCCCCTCAAGGGGGAGGGGATTTGGTTTAGCTCCCCCTCAAAAAAAAGGGGGGGGGTATTTGGCTGCTCCCCTCCCTTGAGAGATTTAGTTGGTCTCTCTCTTTTGGTTCGCTTCAGACCTAAAGCTTTCAGAACAACAATGGACAAGCGCCAAGAGGATTTAATTGCAAAGTTTCTGAACCTAAGAATTAAAATAAGTAGGAGAGACCGTTAATAAACTAATGGACTGAACAGGAGAAACACGGGTCATAAGCCCTGATTAGCTGCTCACAGCGCATTGTGATTTCTTTTTCGCTTAAGTTACTGATAGTTGGCAGCAGAAGACTTAGGTTCTTTTCTATATTGGCGGCATTGTGAGCTGTAGGAGTAACAATATCAGCCTTCTTGATTAGCCCATCTTTTGAGACCCGGTAGGAGTGGTAAAGAACTCCACGCGGCGCTTCAGTTATTGCAGCGCCCTCCCCAGCTTTTATGTTATATGCCGGTTTTTCATCCTTTGGCTTAAGGTTAGCAATTAAGTTTATGCAATCATCTATTCCATCAACAATCTCAATTGCTTGAGCAAGATTGTTAAGATAGGGATTGTAATTTGGAATCTTAAAGCCAACTTCGCTTGCAATAGCTTTAGCGTCATCTGAGAGAACATCAAAGTTCTGATTTATTCTTGCAAGTGCGCCAACCATAAATGATTCTTTTCCGTCTAAGGTAGAATATTTAGAGTTTGTGTAAGAAAGTTGGCGCTCTTCAAAGTGTTCGCGGTATCTATCCTCAGTCGTATCGAGGCCGGAAGTCGACACAAGGCGACCCTCGTTGACCGGGTAAGCGCCATCGCCCCTTAAAGATACGTAAATACTCTTGCTATAGAAATCAGGAATTGGCAGGCTGGCTATAAACCTTACCGTCTCAAGAGCATCCTCTTTAACATTTTTCAAGCTATCTGCGGCTATCACAAGATTCTTGCGATCTGGAATTCGCGTAAACCCTCCAAAAATTGCTGACATTGTATGAAGGGCACGGCCGCCAATTACTGTCGTCAAACTATTTGCCGCAGTTTTCATCCTTAAGAATCGTTTAAAAACATCTGGCTGCTCTGATATAACTGGTAGTATGCTGGGATAACCCAGGTAATCAGGGGCGGCAAGCATGTAAAGGTGTATAATATGGCTGGCTATAATCTGGCTGCGTGCTAAAATCCGACGTAGAATCTTTGTTTGCTCACTTATTTGAACGCTTGTAGCTTTCTCAAGAGCTCTTAGTGCCGTTGTCATGTGGGATACTGGACATATGCCGCAAATTCTTGATACAAGGTCGTGCACCTCATAATACATTCGCCCAACAAGAAAGCCCTCGAAAAATCGAGCTGGCTCCCAAATATTGAACTTTAGCTCCTTTACTTCACCATCTGAGACAAGAGCATATATTCCTGCCTCTCCTTCTGTCCGAGCTAAATAATCAATCTTTATCTGTTTCTCAGGCGACTTTCCGATGGTAATACGGCGCTTTTCTGCCATAGTAAGCTCTTGCCCCCTCGCTAAACTCAGCGCTTAACCCAGCATATTCGGTAAAGCGAAGTTCAATATCTTTATCGCTAAAGCCCTTCCCTTTAAAGGTGCGAACCATCTCAGCAATATTGGGGTTGCTCATTGGCCCCCTACACCCAAAACAAGCCCTCATATTTGTTGTGCAGACTGCACGGCAGCCGCCTCTTGTCACTGGACCCAAACACATACTCTCCTGCACACCCTCGCGCATCAGGAGAACGCAAATATTGTTCTTTAGTTTGCATTCAACGCAAACTGGATGCTCTCTTACATATGGCTTCTTATCAGCAACAACTGATCTGATAAGCTCCATATACTCAACTTCATCTATAGGGCACCCTCTCAAGTAATAGTCTACCTTCACAAACTCATCAACTGGACTTACCTTTATGGAGCTTATAAGAAGAGGATCTGGGTAAACTCTTTCCTCAACGCTTCTTTCTGCCTGCCAGTCCTTTATTGATGGAACACCACCATGGGCTGCGCAAGCGCCAAAAGCAACCAGCTTCTTTGCTTGCCTTCGGATATCCTTTAGCTGCTCAATGTGCTCAGGAGTGCTGATGCCGCCCTCAATAAAGGCAAGCTCGTACGGCTCATCAAGCTCTTTGCTTGTAGCCATCTTGAAATAGACAAAATCAAGTAGCTCCAGAGTTTCTGGAAATAGCTCGAAGAAATAAAGAAGTGCAAACTGGCATCCCGCACAGCATGTAAATTTAAAGACAGCTGTTTTGACTTTTTGATCACTATTTGCTTTTGATATCAATTTATGCCCCTGCCTTCCTGCATTAAAAGCTTGCTGCCAGAAGATTATGCGGTAGAGCTTTTACTTCTGGATAAGAAAATACTGGCCCATCTGTACATACATATTTTGGGCCAATCATACACCGACCGCACTTTGCCATTCCGCACTCCATACGCCGCTCTAGTGAAACAAATATACTCTCCTCTGAAAAACCTCTGATAATTAGGGAGCGTGCGACAAAGCGCATCATAATCTCAGGCCCGCACACAAATGCAAGCGCATTAGCAGGATCAATTTCCGATTGGTCAAAAAGATTTGTGACAATCCCTTCCCCATATGGCCACTTAACGCCTTTTGGCACCTCATCGACTGTTAAAAAAAGCCTCATACCTGGGGTTTGGCGCCAGGTATCATATTCATCTGTAAAAATAAGATTATCCGGCTTTCGAGAGCCATACATAACCTCAACCTTGCCGAAGTTGTGATGCTGCTCAACGATGAGATTGATTAGGCCGCGAAGAGGAGCCAGGCCAACGCCTCCAGCAATTATTAAAAGATCTTTGCCTCTTGCACTATCAATCGGCCAACCAACTCCGTAAGGCCCCCTTATGCCTACGGCATGCCCCACTTCCAGCTCACCAATTGCTTTTGTAAGGTCACCTACAACACGAATAGTATGGTCGAAAGAATCTTTCTGTGTTGGTGCGGAAGAAATCGAAAAGGGTCCTTCCCCTATGCCAAGCAAGGAAATCATGTTAAACTGGCCCGGAGAAAAATCAAAGGGATGTTTTTCGCCAGCGAATTTAAAAGTATAGGTTTTTGTCTCGGAAGTTTCCTGATGGATTTTAGTTATTACGGCCAGCTTAGTTTTATAGGGATTTTCGGTTTGCCTGTAATAATTTCTATCAAAGGTCTTCATACGATAGTACTCCCAGGTCTTTCTATCTTGAATTTTTCTCGCGGCTCCATAAGATCGGCTACAATCTCTACCGGGTCGGCAAGTGATGTTATCCGACCACGTCGCTCGGGCCATGATGGGCACCAGCGAACGCACCGGCCGCACCCAACGCAGCCTGTCAAACCATACTGCTGCTTCATCCAGCTTAGTTTATGAAGTGCTCTGTGTTTAAAGCGATCTATCCGAGGGCGCCTAAAATTTGCTCCAAGCGCTACTTCAGAAAACTCCAAAATTTGACATGAATCCCATTCTGCCCTGCGCACACCGACGTTTCGACTTGGTCTAACTTCATCCCTTATATCCGCGCAGTAGCAAGTCGGGCAAGCAAAAGTACAGTTTCCGCACGAAAAACAGACATCAGCGTTACGTACCCACGCTGGATGATCAAAATTATCTTTTAGGAATTTATGTAATTTATTGGGTGTGATTGGCAATTTCTTTCTTGAATTAGCGCGAGCCCGTTCAAGCCTTAATGCTTTATCGTTTAAGTCGCTTTGAGTTGCCTTGCTTAAACCTAGATCTTTTACAACCTCTTCCCCTTCAGAACTTCCAACCTCAACAAGATAGCCATCTGCGATCTCGGTTAGAAGTAGATCGTAATTTGAATATAGTTCAGGGCCGGTGCCCCAAGATGTGCAAAAACTCTCCCTTGCAACCTCAGTACAATTTGCTGCAATAATGAGAGTATTCTTGCGTCTCTCCCAGTAATAGGGGTCAACAAAAGTGCCTCCAAATACTCTGTCAAGTGCAAGCACTGCATGTACGTCGCAGGGGCTAATTCCAAGGATTGCAAGTTTAGTATCAAGCGCTGGCTCCTCGATTTTAAAGCCATTGCCCAGCCAAAAAGAAAAGAGCATCTGGTTAACCGGCTGTAGAACATGTTTTGCTGGAAGCATGGTGACTGCGCAGCCCAGGTAAGGTTTTATACCTGGCTTTATCAGCTCAAATGCATATTCCCCATCCTTGGCGATTGGCCCATATGCAAGATATCCATCCAATACCTTTTCAATAAGAGTATCTAGGTTATCGAGCTTTAAAGAACCAATCCCCACTACTACCTCCCTTTTAGGCAGCACCTGTAACACTTGACCAAACATCAGGCAAGCCACGCCAGACCTCTTGAATAAGCTCGTTATGGCTTTTAACAGCAAGATCATAAAGCCTGGCATTCTCAATCGCTATTGCTGTATGGCGAGCCATCGCCTTAAGAAGCTCTTTTTCTTCGGGAAGAAAGATTCGCGGTTCAGCGGTGTATATGCGAAGAACCCCAACGGCCTTATTTTTAATAAACATTGGGGCAACCATTACAGAAACTATACCTTCTTTCTTTGCCTCCTCTGGATATTCCCAACGCGGGTCTTCCCTTACATCAGTAATTGCAACTACCTCGCCCTTTAAAGCCTGCCAATCTATAGGGCTTTCCTTAATCTCAACTGGGCCCTTTTTAAGATATTCGTCACTTAAACCATAAGCTGCGGCAAGCTTTAGGGCTCCCGTTTTTTCATCAAGAAGCCTTATTAGACTTGCTTTTACGCCTATTAACCGGGCAGCGTTCCTGGTAGCAAGATTTAATACCTCTGAAGGATTAAGTGTCATGTTTATCTCTTCTGCCGCTTGATTTAGAATCATAAGGTCTGCGCAGCGCTTCTCACTTCTTTCAAAGGCGCGCGCGTCATCTATCGCCACAGAGCCAAGACCTGCAAGTGCTCTCATAAATTCGATTTCAGTCTCCGAAAATTTGCGCGGATGCGTAAAATAAAGCCTAATTGTGCCAAGCGCCTCATCACGAATGGATAGGCCAAGCGTAAGGACTGAACCTATTCCCTCTTGCCTAGATTCGTCTCTGTACTGCCATCGTGGATCGGATGCTGCGTCTTCTATTGTCACGACCTCGCCGTTAAGTGCTGCCTGGTCTACCGGACTTTCCTTAACCTCAACTGGGCCCTTTTTTAAATAAGCATCACTTAAACCGTAAGCAGCTGCTCGTTTTAACACTTTGCCAGTCTCATCAAGCAAGCGAATTGAACTGGCTTTTGCTTTCGTTGCCTCTGTTGCGTCCTTGACAATAACCTGCAAAATCGCTGGAAGATTGCGAGCTGATACCAGAGATTTGCTTATTTCAAATAAAGCAAGACATTGTTCTTTTTCTAAAGCCATCTCTAGCTCCTTTTAAAGACGGATTTAAACATCTAATTAGTTACCCCCTATGAATCGGTGGTAAAACCAGGTTTTAAGAAATTTGGGCGAGGAAGACTGATGGGGTATCTGCCAACTCTGGTCGGGATGAGAGGATTCGAACCTCCGACCTCCGCGTCCCGAACACGGCGCGCTAACCAAACTGCGCTACATCCCGATTAGGTTGCACTGCAACGGTTTTTCGTAACTCTTGCTCTTATCACCGGCAGGCATTTTTGTCTTTTATGCGAGTATATTATAGCGGTTTTTTTACGCTAAGGCCAGTTCAGATTATTCTAACTAAAGTTTGCGGTTTAGTTAATGCCACTCACAGGAATCAAATAACATTCAAACCATTTTTGCATGGCAACAAAGACAACTGATAATGGGTATTTTTTAAATATGGAAGGGAAAAATGTTCAAAAGCTTAAAATTGCTATTATTGCACCCCCTTGGTTTCCAGTTCCGCCACCTGGGTACGGCGGCATAGAAATGATTGTTTCACTTTTGACCGAGGGCTTATGGCAGAGGGGACACGATGTTACCCTGTTTGCATCAGGTAATTCAATTACCCAAGCCCGTCTTATATCAACCTTTGCTGAAGCACCTCATAAAAGGATGAAGGAGAATATCCACCTTGAGAACATCCACAGCTTGGCAGCATATGAGCATGCCGCAGAATTTGATATCATTCATGACCATAATGGTTTTAACAGTCGGCTACTTGGCGCTCTTGTAAGAAAGCTTATCAACAAGCCTGTCATTGCAACATTGCATGGGCCAGCAGATAAGCATAGCGTGGATTTTCTTTCTTCTGTTGCTTCAGGGCTTATGTTTGTGGCAATTAGTGAATCTCAACGTGTAAGCTATGAAGGCTTTGATTTTCTAGCCACCATACCAAATGCCATAAGGACCAGCGATTACCCATTTTCTAACACGGGCGGCGATTATCTTCTTTTTGTTGGCCGCATGAATAAAGAAAAGGGAGCACACATTGCTGCATCAACTGCCAAGCGGCTGGGAAGAAAATTAATAATGGCTGGGAAATGCAGCGAAGATCACGAAAAGAAATATTTTAACGAGCAGGTCAGGCCAAGCATGGGCAAAGGCGCTGAGTATTATGGTGAGGTTGATCAGTTAACAAAGCTAGAGCTTTACAAAAACGCCGAGTGTGTGCTCTTTCCAATTCAGTGGCCAGAGCCATTTGGCCTTGTTATGATCGAATCTATGGCTTGCGGCACACCAGTCATTGCGTTAAGAAATGGGTCGGCTCCAGAGGTCATCAGGCACGGTGTTACAGGATATATAGTCGACAGCGAGGATGAGATGATTGAAGCCGTAGGGAAAATAGATAGGATTAATCGAGCTGCCTGCCGAAAAATCGTAGCTCAAGAATACGATGAAGAAATCTTTATAAACCGGTATGAGCAAGCTTATATGGACGCTCTTGCTATTTCTGAAGTTAGTGCCCATGAACTTAGAGTAGGCGAGAGCTAGCATTAAAGCCAGCAAAAAACTAAATGGCAGAGAAAGCCCGCCCTAGGCAGCAGACCTTCTCTGCTCCTCCTCAAGACGAAGGCGTTTTATTGCTGCACGGGTCACGTCTAGCTTTGTTAAAATGCCCAAAAGGCGACCGCCCTTTACGACCAGCATCCGGCCTCCTGCTTTAGTATTAAGCTTAGGTAAAATATCTGATATCCATGAGTCAGGAGTAGTGACAAAGTCTGCTGAAAGTGGTCGCATTACATCCCGAACGTGCTTGCGTTTCCAGCTCCTTCTTGGAATGTCCTTTATATTGTCTATTGTAATCATACCCTTAACTCTGTTGTCCTCGACAACAGGATAAGCAATCCAATGATGTTTCATGAAATGTTCTTTAACCATTTCATCTATGTTGATATCAGGCATAACTGTCTCTGGATTTTGAGTCATAGCCTGACCAACCCTTATACCTTCGACAGCCTCTTGGAAAATAATTTGTTGATAGCTGGATTCAGCAGCTCGCAAGAGATACCACCCTAAGAGGATAAACCACAAGAAGCTGATATTGTTAAAGAATGGACCAACAATTCCGGCAAGAATCATCAAATAGGCAAGCCCCTTGCCAAAACCTGTAGCTATACCGGTAGCATGCTTAAGGTTTCCCGTGAAGTACCATACAGCTGACCTCAGCACTCTCCCGCCATCAAGTGGAAATCCAGGCAATAAATTAAATACGCCAAGGACTATGTTTATGTACCCAAGCCAAAATGCTGGAACCACTAATAACTGCTCAATACCAATCCACCTGCCTAACAAAAAGACTGCGATAAAAAATCCACCTAGGAAAAGACTGCCAAGTGGACCTGCAATTGCCATCCAAAACTCAACCTTTGGCGAGTGCGGTTCCTCTGTTAACTGGGAGACCCCGCCAAAAACCAACAGCTTTATTCCTTCAATATTCATTCCATATCTTTTTGCAACAATCGAATGCATCAACTCATGAAAGAGAACTGAGGTAAAAAAAAGAAGGGATGTAATAACACCCATAGCAGCGTATATAGTTATGTTTAAGCCTGGTACTAACTGCGGGAACAAAGCAAAAGTTAGCCCAAATGCCACAATCCCAAAAATTAAAAACCAGCTGTAATCCAAGGTTATGTCAATGCCAAAGATTTTCCCAAGTTTTATACCGCTATTTGCGTTCACGTCTTGCGCCCCCAATCCTTGTTAGATAGTTTCTCTTTACCCACGCTTTTTGATATAAAACGCATTAAAATGCATGTAATCACTTGATAGTCATGAGTTAACTTATTTAGGTTTAAAATACTAGTTTAAGAGGTGGCTTTTAATTTCTTGATGGTGAGAACAGTGGGAATAACTATGCAATAAGGTATCCCGCTTTTTTGATTTTAAGCTTAAAATCATGCGAGTTGGATGAAACAGCAATTGCATCATCTAGAGTTATTTTCTTTTCTTCGATAAGCCTAAGCAAACACTGGTCAAAACTCTGCATGCCGTAATACTCGCCTTGCTCGATGGCTTCGTGAATTTTCGAGGTTTCGTGTTCATTTAGTATGTATTCCTTGATAGTTGAGGTGGTGACCATAACCTCAACTGCCGGAATCCTGCCTCCCCCAATCCTTGGAACTAACCTCTGGGATATGATGCCTTTTAAGGTTGATGCAAGCATAATTCGGATTTGCTTTTGCTGGTGTGGTGGGAAAAAATCAATGATCCTATTTATTGTCTCAGTTGCATCAATAGTGTGAAGTGTACTTAAGACAAGATTTCCTATTTCAGCCGCACTAAGCGCAGCTTTCGTTGTTTCCATATCTCTCATCTCGCCTATCATGATGACATTTGGGTCTTGCCTTACAACATGCTTAAGAGCATCAGCATAGCTTCCTGTATCAATCCCAATCTCTCTTTGATCCACTATGCTCATTCTATCTTCATGAATGACCTCTATTGGGTCTTCGATTGTAACAATGTGGCAACACCTTGTTCGATTTATATGATCAATCATTGCTGCTAATGTCGTTGATTTTCCGCTGCCTGCAGTCCCTGTTACAAGAATAAGACCTCGCGGTTCTTCCGATAATTTCTCAATTACTGCGGGTAGGCCAAGCTCTGAAATGCTAAGATTCTCGGTTCTGATTCTTCGGATAATGACTCCTGCATGCCCCCTTTGCCTAAAGGCGTTCGCCCTGAATCTGCCAATATCAGGTAGGGTGATGCTAAAATCAACTTCCTTGCCCATAGCAAAGAGCTCTCTTTGTCTATTATCCATGATACTTAATACCATTCTTTCTGTTTCATGGGGTGCAAGAGCAGGAGCATTCATGGGGTATAGCCTCCCATCTACTCGCAAGTATGGGGGACTTCCAGCTTTTATGTGCAAATCCGAACCGTTTCGACCAACAAGAGCGCGCAGCAAATCATGCATTTCCATATTGAATAGTTCGGATTTAAATTGAAAAAACTTAACTTTTACTTCCCTATAACCTTGACGATTACTTTGCGCTGCCTTGGGCCATCGAGTTCTACTAAAAAGATGTTTTGCCAGGTGCCACGCTCAATAGAGCCCCCGGTTACTGGTAAAGTTAGGTCTGGTTTTAGGAGGGCACTTGTAAGATGAGCTGCCGCATTGTTATCTATTCTATCATGCTCAAATTGCTTATCCCTTGGGACAAGTTCCTTTATCATTCCAAGCATATCTGAAACAAGCCCCCTCTCGTTCTCGTTTACTATTAATGCTGCTGTTGCATGGGGGACATATACTAATGCAATGCCTTCTTCCACCCCGCTCTGCTTTACCTGCGAGGCAACTTCCCTCGTAATATCAATCAATTCTATTTGCCTAGATGTTGACACCTGAAAGCTCATAATTAATCAAGGTCTAGTTGCTCCAACATAACCGCCATGTTCGTTGATGCTGGTTATCTTTACAACATCACCTGTTCTCGGCGCATGTATGAAATTTCCTCCACCAATATAAATGCCAACGTGGGATATTGTCCCTCCGCGGGCGAAAAATACAAGGTCGCCAGGTTGAAGTTCGTCTCTACTTACATGCTGACCACAGTCGTATTGTGCCCTGCTTGAGTGCGGAAGCGAGACTCCTATTTGTCCATAGACATAGCTTGTAAACCCTGAGCAATCAAAGGAGTCAGGTCCATCTGCTCCCCACACATAAGGCTTGCCAAGCTCATTTAAAGCAAGACTTACAACCCCACTTCTTCCGCTTCCTCGCGAGACAAATACGCGAGAGCGAAGTCTATAGCTAACCCTTAACGATTCTCTTAATCTGGCCTGCCTCCGTCTCTCGGCTGCCAAATACTTCGCCATCTCATTCTTTATCTTAGAGAGGAGCTTGTTTCTCTCTTTTAATTCAGCAGCGATCTTGTTCTTTTTTGCCTTAATTTCGTTAACTATCGCTCTTTGCGCGTTTTCCTTCTTTTGTAGAATTGCCTTTTGGACCTGTACATCCCTTATGCTTTTCTTATATTGGTCTATTAACCTTGCATCTCTTTGGGCCTGTCGGTTGATTAGCTCCAGATAATAAAGAAATTGATCGATGCTTCGGGTGGAGAGAATCATTTCAAGGTAGGAGAAACTTCCTTGCCGATAAACACTAGCAACTCTTTTGTTTAAAATCGCCTTCCTCTGAGCCATCACTTTTTCAGTATTTTTTAATTTAGCGGCACAAGCGCGAATCTCAGCCCTTGTCTTATTTAGGGAGACGACTTCTGAATTGTACTGTTCGACAACCACATCAAGCTGTGCATCAATCCGATCAATCTGTGCTTTGATCTTGTTAAATTCAGCTTGCTTGCTTCTATAGTATGCCGATGGTGCTGCATACAATGGCCCAGCCATCGTGAAAACTAAAACCGATATCAAGAATATGGCCAGAAATATTTTAGATTTGATGCTTAAAATATCAAACTCCTCCAAAACTTAAAGCCAAACTATTCTTCAATAGACTATTTCTCGACTAGCAGAACATTTTACTTTAATGAAGCATGCATAAAATCATGGGGTTGAGTTAGTTTACCATAAAAACGCGAACTAGTGCAAATACACCTGGCGTATGGGCTATAGCGCTTGCAAGTAGTTCTTTATACCATCAAAGGCTGCAACAGCAATCTTTTGTCTAAAAATCTCCTGATCAAGAAGCGCCTTTTCTTTTGGATTGGTTATGAAAAGCGGCATTACAAGGGTTGCTGGAATAATACTTTTTATTTTTAGCTTAAAATCACATGGTTTTATTCCTAAGTCCTGTGAGCCAAGAGAGCGGATTATCTCTTTCTGTATAGCTCTTGCAAGAGCCTGGCTATCCCTCTCAACCTCATTATACAAACGTTGGTAAAAAACCCTGCTTCCACACAGATTAGTGTTGGGATCTGAACTTAGTCTAAAGCCAATATAAAGTTCAACTGAGTCTCCTAGGCCATTTAAAACGCGCCTATTCCTTGAATTATTCCTTGAATTGATTTTTCCAAGATAAAAAACATCGGCACCTAAAAGTTCTAGCAGGTTTCCAAGGCGCATGCCAAGGTCCCGGCTGACCTCCATTTCTTGTGCAAGAGCTCCTGACCCTCTAGTTTCAACTTGCATGTCAAGGTCAACTGCAATTTTGCGGTTTTTAAAAATAGAGATTGCCGATTGCTGATCACGGTGCGGGTCAGGAAACACCCGGCTTACCTTATCTGTCAAGAGATGCTGCAGGTTGCGCATTGCAGCAAGTGTTGATGGGCCAAAAATTCCATCGCTCGCTAAACCTGAGTTGCGCTGAAACTCGCGCACGGCCCGTTCGGTTGTTTCTCCATAAATACCATCAACCTTGCCTGTGTTAAAACCAAGCGCATTTAAGGATAACTGCAGCTCTTTAACATCGTCGCCCCTAAAAAAGGGCAACCTTAAATAAAGCAGACGGTCTCCTAGCTTGTAAGTCGCCTCAACAAGGGCCTTCCAAGTCTCACGGTTAACAATTCCGGTGACGGCAAGATTGCGGTCTCTTTGAAATTTTTTAACCGCCTCTTCCGTAAACTTACCGAAACAACCATCAACCCCATTTGGGCCTAGATTATATCCAAGGGTAGAAAGCCTTACCTGTATATCAACAACTTCGTTGCCACGATCTCCTCTTGCAAAGAATTGCATTATAACCTCATTCTAGCGCCTTGTTCCTCGAAAATCCGACCACTTACTCCCGTCTGTTCTTCTGCCCGTCTCCCGTCCCCGACCCCAGTCTGTTTTTCCCTGGCCTCTGCCCCTGCCCAACCTAATATATAACTATAAACGGATAATTCCTTTTTTCAAAGCCTACGCAAACCTAGTAAGAAAATGCTATAGAAACAGCATATGGGAAGATTGATTTTCGCTTGGTGTTTGTAGGCATTAAGAAAGGCTCAGGGGTTGGGTTTTTCTCAAACTCCCCACTAGGGGATCCTATGGAGACTTACTTAAAAGTTACTCCCTAACAAGACCTGATCTAACCCGAGCCGTGGCAGCTTACCCTGAGCCTAAAATGTTTCTGCTATTTTTATAATACAATACCACCTGCCTCTATGGCAAACAATTATTTCTTGCAAAGCCTAAGAAAGGGATTTAATACTTGAGGACTAAGACCCATATGTGGTTTTATTTATTTGTCTTTGCAGCTCTTAAGTTGATTAAGATTCAAAATATACACGGCTAGGAAGTGCTAAAGGAGGGCATAAATGAAAAGCAAAGCGATTTTGACGGTTCTTGGTAAAGACCGTGTTGGGATAGTTGCCGGTGTAAGTAAAGTTCTTGCCGAAAACGATGTTAATATTGAAGACATAAGCCAGACAATCATGCAGGGCTTCTTTACCATGATCATGCTAGTTTCCATGGATGAAGAGAAAATATCTATGGTAGAGCTACAAAACAAGCTAGACAAGGTCGCCAAGGAGCTAGGCGTTAAAATCACGCTCCATCACGAAGACATATTCCGCTACATGCACAGAATATAGGGGGCATCTAAATGCTGATCAACCCAGATGAGATAAGAGAAACAATTAGCATGATCCAGGAACAAAGGCTGGATATAAGAACGATTACAATGGGAATCAGTCTCCGTGACTGCGTTGACGCCAGCGGAGATAGGCTGCAAAAAAATATTTACCGGAAAGTTGTTGAGTCTGCCAGGAATCTCGTTGATGTTGCCGAGTCATTGCAAAGCAAGTATGGTATTCCAATTGTAAACAAAAGAGTTGCTGTTTCGCCGATATCGGTAATTGCTGAGTCCAGCGACCTTGAAAACTACATACCAGTTGCTCAAGCACTTGATAAGGCAGCAATAGACATTGGTATTGACTTTATAGGTGGCTTCTCTGCCCTTGTCCACAAAGGATCGACCAGGGGTGATGTCTGTCTTATAGATTCAATCCCAGAGGCACTTGCCAAAACTGAGAGAGTTTGCTCCTCAGTCAACGTGGCTTCAACCAAAGCCGGCATTAACATGGATGCCATTTTAAGAATGGCTGAAGTCATAAAGAAAACCGCAGAGCTTTCAAAAGAGCAAGACGGTATAGGGTGTACCAAACTTGTTGTATTTGCCAATATTCCCGAGGACAATCCTTTTATGGCCGGAGCATACCATGGCTTTGGGGAGCCTGATAAGGTCATAAATGTTGGAATAAGTGGGCCGGGAGTAGTAAGGGCGGTGCTGGAAAAACATCCAGACGTTGACCTAACAAGAGTGGCCGAATTAATCAAGCAGACGGCATTTAAAATTACTAGGATGGGCGAGCTTGTTGGCCGAGAGTCAGCGGCTCTTCTGGGAGCTAAACCAGGAGTGGTTGACCTCTCCCTTGCGCCAACCCCAACCCCAGGTGATAGCGTTGCCCAAATTATAGAAGCTATGGGGATTGAAAAATGCGGTGGCCCAGGGTCAACAGCAGCTCTTGCCATCATAAATGATGCAGTTAAAAAAGGCGGTGCAATGGCAACATCCTCAGCAGGAGGTCTTTCAGGAGCTTTCATTCCAGTAAGCGAGGACTTGGCAATGGCAGAGGCGGTTGCAAGCGGAGCTCTATCGATTGAAAAACTTGAGGCAATGACTGCTGTTTGCTCGGTAGGTCTTGATATGATAGTTATCCCTGGCGATACACCAGTTGAAACAATTGCCGGAATCATTGCTGACCAGATGGCAATAGCTGTTATCAACCATAAGGCTGCAGGAGTAAGGCTAATCCCAGCACCAGGCAAGAAGGCAGGAGACAGAGCGGTTTTTGGAGGCTTGCTTGGAAGTGCCCCCGTTATGCCGATCAGCAATCTTTCCTGCAAAAAATTTGTTAAGCGCGGGGGACGCATACCAGCCCCACTCACAAGCCTAAACAATTAACTTAAAAGTTTTAATTGCTTATATCTTTTTTAGCATCTTGTTTAAGCTATTTCTTCCGCTTTCTCAGATACCTCCTTAGCTCTTCTTCTTGCCATCTCCCTTACGCTTGACACCATACCTGATGCACGATCGCTCATTCTATGGCGAGTTTCATGACCACTAGCTGGAGCGAATAATATGCCAGTCAATAAACCAAGTGTAAATCCAGATACTGCCGTGATTGCAAATGTTAAAATGTTTCTCTCTCGCGCCTCTTGTAAAAGTCTTGCAGCGCGCTCTTCCAACTGCTCGCTAGTTGCTCGAAGAGCCTTTGCGCGCACCGCCATGTATGCTGCCCCCTTTCATTTTTATACGATACTCTCTATTTCCCCTAAAGGAGCAACATAAACGGGATGAAAGATGAATTTAAGCTTTAACCTTGCTCATCAAGTATTCATGTATTGCATTTGCAGCCTTGCGGCCTGCTCCAGCTGCCAATATAACAGTTGCAGCACCCGTGACAATATCGCCACCAGCATATACGCCTGGTTTTGAGGTTTTACCAGTTTCATCTGCCACGATATACCCACGCTTTGTAAGCTCAAGCCCTGGTGTTGACTCAGGAATGATCGGGTTTGAGCCTGTTCCTATTGCTATAACAACTGTATCAACATGGATTACA
>JASEIR010000010.1:14947-30636 GCA_030017355.1 Actinomycetota bacterium
CTGAGCCCTCGATTGGAATTGGGCGGCGCCTACCTGATTCATCTGGTTCTCCAAGTTCCATCTTGATGCATTTAAGGCCCTTTACCCAGCCATCTTCACCAATAACCTCGACTGGATTTGTAAGAAGTCTAAAGTCAATTCCTTCTTCTTGTGCATGATGGACCTCTTCTTTCCTTGCCGGAAGCTCTTCCATTGAGCGACGATATACCAGATAGACTTGCTCGGCACCAAGACGAAGTGCGGTTCTTGCAGCATCCATTGCAACATTTCCGCCTCCAACTACCGCCACATGCGCACCCCTCTTAATTGGCGTATCATACTCAGGGAATAGATATGCTTTCATAAGGTTTACTCTTGTTAAGAATTCATTTGCCGAGTAAACGCCATTTAGGTTCTCGCCCTCTATTCCCATAAACATCGGCAGCCCTGCCCCAGAGCCGATAAAGACAGCATCAAAACCGCTTGCTAAAAGTTCGTCTACTGTGTGGAGTTTTCCGATAACCGAGTTAACCTTGATTTTTACACCAAGTGCTTTTATACCATCAACCTCTGCCTGGACAATTGCCTTTGGCAATCTAAACTCCGGTATGCCATAGACAAGAACACCGCCTGCTTTATGGAGCGCCTCAAAAATTGTCACATCGTGGCCAAGTTTGGCTAAATCTGACGCGACTGTAAGACCAGCAGGGCCAGAGCCTATAACTGCAACTTTAAAGCCAGTTGGCTCTGGCTTTTCAACCACTTGGCCACCGCCATGCATCCTCTCATAATCAGCTACAAAGCGCTCAAGCCTGCCTATAGCCACAGGCTCATTTTTCTTGCCAAGAGTGCAAACTGCCTCACACTGAGTCTCTTGTGGACAAACTCTCCCGCAAATTGCCGGAAGACTGTTTTTCTGCTTAATTGTAGCAGCCGCACCCAAGAAATCTCCGTCTCTTATCTGCTTTATGAATTCGGGGATGGGAACCTCGACTGGGCACCCCGCAACACAGTTTCTCTTAGAGCAGAACATGCAGCGATTTGCTTCGCGAAGTGCCTGATCAACTGTGTAACCAAGTGCTACCTCATCAAAATTCTTGCTCCTCTCAATGGGATCTTGCTCGGGGATCGGAGTTCGGGTTTTTCTTATCTCTTTTAATTCCTCTTTCGAGTATTCATGTATCTTTACCTCTGCCATCTGACCTCTCCTTACCTTGATCCGACCGCACTTGCATCTTCAGCGCAGCTACACAAATACCTTTCCATGGCTGCTTTTTCTTCAGGTAGGTAAGTGCGCTGCCTTGACATTAAAAGCTCCCAGTCAACTAGATGGCCATCAAAATCCGGGCCATCGGTGCAACCAAACATGGTTTTACCACCAACCGACACACGACAGGCACCACACATGCCTGTCCCGTCGACCATGATCGGATTCAAGCTGACAAGTGTCTTAACATTATAGGGTTTTGTTGTTAATGAAACAAACTTCATCATGATAGCTGGGCCAACAGCCATGACTAGGTCTGCACCGTTTGCCTCAATATCTGCCTTGAGAACATCTGTAACCAGGCCTTTTACTCCCTTGCTTCCATCGTCGGTGCTGACGAGAACCTGATCGCTAAACTCACCAAGTTCCTTTTCGTAGATTAAAAGGTCTGCTGTTCTTGCACCGATAATTGAGATTACGGTATTGCCGGCTTGCTTCATTGCCCGTGCAATTGGGTAAAGTGGTGCGGCTCCAAAGCCACCGCCAACTAGAATAACTCGCCCGTAGTTTTCAATAGGCGTCTTGTGGCCCATTGGTCCGGCAATGTCGCTAATCTCATCCCCGACATTAAGTTTTGAAAGTTTGGTAGAAGTCACGCCAACCGTCATTACGATGAGGCTAATTGTCCCCTTTTCTGGGTTTATATCAGCTAGCGAAAGTGGTATGCGCTCGCCAATCTCATCGACGCGGATAATTACAAACTGCCCTGCTTGGGCTTTCTTTGCAATCTCGGGCGCATCAACTACGAAGAAAAATAGATCTGAGCGGAACGTTTTCTTCTCAAGTATCCTATTAGCCAACTTGCACTCCTCTCCTCTAATAGTTTGCTTTGCAATTCCACGTATTCAGTTCCGTAATTCTTATATAAAAAGCAAATTCCATCGTAATTACGAAATGCCGAAATGTCAAGGCTTCTTCAATGCACAAGCCATATCAGTATAACTTAAAGAGGTGTGATGAGTTGTAAGCCCTAGACTATTAATTTCACTCTTTTGACTAGTATAAACCTGGCGGCTACAATATCTACAACAAATAGCTTATTAAAGCAGCACTAATTTGTCGAGGAATACACTACCGCGTCAAGCTCTTCTGGGCCTTGAACTTCCCATTTGCCGCATCTTCCACCCCAACAGGCAAGTGTCTTGCCCTCAACTTGTATTTTTACAACCTCGCAATTGTTTTCACAACCCTTGCAATAAAAACTCCTTGTTTGATAATCAATAGAGGAAACTTCAAAACCTTTAAAGTTGGTCTTTCGATTTTTTATTGCTGTTCGCGCAAGAAGGGCTGCTCCAATTGCACCCATCACATGGTGGTGCTCTGGAATAATAATTTTCATCTTGAGTGCTTCCTCGAAAGCCTTTTTCATGCCAGCATTTGCAGCAACCCCGCCCTGAAATACAATAGGTGGTGCAAGCTCCTTGCCTTTTGCAAGGTTGTTAAGGTAGTTTCTTACAAGCGCCTGGCAAAGACCGTAAATTATATCTTCCATGCGGTATCCCATTTGCTGTTTGTGAATCATATCCGATTCGGCAAAAACCGAGCAGCGTCCTGCAATCTGGCATGCAACTTTTGAGCGAAGCGCATAATGCCCAAATTCCTCAATAGGAATTCCCAGTCTTGCTGCTTGGTGATCAAGAAAAGAGCCTGTTCCAGCAGCGCAAACTGTGTTCATGGCAAAATCAACAACAATGCCTTCGCGTAGCAGGATTATTTTCGAGTCTTGGCCGCCAATTTCAATGACAGTTCTTACCTGCGGCACAATATGGGATGCTGCAACAGCGTGCGCTGTAATCTCGTTTTTTATAATATCTGCACCAACCATGACTCCGCTTAAATATCTGGCACTGCCAGTAGTCCCAACACCTGCTATCTCTATATCGTTGGGAAGATTTTGTCTTAGCTCATCCATTCCCTGCCGAACTGCGTTTATGGGCTGACCTTGAGTCCTTCTGTATATTAAATTTATCACGTCTCCTTTTTCATCTATTACAACTAGATTTGTGCTAACCGAACCAACATCAATACCCAAATAACCCCTCATGCCAGCCCCCTTTCGGAATTACTTAAAGTCACATCAACTCCAAAGCGTGGATTAACCAGGACATCATGCTCTTTGTGCAGCTTACTCTTTTGTTTCCTTCTGCTTGCTAGAAGATCAATGAAAGCTTCAAGCCTAGTTATTAACCCGGCTCGCCCCGTCTGCTCATCGATTACAAAAGAAATTACTGGTATATCGTAGTCACGGCTTACTTTTGGAAGTATTGACTTAGCAATTGTATCCGGCATGCATGTAAATGGGAACAGGTGGATCACGCCGTCAAACCCCTCTTTAGCATAGATTACTGTGTGACCCACGCTCGGTAGGCCCTCACCCCCAACAAAATGGTTGAGGTAAGGTCTTGCAGCTTGAGCAACCTCTTGGTCGCTTATACCCATGATTAAATTTTTAGACGATGGACTTATCCAATCGCTAAGATAAACCGACCTTTCTAATGAAATACCCATGTTCCCTAGATACTCCTCGATGCCGAAGTTTGCAAATGGCTCAAGAAGTAGGTAAAATTCACCGATGATGCCAACCTTTAAGCATGGCCTTCCAAGGTCCTTTTCAACACCTTCAAGGATTGAAAAGGCCTCCTCTCGAGCCTCAGTTATTTCTTCATCTGTTATTGCAGGTTTTATTATTTCAAGTGCTTTTTTATATGCTTTTGTCATATCGCCGCGTTTAACTTCATACGCTCGATATTTAAGAACATATTTTTCAAGCTCATCTATAGCTCTAGCTTTCCGAAAACCAGTCTTAATTATGCGCCATATCTGACGAATTGATTTACCAGGGGCAAGCAGCCTTAGGGTATCAATAAAAAGCTTCCAACCCATAGCTGGCGGCTCAAGAATAATCATATCAAAGTCGTAGCCTGCCTCTTTTAGAATGCACTTTTGGACTTCCGCGTAATATCCAAATCGGCAGGGACCAACCCCTCCAGCCATAAGAAGCGTATCAGCCCCAGCCTCAAGTGCTTCTATAAAATTTCCAAGTGTAATTTTTAATGGAAGACACGCAAATTCTGGTGAATAGCGAAGCCCTAGCTGAAGCGTTCTCTCGCTTGTACGCGGGGGAATAATATATTCCAAGCCCGTTCTATCAAAAAGATCGGAAAGCACTAAATCAATCGTGCCCATATGAGGGAAGGTTACCTTCATTACACCGCCCTCCATCTAAGCATATCTATGAAAGCCTCTACGCGGGTAATCATTCCCGCCTCGCCGCTATGCTCATCGATAACAAGCGACATGAGCGGTACACTTTTTCGCTTTTTTGCCTCTGACTCAAGCAAAACCTGAATTAACGAGTCCTGTCCGCAGGCAAAAGAGAGGATGTAGATTATACCATCCACAGATTTATTCCTCATCCAATGAAACGCTGCACCAACAACTTCCCTTTCATACGACCAGAAAAGCCTTTTAGGAAGGCGGTTTGCCTCATGTTCAAGTATCTTTGGTGGAATCATCTCCTCTGTTGCTACCGAAACGCCCCATTTTTTAAGCTTTTTAATAAGGTTAAGATTAATGTAAGGATCATGAACGTTATATGGATGGCCTGCCAAGCCTATCTTAAGATCGCCGTTATTTGTGCTAACCTGCTCATCAGCAATGGCTTCGATTGGAGTTGCACCTGCTAACAGCTTTTTTTGGTAAGCTTTCTGGGCAGACACCCCAGCCATCCATGCCCGCCAGATCCTGAACTTACTCTTGGTAAACTGCTTCCCGAAATCAAATATTGACTCGTAAAAGCGCTTACGACCAAGCCGCGAGTTAAAAACTGGATCAAGTATTTTTGGAAGCTGCGTATCAAGCGACCTTGCTAAATCCGGCAATCCTAAAAACTTGGGACAAGTGTAAGTGCCCCTCTCAACGCTTACAACCCGAGGCACGAAGATTGCATCTACTCTGTCCTTTAAATCAACCAGGTGGCCAAAGAATATCTTTACCGGTAAACAAAGCTCGTTTTCAGCAAGTGAGGTACCCGAATTTACGATTTTCTTAGTGGTTGGGTTAGAGACAACTATATCAACCCCTAGCTCTTTAAGAAAAGTCTCCCATAAGGGGTAATATTTATAGAAAAGCAGTGCTTGCGGAATACCAACAGTTGCATTCACGTAGTGAATACACCCCCGTACCTCAGCTAATATATAATCCTGCTTCGTAATATATAGTCCTGCTTCGCCACCGATTACATAGTCAGCTATTATTTAGATTATCATTTATATAAGCAAACGCCTATAGGGTTATTCCAGTGAAAATACCCGCAT
This sequence comes from Actinomycetota bacterium, assembly GCA_030017355.1. Lineage (GTDB taxonomy): Bacteria > Actinomycetota > Aquicultoria > Aquicultorales > Aquicultoraceae > JASEIR01. Next base: position 20,510 of record JASEIR010000010.1, read on the forward strand.
ATGCGTATTTTAAACATTATTTGCTGTTATTGATAGAGGTGTAAAGGCATGACAAGCAAACGATTAGGGTTTTTATAAGCCATTATTGCATTATTGTATGTAAAAGATAAAAAGAGGACTTCTAAAACATTTTTAGAAGTCCTTTAACACTTGAATTACTTGCAAGTGCAAGGCTGTGCAGCCTTAACATGTTTATGCAGATGGATAAAAGATGAAGCACCAGGCCAACAAGACGGTACAGAAGCCTGGCACTTTTTTAATTACTCAGAATTTAGATTTTCATTGTTTAAATATCGCTAGCATGATCTTTTCCGGCGCGCCAATAAGACACCCATCCCAACTAATATGGCAACTAAAACGACTACTAGAGGTACGAGGCTTTTGGTAAAGACTGAATCCACTTGAATGCTACTACCGCCGACTCCGCCAACTAATGGATTATTATCGAAGCTGGAGCCAAGTTTCGCTGCCTCTGTAGCGATAATAGTTAAAGCCTCTGCAGCAGGGTAGACCTTTTTCTGTTCTATGTCTATTGATTTAAGACTGTAATCCTTGGCTGAGGCGATAACATTGTTAACGTGAAGGCCATAAACCTGGTAGGGCTGACCTAATCTTGCCGGTGCCCTAGATGGGTCCTTAACTCCCCAAAAATCAGGTTTTTCCTTTACATGGCCCTTTATATAGAGCATGTTTTCTTTCATAACACGGTCAACTTCTGCTGGAACAGCAGCAAATGAAATGCTATTAGGTAGCAATAAAAAAGCTATTAAACTATAGAGTAATATTCTTTTTATCATTGCTTACTCCTTTTTAACTACAGAAACCAAATTGTATGCGACCACTTGTGTTCAGAATTTTCTAAAGGATGGTAAAGGTTGCTTGCCTTTAGATAGGCCTGTGGTCATTTGCTATTTGTGCGGCGTCAAAACGGTTGTTTACTTGATAGCTTTCGGTGTATATTTTTGCGGTGGTTATTAATCGTAGAGGTGCTTAAATTTAGCCTGTGGGCGATCTCTTTGTTGGTTAATCCTTGATTAATTAATCTTAAGACCTGTTTTTGCCGACCAGTTAGCGAATTGACCACGGCTTTGCAAATCCTTTATTTTAAAGCAAAAATGCTTCTTCTATATATATTAATCATATATTAACCAACACCCTATCATGTGATTTCTAAATATGCAAGGTCTTAGAAACAAATCCATTTTGCCTTAGCAAATAAAGATTCTTTACAATCCACTCTAGACGCTGACCTGCGGTCTACTTTTGCTGTCACTCCATAATCAATCGGATCAACTTCTCTGGCATTTTTCTTAAAACCATATTTCCTTTTTTAGTTCTTAATGCAGAGCTACCTTCGTAAAAATTGGAATTGTTCTGCCAAAAGACAAACGAAACCGATCTGCCTTCTCGCCATATGACTAAGACATAAGACTTGCCCCTAGAAAAATTATACTCTCTTGGAACGCTAGATCTTAGCTTATCAAATTCCCGTACAATCTTTACTAATCGATCCTTGTTTCGGATTGTTTTTACGTAGTGCCGAGCATGGCCTTTTTCATAAAGGAATAATCTTGCGTAAAGCAGCTCGTTTTTAAGCTTGGCATACGGTTTCTTGTAAGTTGAGGAGATGTTCGGATCATACTTATCTACCATGCTATCTACATCCTCTATGATTCCCTGCGGTACTCCTTCATTCTTCCCCGTGCTTAGCTGCTGCTTTAACGGTATTTCTTTGGATTTGCTTCCAGCCTCAATGAGCTTGTCACAATCATCTTTTTCTAAAACCGCTGCCGCCACATACACCAGACAAACAACCATCAACGTAACGAAAGCACCGACGCCCGCCCTCTTAAAGTTTATCTTTTGCATAAATTCTCCTTAAATTAACGCCTAAATTAACATCTAGAAATAAAATGCATCTGCAAGCCGCTAAATCCTGCCTGCCAAGCCTTATGGATTTAGACGATGTAAGAAAATTCTAGTTCCATCTACGCGTTCTCGCCGCCATTTCTAGCAAAAAACGACAGCGTGCGGCAGGTTTATTAGTGAGTTGCTTAATTTCAGGTGACGCTACCGCTAATTACTATCGCTAATTAATAACAGTTGATTAATTTTTATTGACAGAAGGCAAAACCTAGACTAATATATCAACAATCATTGATATAACTAAGATTGATATGAGGTAGCCATGAAAAATCTTGATGTCGAAGAATGTTGCAAGGGCGACTCAGTAAAGCTCAAGCAGCTTAAAGAGCTATCAGAATATTTAAAGATTATCTCCGATGTAAACCGCTTACAAATACTGTGCCTCCTTAAAAAAGGAGAGAGATGCGTTTGCAATATTCATGAACCCCTTGGTTTGCCACAAAACCTTACCTCTCATCATTTAAAAGCTCTACGAGAGGCAGGCCTTGTCCTTACAAGACGAGAAGGCAAATGGATTCATTATCGAGTAAACAGCGATAGAATCAACTATTTCACCAACCTATATAACCTAATAGTCTCAGGAGGAGAATATGAAGATCAAGGTATTGGGGCCGGGATGTGCCAACTGCAAGAGGCTGGAGGCTAATGTATTTGAAGCTGCAGCGCAGCTAAACTTGAATGCCGACATCCAGAAGGTAGAAGACATCAAAGAAATTATGAGTTATGGGATTATGTCAACGCCAGCTCTGATTGTTAATGGAGAAATTAAAGTAATTGGCCGGGTACCAAACGTAAGCGAGATAAAAAATATATTGAAGGGGTAAGCATGTGGCAAAGGGCCGTAGATTGGTTTACATATAATTTGCTTGCTCTTAGCAAGACATCCTTATTGGGCGGAGCGATCAACTTTTTTATCTACGATATAGTAAAGATCTTGCTTATGCTTGCCATCATAATTTATGCTATAGCAATTATTCGCTCCTTTATTCCAGCAGAAAAAGTTAAAGCAATCCTATCTAGGAAAAACGAATATGTTGGCAACGTTTTAGCGGCACTTTTTGGCATCATAACACCGTTTTGCTCATGCTCAGCGGTGCCGCTTTTTATTGGCTTTGTTGAAGCCGGCATCCCACTTGGTGTAACATTTTCCTTCCTTGTTGCTTCGCCAATGATAAATGAGATCGCCCTTGGGCTTCTTTGGACACTTTTCGGTTGGAAAATTGCTCTAATCTATATAAGCTCGGGGCTCTTGATCGCAATTGTTGCCGGTATTATTATTGGGCGCTTAGAGCTTGAAAAATGGGTTGAGGATTTTGTTTATCAAATTAAAGCAGGCAATACGGCTATGGGGACCATAAAACTTACTTGGAAGAATCGCGCTGATGATGCTAAGAACTATACGCTTGACCTTGTCAAAAAAATTGCCCCCTACATTGCACTTGGCGTTGGGATAGGAGCATTTATCCATGGTTATGCTCCTGAGGAGCTACTTTCTCATGTTGCAGCAAAAACCAATCCGCTGGCAGTGCTGATTGCCGTTCTCATTGGCATCCCTCTTTATTCAAACGCTGCTGGCACTATCCCCATTGTAACCGCGCTAGTTGAAAAAGGCATTCCCATGGGAACTGCCCTTGCCTTTATGATGTCGGTAACAGCGCTTAGCCTTCCTGAGATGATTATATTAAGAAGAGTATTAAAAAAGCCGCTGCTAGCAACATTCTTCATAACAGTTGGTTTTGCTATCACCTTTACCGGTTATTTGTTTAATTTAGTGATTTAAGAAGAAATAACGGGCGATTTCGCAGCGCAAGAGATGAGATAAAGAAAAAAGTGATTGAGCTTGTAGAGGTGGTTAAGAGTGATAAGAAGATTTCTTGAAAAACTTCATAACTTTAGGCTTTTGCCAGCCTTTGTGGTTGTAAGCATGGTTATAGGGATTGCAATTGGCAAGATATACGGGATTTCTAACTTTGCTCTTACACCTCCAATTGACGCTATAAAATCTATAATTGCCGGCAGCTATGTGTTTAACATTCCAAATACCCTTGCGCTTGGCGTGGTAGTTGGCCTCTTTATGATGATGTATCCTGCCATGGCAAATATTAAATTTGAAGACTTAGGCAAAGCAACCCGCTCTCCAAAGCAGCTTCTTATTGTGATGTTTTTTAATTATGCAATAGCGCCTTTTTTCATGCTCTTGCTTGCAAAGCTTTTCTTAAGCGGAGAGCCTGACCTATATACAGGGCTTGTTTTGTACGGGCTTGCACCATGTATTGCAATGGTTATTGTATTTACCTATCTTGCGGCAGGCAACGGCCCGCTTGCTATCATCCTTGTAGCCCTAAACTCCATTGTCCAGATGATACTTATACCTGTTTACGCAAAACTTCTCTTAGGAAGTATCAGTTTCGACGTATGGGTAGTTGGGGAAAGCGTGCTTCTCTATTTAGGCGTGCCTTTAGCAGCAGGAATGCTTACAAGATTTTTTGGTGTAAAACGGTTTGGAGAAGAATGGTTTAGCAAACTTAAATTTCACCTTGACACTATGTCAATAATTGGCCTTCTTTTTACTCTCATTGTAATGTTTGCTCTAAAAGGTGACCTAATTCTTGAGAAGCCATTTTTTGTAGTTCAAATGGCAGTTCCAATGACAATATTTTTCTGGGCAATGTTTGTTGTTGTATACCTGGTTGGCTGGAAGCTAGGTTTAAGCTATAGGGATGCAGTTGCTGTTGGTTTTAACTCAACGGGAAGGGACTTTGAGATAGCAATTGCTATTGCTATTACCGCATTTAACCCAACAGTTGCTTTAGCAACTGTTATCGGTCCGTTAATTGAGGTTCCTGTAATGCTTGCTCTCGTGTGGTTTGCAAAGAAAACCGAATTTAGGCTTTTTAAGGAAATCTCTGAAGGGGCTACTGTGGTATAAGTGGAGACCGATGGAATTCAGGGACGTTGCTATATTTAGTCTATTTTCTTGAAGAATTTATAGAATATATAGCAACGTCCCTGTCTTCCCCCAAGCAGTAAACATATGCATTTAGGCTTTGTGGATTCTCCAATGCTCCAGGATGTAAATCCTTAGTTAAAAATCTTGCAATTTTTGGGTTGTAATACCTATTGATAAGATAATATAGCCCTGTGGTTTTATCATATCTATAGCCTGCATATCTATAAGGGTTTTCTACCTGTTCGTTTGCTGATAATATATTGCCCCATGGGTTATAGGTGTATCTATTAATGACCTGCCCAGAGCTATTGGTTAAGGATACCACATCTCCATGAGCGTTGTATTGGTAGTAGTAGATGTTCTCATTTTGTTTCATAGCAATAAGTTGTCCTTTATCATCATAGAAGTATCTAGCGGTTATTGTGCCACTTGAGCCTGATTCAGCAATTACATTGTAGCTAGTCCCATCATAATGGAAGAAGGTAGTTTTTTCTTGTTCTTCTGTCTTTATTCTTCTTCCTAAGTAATCATATTCATAAGATGTTATTGTGTGGTTATCGGATTTTCTTATTACTTGTTTTAGTCTGTTATCGCTATCATAGATATAATTATAAGTGTCATCAGAGACCATATTGCCATTTGCATCATAGCTAAAGCCAGGGTTTGTTATCTGATTTGCGGCGTTATAAGTAAAGGATTTAATTGTTTGGGTGCCCTCAATAACTGATAGAAGATTGCCAACTTCGTCATAGCTATAGGTAGTGGTTGTATCTGTTGTCGGATTGTACCAAGTAGCAAGCCTGTTTAGTGCATCATAGGTGTAACGGGTGGTGTTTTCGCTTAAGATGTTACCGTTTGCATCGTAGGTATAAGTAAACTCCTGGTGCCCTGAGGTGGTCGTGTTCTCAACTGAGCTCACCCTGCCGGCTTCATCGTACGCGTAGCCCCGCTCTGTGCAGTCTGGGGTTGTAACTTTTGTTCTCTGGCGCTCATCGTCATAAGTGAAGGTGGTGTGAGTGCCTATCGGATCGGTTGGCAGAACAAGCTCGGTTAGGTCTCCTCGCAAGTTGTACTCATAGGTTTGGGTCTCTTCTGCTGCCGCTTTGAGGCCAACGACCCTGCCGGCTTCATCGTATGCTTTGTGGAGGGTAAAGCCGCCTGAAATATTTGCGTTTATGGTATCAGTTGAATCAGTTAGCCAGCCGATTGGGTTATATCCATAGGCAAAGATTCTGCCAAGGTTATCCGTTACGCTTTTTAAGGTGTGCGTTGGGTTGTACTCATAGGTATATGATGTTGACTCGTTTTTGTAGGTAACCCTTTTTAGAAGGTTGTCATTGGTGTATTCATAATATGTCTCATTACCACTTGGATAAATAATCTTGGTTAGATTCCCAACGCCGTCATAGAAGAGCTGAACGACATTATTTAGCGCATCTTTTATGCCTTTTAGAAGATTGTTTGGCCAGTAATCATAAGTTGTGATATCCCCTCTAGCATCAATGATTGCCTTTAGGTTGTAATTTGCATCGTAGGAGTAAGTTGCGGTATTATCTAGTGCATCAACCACCCCGATTAGATTGTCCATGTCATCGCGGATAAATTTTGTTAGGTTGTTGTTTGCATCCCTTAAAGTTTCCTTGTTGCCATTATCATCGTAGGTAAAATCTACTTGATGCCGCTCAGATGGGTAAATTAAAGATAGCGGATCTTTTATAGAAAGGATGTTGCCTTTGCTGTCATAGGTATATCTTACTGTGTGGCCATTAGCATCTGTTGAGGAGATCATCCTACCAGTCAAATCATAGTCAAATGAGGTTGATTTTCCTAGCGGATCCAAGAGCCTAATAAGATTTCCGGCTGAGTTATATTCATAGGTTATAGTAGCATCAGCGCTATTTAAGTAATGAAGAAGGCCGTCGCCATAATATTGGAACTGTATAGTCTTTACCGGATCCATTATAGACATTAAGAGCTTGCCGGTTTGATCATAAGAATAAGTTGTTCTCTCGCCATCGGCATCTTCGCTCCATAGAAGGTTGTTATTTATGGGGTCATAACTTGCCTTTGTTATGTGACCTTCGGCATCTATTGTGCAAGTTGTGTTACCATTTACATCGTAAGAAAACGCAGTTGTATGAGAGTTTTCATCCGCAATATAATCAAGCAAGCCAAGGGCATTATAGTTAAATAGCCTTACACCACCAACCTCATTTACTTGTTTTGTAAGCCGATAGAGCTCGTCATAGTAGTGGGTTGAGCCCGAGCCTCTGTTGTCAGTAAGATTCGTCTTTTTGTTTTGGAGATCATAACCAAAGAGTGTTTGGCTTAAGAATGCATCATATTGATAGTCAACTTTGCCGTCGAGATAATGGTTGGTTAAAAATGGATTCATTGCTGGTTTTGGCCGACTTATCGTTAAAAGCCTATGCTCTGAATCATATGTATAGGTTGTAACTTTTCCATTTAAGTCCTTGAAGGTAGAAAGATTGCCATCTGCATCGTAGGTATACTCAACAAACCTGCCAGCGCTATCCTCGACTTTAGTTATGTGATCGCCTATATGTGTTAACGTGATGCTTCTGCCCCCAGGAGCCGCCACATAGGTTAAGCGGTGGTCTATATAAGATAGCGTGGTTGTATTACCAAAGCGGTCAACTAGACTTGTAAGCTCACCATAAGCATTAAAATTCATTCTAGATTGATCTTTGTAAATATAGGAGTATGAGCCATCGGCGTTTTTAACAAGCTTCTCAAAAACACCTTGGGGGGATCTGTATGTGCCATCACCATTTGGACTAAATGTTTGCCGGCGCCCATCAGCTAAAAGAACGGTTACTGAGTCATCTTGACTAAACCCTAAAGCCAGGTCGTAAGAATGAGTCCACCCGTAACCAAGAGAGCCGGTATTAGTATTGTCTTGCGAGTTATAACTGCGCTCGAAACTGATAGCAAACCCTTTGCCTGGCATTGAGAGGTCTTTAAAAGTTGCTGTGTAGTTTCCAGTCGCGGAATTAACCGGCTCACCAAAGAAGCTGCCAAAGGGGTATTCACCAAAGGAGAAACTAGCCAAATTATCTAGCGGGAAAGATCCCCCGCCGATGTTTATATCCTTACTATAGGTTCCTATCGCACCTTCGTTATCTGTAACGGTTAGGGTTACATGATATGTTCCCTTGGCTGAGTATGAGTGGACTGGGCTAACACCGCTACCCGTTGTCGTATCACCAAAATCCCATTGATAAGATACAATCTCCCCGTCTGTATCATGGGATGCTGATGCATCAAAGCTAACATTTGTCAGCGGTTCCGGGTTTGTTGGGCTATAGGTAAACAGAGCAACTGGTTTATATGTCTTTAACAGATCCCCCGTCACTTTATATATGAATACGCTGCCAGCATATCCAGTTATTTTGATATAAAGGCATCGCAGCTACCATTAAATGTTCTATTGTATGCGCCGTCAGTAGTTGGAAAATCGCTAGAATAGGTTTGCCCAGCAATATAAAAGTTTCCCTCACTATCAGCAATGATTGCATTAGCTCTATCCCATCTACCATCACCGCTAATGCTTCCACCTATAAAGGTAGAGGCAAGAAGACTAGTTAGGTTAGGGTTTAGCTTGGAAACAACAGCATCACTATAACCACTTTTGGTTGATTTATATGCACCTGGTGTGATTGGGTACCCACCATAACTCTCCCCGGCAAAGCAAATGTTGCCAGAGGGGTCTATAACAACTGAGTTTGCATAATCGTCACGAGTGCTTCCAACAAAAGTAGATGCAAGAAGGCTAGTAAGGCTAGAGTTGATTTTAGAGATAAATATATCAGTATAGCTAGTGCCATTTTGCGTTGTATCATATACACCATTTGTTGTTGGAAAATCGGATGATTTTGTCGCCCCGACTACGTAAATGTTGCCATAACTATCCCGACAAACGGACCTTGCTTTATCCTCATTGCTGCCGCCTAAAAATGTGGAGGATAACAAATTGCTAAGGCTAGAATCAAGCACTGATATGAAAGCATCCCAATTGCCATTATGCGAAGTATCGTATGACCCGCCTGTGGTGGGGAAATTAGAGGAATATGTTTCCCCAACTACATATACATTGTTCAAGCCATCTATGGCAAGGGAATATGCCCAATCGTATGAACTCCCTCCAAGAAACGTTGAGGAAACCAGGTTAAGGCTACTATCAAATTTTGAAATAAAGGCATCATCGCTACCGCCATACGTTGTATCATATGCACCGGTTGTAGCGGGAAAATTGCTCGTGCCTGCTTTGCCTGATACATAAATATTACCCTCACTATCTTTAATAATCGATTGACCGAAATTATAACCACCGCCACCAAGAGTAGTTGAAGCAAGCATAGGATCAATAATGAGAGGTTGGGTTTTGTCATAACTGCCAATATCAAAACCGTAGGTATTCTCATCAACGAAATACGAGACCTTTACGTAATGCTTGGCACCATCTTTTTCTTGATAAGCGATTGGCCTGGTGAAGCTCAGCTCTCCGAGGTCTGTTTCTACCTCAAGCTCACCCTTGCTACTTACAGTAAGGGAGCTCGCACCTTCTATTGTCACTTGTATGTCCTTAACTTCAGCACCTGGCTGTACAACAAAAATCTTCTCAAAATTATTTTCATGCGCTCTCAGACTTAGACCTATCCCGCTGTAAACTTCTCCTAACTCTATGCGATTAAAGGTTGATAATCCTGTTCTCCAGGCTTCTTTATCATTACCAACTAGATAATTGATTTTGGTTTTTGTCTTATCGGCACCTTTAGGATCTATATTTTTAGCTCCGATAAGGCGCTCTCTTATAGCCCACCCTTTTATAGCTTCCGTCTCTGGACCTTTATCGGCGTCATCTTCATCTCTTTGCTTAGCAGTATCTTTACCTTTTATCTTGTCCTTACGCTTTAATAGTAAATAAGTTAGCTCACCTTCATCGTCGATGAAGACATTGCCGACAGACGTATTGATATAGTATCTTACAGATTGGTTCTTTATCTGGCCTTCATTCTTTATAAAGGCCGTCCCCATGTTAGAAACCTTATCAACAATAATTTCTTTGTCTTTCTGTTTAATTGCATTGTTATCCGTTGTGCTCGGGGCTACCATTACCTTACTTGCTGATTTTACGCGAGCCTTCTCTGGGCTCTGCATAGCTTGGCTTACACTAGTCTGAAAGATTGATGCAATGGATGCCAATAACATAGAGATAGCAAGCAAGAGT
>JASEIR010000110.1 GCA_030017355.1 Actinomycetota bacterium
CACTAGCTGTGGCACAGTAGTGATAATATTATTTAGATCCCTCGACTCCGGGCTAACGCCCTTCGCTCGGGATGACATTTTCTAATAGCAAAAGACAGCGAATTGCAAAACCCCTGAATCATCAATAGTAACGAATTTTCATCCATTTCTTCAAGGGCTTTACCAGACCGTTGCAACTAAAGAAGATTTAATAATCGCTTCATCCTTTGTTATTAATCGGACTTCTTCTCCAAGGGTATTCTGAAGAGCAAGACACGTAGCGCATATTATTGCATCGTGAATTTCCAATTGCTCTGGAAGATAATCGATCACTAAATCATCTAGTGGATAGATTGTTACCCTCTCATCATCATATAATCGTTTTCTAATATCATCAAAAGCCGTTGTGATTCTTTTCCTGTCAAAAAGGTACTTCATTTCGGCCAGAACGATTGTTGGCACAATAATAGGAAATTCTGAAGTAAGCACTATATCCATAGCCTTATGACTTAAATTTTGGCTTCCCTCAAGGAATCAAACTAGAGCATGGGTATCAATAACGTAGATCATGTAACCTCTTTCGAAATTTTTAATTCCACGGCTTTAATTTCTTCGAAAGAAGTTTCACTTTTGCCTTTTAACGACCCATAAAGTTTTGACAAACCTTTTTCTTTTTTCTTTTTCTTCGCTTGGCCCTTAAGAAGCTTTATTTGCATTTCAAGGCTAGCAATCTTACCAGGAAGATTACCTTGTGCCATCTAACCCACCTCTTTTTGATTTCAACTTTATTTTAAATCTTCCTTCTCAGACAGACAAATCCCTTTACTTTTCTTAACGCCTTGCATAATCATCCTCTGTTCTTACAATGTCGTCTTCTTCCAAATACTCGCCGTTTTGCACTTCGATGATTTTTAGCGGGATCATTCCCGGGTTTTCTAAGCGATGCATTGTCGATGGCGGAATAAAGGTACTCTCATTGACATGAACATTGAAAACTTCCTCGCCCCTAGTAACTCTTGCCGTCCCTGATATCACAACCCAATGCTCGCTTCTATGGTGATGCATCTGCAGGCTAAGACGTGCCCCAGGTTTTACCTCTATAATCTTAATCTTAAAGCCAGGGCCTCTCTCAAGAAGCGTATAGCAACCCCACGGCCGGTGCATTGTCCGATGCACTAAATATTCTTCCGCATTTTTTGCTTTCAGCACATCAACAATTTTCCGCACATCCTGCGCCCTATTCCTTGGGCAGACAAGCGTTGCGTCATGGGTATCGATAACAATCATATCTTCCAAGCCAAGCGTTGCAACCAGCCTGTCCTCACCATAAATAATCGAGTTCTTGGATTCAGCATCGATTACATTACCAACGATAACATTTCCTGCCCCATCTTTTTCCAGAAAATCGCCAATTGCGGTAAGGCTTCCAACATCGCTCCAGTCTAAATCAACTGGGATAACCGCAACGTTGCTGGATTTCTCCAAGATTCCGTAGTCAATGGATGTCGATTCAGCCTCACAAAAGATATCTTTTGCTTTCTCTGAACCCCACTCGTCAAGGGAAAGTTCCTTGAATCTTAGCAATGTATTATGCAGACCAGGCATTAATCGCTTAATTTCATCTAAAATCGTCTTGGCTTTAAAAATAAACATTCCGCTATTCCAGAAATACTCGCCAGATTGCAGGTATTGCTCAGCAGTTTCTTTATCCGGCTTTTCAACAAATCGATCGACTATATAAGCTGGATGAGCTGTGCTATGTTCAGCAAGAGGATCGCCCACTTTTATGTAGCCAAAACCAGTCTCTGGCCTTGTTGGTTTAAGGCCCAATGTAACGAGGTAGCCAGCTTGCGCAAGGCTTGCAGCATGCTTTAGTGAGGATAGAAAATCTTCTGGATTGCCTATTATATGGTCAGACGGTAAAACAAACATTACTGCGTCGGGGTTAATGCTTTCAATATGCAAAGCAGCAAGCCCAATGGCCGGAGCGGTATTTCTAGCCTCAGGCTCAACAAGGTATCCTACCTTGTCAAAAGGCTCTTTCCCAGTAATAAGATTTGTTCGTATCTCAACCGCAAGCTTGCTGTTAGAAACTATATAAACCTGCTCCTGCGGAACTAGCGGCAGTATCCGTTTTATAGTATGCCAAATCAAGCTCTCGGTGCCAAATACCTTAAGCAACTGCTTTGGACTCATCTCTCTGCTAAGCGGCCAAAACCTTGTACCAGAACCGCCCGCTAAAATTACACCATATAAGTTTTTTAAGTTTTTCGAGTCACTCATTTAAACTCCTAACCGCTATCTGCTTTGTTTCAAATATGCGCTCTAATCAAACACATGCTCTAATTGCATTCTATCGGCATTTAAAGCTGGTAATCAAGCTGCCAGATAATCTAGTTTAACCATCGGCACTAACTGGAAAAGAAATACAGCCATTGATCTTTTGCATAATTTAACCCTCCGATTCCCAGAAGCCAAATAGACGATTTTTAAGCTTCACCAGCAAAGGCGATCTTACGCGGGCCCAAAGCGAATGTAAAAACTTACTTTTATGAAGTGCAAGGTAGAGTGGATTTATCTTCATACCATGCCGCCGGAAAACTTCATCGACCTCTTTCCAAAACTCTTGCTCATTTGCTACGCTCTTACAGCTTGAGCTAAATCGATATGCAGCAAGTGCCTGTGGCACAAGCTTAAAATCCGTAACCTTTGCCATCCTCAGCCAAAAGTCGTAATCCATGGCAAAATGAAGGCCTTCATCTAGATATCCAACTTTATTGAGTAAATCATTACGGAAAAAAACGGTGGGCTGCCAAATAACATCCGGATTTCTAAACAATAAATTGCGGTCAAACTCAGGGCTTTTTAATAAACCCGTCTTATTGCTTTGCTCATCAACCTTTTCGCAATAGCCGTAGACTAAGCCTATGCCTGGGTTGGATATAAGCACGTCAACCGCGATACTTACCGCACCAGGAAGATAATAATCATCTGAATTCAGCCAGCCGATTATTTCCCCCTTGGCCATTCTAAGCCCTTTATTTATGGCATGAGATTGGCCTCTGTCGGGCTCAGATATCCACGTTAGGTTGCTGGAGGCCGCTGCATATTTCTTGATAATATCAAGCGAGACATCAGTTGAACCTCCATCAATTATAATGTGTTCAATATTTGGATAGTCCTGCTGCCGCACACTTAAGATATTCTCTTCCAAGAACTGCGCTTGGTTGTACGATGGAGTAACGATTGAGACCAATGGCTGGTTTTTCAGCCTCCTAGAAAGCATCTTAAAAAAATCCTCTCTTAAGTTTTCTTGGTTTTCTTATAACAATACCAGAAGGGTAGGGTTATAGCAGCTGTCTTCTAACATCCCAGTTGAGTTAAAAACCAATTATGCCGTAATGTCATTGATTCTGAATTATAACTACATTGAGGTGTAATCAATAACTTATATAAACAATCCCAGCTCATATTCTTGAAAACATGCTGGCAGGAAGGTATGATTATTTTACGATTTATGCAAAGAAAGGAGGGCAAAAGGTGGCCTATCCAGCTAAAAAGAAGGCTAAATATACTTATAAAGATTACCTGCGCATGCCTGAAGATAAGCGGTATGAGTTGATTGGAGGGGAACTCACCTTGGTACCAGCGCCTAAAACTAAGCACCAAAGGATTTCTACAAGACTCGAGTATTTGCTGATGAGGCATATCGAGGAAAATAATTTTGGCGAGATATTTCATGTTCCAACCGACGTCTACTTTGATGAAGAAAATGTGGTGCAACCTGATATCTTATTTATTTCAAAGGAACGCCAGGATATTGTTGATGAGAACTATATCAAAGGCGCACCTGACCTAATTATAGAGATAGTTTCCCCATCGTCTGGTTATTACGACCTCGTTAAAAAGAAGAAACTCTATGCCAGATTTGGCGTAAAAGAATACTGGATTGTTGACCCTGAAGAAAAGGCAGCCGAAGTTTACCTTCTTAAGGATAACGGTTACGAAATAGCTCAAAGCCTCTCCGAAGACGATAAGTTAACATCAAGAACTTTTCCAGGCCTCTCAATTGAACTTAAGGAATTATTTAAGTAACATATGCATGTATTATTATTATACCGCAGGCTAGCATATGGCCAATAAGGTAAGAACGCCATGCCAGATGCTTTTATTTCTGGCAGAATCGAAAGCATACCATTAAGATGCTGCACAATCAGCGTGATACTTGCTCTATTGCCGAAGCCCGATCTCTGCTTACTATACCGATAATTCGTATATTATCGCCCTCTGGTCTTACCAAGGCAACCAATTCACTACTCCTTGGGAAAAACCTTGGCGGATACTTAACATATAACCATTCCCACCATAGCCTAAGATTAATTGAAGGTGTAAAATCCTTATCATTGCTACCTAAGAATATAAAAGAACCTGGTAGGCTAGCAGTCGCATTGCTATACAATTTCTCGCTATCCAAGGGAACCTTGGGTTGACTATTAGCAATCAGCCTAAACAAATGCCAAGGTGAAGCAATATACTTATGTGAAAAAGCAAAAGAGGACAAAAGCAGCAGAGCTAACAAGCAACAGGCCGCATAAGCAATCAAGCTGCGTAGCTTTAAACCTTTAATAAATTCACGCAGCGACGATGAATTAAGAATTAATCTGCATAGCTCAAAAACCAGTATGGCGATAGCAGGCCAATAATAAATAAATTGACGTTGTGTAAAGAAAAAACCATTGAGGCGCGTTATAAAATAGACTATCGGACCCATAGCTATCCACCCAAAGATTGTAAAATTAACTAAAAACCCTTCTTTGCTTGCTTTTTGCCAATAAATTATTGATGCTACGAGACTAATAGCCGCTATCGGAAGATATATCCACCAAAAAGAAAGGAACATAGTAAATGTTCCAAATTCGGGGCCAAAAAATTCCCACTTTTCGGTCTGCCGCAAAATATAATAGAATGCCACTAACATAGCAAAAATAATTGGAGCTACATGATAGAAAAACCTCCTATTGGGAACCCTTAATGAATCGAATAGGATATCGGCCAAAATAAAAGCGAAAAGCAACACCGCAAGCTGAAAAATGCTTGAGGTCATAGTTAGCGCAAGTAAAAGAAGTATTATTATCCACAATGGTTTTGATTTCTCTTGATAGCGTATTAACAGCAACACAAGAAAAGAAAGCGATGCCCATAAACTATAAGGTCTCATCTCGACTGCATACGCAAGTATAGTCCGGTTAAATAATAGTGTTATTGCTGCAAGAAGATAAGATATAACACTTGCCAGTCCCGGTTCTTTTCTTGCAACAACTAGAAATCCAATTACAACAGCAATGCATGGGGCCAGGGTTGCCACTAATCGGTAATATTGAAATGGCGATAAATATATGTAGTTGATAGCATTCCTCATTTTAAAAAGTACTTTAACCGCAAGATAATCTAAAGGAGCACGGCTACCTTGCGGTGGAGCACCATAAGCTATTAGGTATCCAACTGATGTATTTCGAATATCTCTATAGTAACTATACGCCTCATCAAGCCAAAGTGGCTTTTTGTTAGACTCCGAAAAGCTAGCCAAAATAAACGTTATTATTAGGAGCAGAATAAATAAGCTGGCTAAGTATCGGTAATTAGCAAGAGGCTTATACTTTAAATAGCCCATTATTAGTGATACTTTCCCTCTATAAGTTAAACCTAATTTCTTTTTTACATTATAGATCCAGCTTCCTTGTCTATAGAACAGTTGCTTATCACATAAAAGTCAACCACCTAATTAACATAGGTTATATTGCCTATCATTGCCAAACTAATCTACCTATTATATCATCAAGGGAGCGCTAGGAGATCAGCTTGTTTGATCGGTAAAGACTAAATATTGATATTAAACTGTCAGCAAGCAAGTTTTTGAATACGGACATGCGCAAGAGTTTAATAAGAGTTCAATATATGTTAGGTAAAAACCTCCGTGGGATTGATGTTAGATTGATAATAGAATAACGTCAAGCTAGTTGCGTAAAGAGCTGTATAAAGGAAGTAATCAGAGATTCATCGCATAGCAGCAAGTCGTCACAGGGGAAGGATAACCATTATGCCAAGGACATCAGTTATTATCCCAGCATTTAATGAGGAACGTGGCATTATACCAACCCTTCAAGATGTGCGAGCGGAAACCGAGGGCCTTGATGTAGAAATTATAGTTGTTGATGATGGTTCAACTGACAAGACCAGTGAACTTGCCAAAGCCCATGCAGACAAGGTAATAAAACACAGAGTAAATCAAGGTAAGGGCGCTGCCATGAAGACAGGTTATCAGGCAGCCGCTGGTGAATATATTGTGTTCTTGGACGCCGATGGAACGTACCCTGCAAAATACATCCCAGATATCGTCCGCAAGCTTAAAGATGTAGATATAGTTTTTACATCTCGCGTGAATAAAGAAAACATTCGCATCCTTAACCGCTTTGGCAATTGGCTTATCTCAAAACTTATCAAGAAACTAACTGGTTTTATAGGTCATGACCCCTTATCTGGCCTGTATGGAATGCGACGGTCAGTAATTGACGCCATAGGCTTAGAGTCATCAACCTTTGCAGTTGAGACAGAAATCGTAGTAAAGGCAAGCTCCATGCGATTTGATGCCTCAGAAATTCCAGTAAGTTATAGGCCAAGAGTTGGCTCTTCCAAACTGCGACCATTCCGCGATGGTCTGCGCATATTCCGAGTTTTAGTGGATCTACTTTTTATTTTCCAGCCCAATATTACTTTTGCTCTACCTGGTTCACTTATTTTTCTAGCTAGCATCTTCTTGGCAAGCATTCTCGCCATTAAAGGTATAGTAACCTTTGGTAATATTCGACTGGGGTTTAACTCGCTCTTAGCAAGCATAGCTTTTATGGCGCTTGGACTAAACACAGCAATTTATGGGGGCATAATTGATTTGTATGCTACAAGACACCATTTTAAGAAGCCAACCTCTATTACTATTGCCCTCGCAAAGCTGCCTGTTTTTAGCTTATTGCGCAATTTCAGTATATTAGTGCTAGCTGTAAGCTTGCCGGCATTGGCTTATCTCTGCTATACCTGGGCAAGCAAAGGATTTGGGCCTTTTTCATCAACCAAACCTTGGATACTCGCGCTAGCAGGGTTGCTTCTTGGGTTGCAAGGCTTATTCGCAAGCATCACCGGCCGTATCTTTGCAAAAGATTGCCTTGAAGAAAACGTCATAGAGAAAGCTTGGCCATTCTTCGACCAAATAATAGCTAATGCAAGATATAGGCGTGTAAAGAAATTAATTCCTCCTGGCAGTATCATTTGTGACCTTGGCTGTGGATACGATGGGACCTTTCTGCGGAAACTATCAACTCTTAAGTTAGAGGGTTATGGATTTGACCGCAGCGTAGAAAAGGATTTAATAATTGGGGATATAAAGATATCTTCTTTAAATCTTGCAAATAAGATTCCACTTGAAAACGAAAGCGTTGATCTTGTAACAAGTCTAGCTCTTCTAGAGCATCTAGATGATCCGATCAATTTCGTAAGAGAGGTTTTTCGAATCCTAAAGCCAGGCGGAAAATTTATTCTTACAACTCCAGCACCTCGCGCTAAACTACTTCTTGAATTTTTAGCTTTTCGCTTAAAATTAATCTCGGTCGATGAGGTTAAGGATCATAAGCGCTATTTTCCCAAACAAGAGATAAAGCGCCTCCTCGAAGAAGGAAGTGGTTTCATAAACAGCTCTGTAAAAACTTTTCTTCTGGGCTTTAATCAAATTGCTATTGCTTATAAACCAGAAGAGAGTGCTCTGCGTATAGATTTCGAGCAACGGGTCGATGCAGAAATAATAAAGCAGGAATTAAGCAGTTCTTAAATCATCTCGTCAGAATAATAGGTAATGCGTTTTGATCGGCCTATACGCTAACCAGCCATACACGCCTTAACTAAAAGACTCTCGCCTAAGCCAAGAGCATCAACTATACGATTATATGGCGCAAATACAATCCCGTTTTTACGAAAGGATATGTTGATGGCCTTCAAAGAAATGCATTCCAAGATGGTCTTTTGTCTTTCTTGATTACTACCATTTTTAGCCAAATCCCATGAGGTGTCTCTGCAACCTTCCTCTGGACTCGTGAGCAAAGAGCGAAGCTGCAAAACAGACCATAGATTTGGCGTGATAGTTCGAATGCTAATAATCTCTAATCCAGCTTGTCTCAAAAGCAGTCCAATGCTTGTCTTAGTAAAATGGTTTAAGTGATATGGAACATGCCAATGCAGCCATCGTCTACCCAATATTCTTCTATTTAGAGCATTTGCATTTGGGCAACTCAGTATTATCTTGCCATTGCTCTTAAGCTTGTCTTTAAGAGATAGAAGGAGCTGTAAGGGATCGGGTATATGCTCTATAACCTGGCTGAGAGTAATCAGGTCAAAGAATTGA
>JASEIR010000111.1 GCA_030017355.1 Actinomycetota bacterium
TTTTTAGATCCTTCGCTATCACTTAAGGACTGCGGCCCTTTTAAGGGCCTTGATTTTGAATTTTTAATTTTGAATTTTTAAGAGATTGCCACGTCGGCTGCTTCGCAGCCTCCTCGCAATGACAATTCTTCTTTTGCCTCCCTTCGGTCTCCGGTCTCCTGTCTCCGGTCTGCTCTAAACAATCAAAAGCCAATAATAATATCCAAACACGGCCGTAAAAATGATGCTGTCGAACCTATCCAAAAATCCTCCATGACCTCTTATTATCACACCTGAATCTTTTACTCTCAACTCTCTTTTTATAGCTGATTCGACAAGATCACCTATTGGTGCAACAAAACCAATTATTGCACCCATTACCAATCCCTTTGCCAAAGCAATTGCAAAACCATCTTTTACTGCAAATGGAAGCTGGGGCAGCAAAAAGATTAAGCCTAAAACAATTGCCGGCACCAAAAAGCCTGCTATACTCCCCTCAACTGTCTTCTTTGCGCTTATAACCGGAGCTAGTTTTCTCTTCCCAATAGTTAATCCAAATGCATACGCTGATATATCACTTAGCCAGGTACCTATAAAAACAAGCAACACTCCAGCTAAACCAAAGCTCAGGTTATACAGCATTGTTAAATGGCTTAATGTAAGCGCTATATAGACAACGCCAGCTATTGTAAGCCCTGTGTGTGCAATGCTTCCACGCGTAAATGTTTGCCAGATAAAAGCTATAACTATTGTCAAAACAAGCCCCAATATCGCACCGGCAGCACTCCCTACTAGAGCACCCGCAATAACTGATAAACTGCCCAATACCCCTACTATAACGTTTGGCTCGTGGTTGCGCATCATCAGCATTGAATAGAACTCATCAAGGCACACAACAGCTATTACAGCAACCAAAACTGCAAAGGAATATTTTCCTAGGAACATAAATAACAAGATGAGTGGAACCCCAATAAGGGCGCTAATTACTCGATCTTTAAGCATTTATCGCTCCTGTGATTTTCTGGTTCTCAGTGATTTTCTAGTTCTCGTCTAGTCCACCAAATCTTCTTTTACGCTTTTGAAAATCTGCAATGGCTTGAACAAAATCTTGCTTTCCAAAATCTGGCCATAGTTTGTCCGTTATCCAAATTTCTGAGTAGGCAATTTGCCAAAGGAGAAAGTTGCTAACCCGGAGTTCTCCACTTGTTCTAATAAGCAACTCGGGATCGGGTATATCTGAAGTATACAGGTATTGGGTAAAAATTTCCTCATTAAAATCTTCTTTTTCTTTTCCTTCCAATATAGCCTTGCATATCGATTTTGCAGCGTCTACTATCTCAGCCCGTCCGCTATAGTTAAGAGCAATATTTAGGTTTAAGGTTTTGTTATTTTTTGTTCTTTCAACCGCATTTAGAAATGCTTCTCTCGTACTTTTTGGAAGCTGACTGATTCTTCCTAATACTCTTATCCGTACGCCTTTTTGATCAAGTTCATCAATCTCTTTGGCTAGCTGCTCTTCAAATAGTTTCATCAAGCCTGAAACCTCGTCTTTAGGTCTTCGCCAATTCTCGGTTGAGAACGTGTAGAGGGTAATGTATTCCACGCCAAGTTCAGGAGCAATTTCAACCACCTGCCTTATTGATTTTGCGCCTGCTCTATGTCCTGCTAGCCTTGGCTTACCTCTTTCCTTTGCCCATCTGCCGTTACCATCCATTATAATAGCGACGTGCTTCGGGATAACGCCTTTCTTTACTTCTTCTATAGAAAAGTCTTCGCCAGGTATATTAACCATACTGCGAAGACCGTCTATCTTTCTTCTTATCAATTTATGAACCTTCTTTTCATACTTCCATGATTTCTTGTTCTTTTTTCTTTAGTATCTCATCAATCTCTTTAACGTATTTGTCTGTTAACTCATCGATTTTCTTCTCGGCGCGCTTTCTCTCGTCTTCGGATATCATCTTCTCGTCTTCCATCACTTCAAGCTCGTCTCTTGCATCATGCCTTACATTTCTTATGCTTACTTTGCCTTCCTCAGCCATCTTCTTTACGAGTTTAACAAAATCCTTTCTTCGTTCCTCACTTAGTGGCGGGAAAGGTACTCTTATCACATTTCCATCATTTGACGGTGTTACACCAAGGTCTGATGTCATAATTGCCTTTTCAATGGCAGATATAGCTGATTTGTCCCACGGTTGTATAATTGCCAATTGTGCTTCGGGCGTGCTTATACTGGCTATTTGCTTTAGCGGGGTTTTTGTACCGTAATAATCTACAGTAATTCTATCAAATAAAGCAGCCGACGCCCTACCTGTCCTTACGCTAGCAAATTCACTTCTTACTGCTGCCACAGCTTTCTTCATTCTTTCTTCTGACTGCGCAAACAATTCCTGCACCATGCTTACCGGCCCCCTTGCACAACTGTGCCTATATCTTCACCTTCGAGAACCCTCTTGATATTGTTTCGTTTTGTTATATTAAAAACAATAATTGGAATATTATTGTCCATGCAGAGAGTTATAGCTGTAGTATCCATCACCTTTAGCCCTTTGTTAAGAACCTCTATATAGCTTAGCCTTGAGAACCTTTTTGCGTTTGGATTTTTTTCCGGATCAGAATCGTAAACACCATCAACTCTTGTTGCTTTAAGGATTGCTTCTGCTCCTATCTCTAGCGCCCTTAATGCTGCGGCTGTGTCTGTGCTAAAAAAAGGGTTGCCTGTCCCTGCTGCAAATATTACTGCTCTACCTTTTTCTAAGTGACGCATTGCTCTGCGCCTTATATATGGCTCAGCTATTTCTTGCATTGTTATCGCTGATTGTACCCTGGTGTTGACACCTTCTTTTTCCAGAGCCTCCTGCAGAGCCATGGCATTCATTACGGTTGCCAACATCCCTATGTAGTCAGCTGTGGCCCTGTCCATACCCCTGGCACTTGCCTCAAGCCCTCTAAATATATTTCCGCCGCCCACAACTATTGCAATTTCGATATGGTCATCATAGAGTTGCTTTATTTGCTGGGCAATTGAAAGCATGACTTCTGGATCAATACCATAACCGCCTTTTCCAGCAAGCGATTGCCCACTTAGTTTTAAGAGAATCCTTTTGAAAATGTATTTTGACATATTTTATTTGCACTCTCTTTTAAGATGCAAGCACTAGAGCGTTTCTCCTAGTTCATAGCGTACAAAACGCCTTACGCCAATATTTTCTCCAAGCTTAGCAGCAACCTCTCCCAAATAATCTTTTATTGTTATATCTGGATTTTTAACAAAAGGCTGTTCCATTAGCACAACCTGTTGATAGAATTTCTCCAGTCTCCCTGCTGCTATCTTATCAAGAACATTATCGGGTTTTCCTTCCGCTATAGCTTGAGCACGATATATTTCCATCTCTTTTTCAATAACATTTTCAGGCACTTCTTCTCTTGTCACGTAAGATGGATTACCGGCCGCTATTTGTAGCGCAACATCGTGCGCGAATTGCTTGAAATCCTCACTGCGCGCGACAAAATCGGTCTCGCTATTTACTTCAACAAGAACACCGATTTTTCCTCCAGCGTGAATATACGAATCTATGACGCCTTCTCTAGCCTCGCGGCCTGCTCTTTTGGCAAGGGATGCTAAGCCCTTTTTTCTTAATATTTCTGTAGCTGCTACCATATCCCCGTTAGCTTCTTCTAACGCTTTCTTGCAATCCATCATGCCTGCGCCTGTTAATTTTCTTAGCTCATTAACCTGAGCTGCAGTAATAGCCATTATAACTGTAACCTCCTCAATATTTAGTTTAACTTAAAACCCAAGCCAATAATATGCTCCAACGCTCAGTTACCCGCCTCCATGAATATGAAAACGGGTAACTTTCTTTCCTGGAACTTTATTTTGCAGCTTTATTTTTTGAATTGGCTTTTACACCATAACTTATATTCGTCATTTGCGCTTATTCGCTATTCGCCAACATCTATTCGTATTCTTTAGCCTCATCGACCGATTCTGCCTCTTCAGCTTTTTTAACAGCTTCTGGCACATCTTTTACGTTAACACTTAGTGTTTCTGCTGCCTCTTCCGCCTCTTTTACTTCTTCTGCTTCTTTCGCTTCTTCTGCCTTTTCTGGCTTCTCACCTGCTGCAATTGCTGCCTCCTCGGCAGTACCAGTCTCGGCTTGCCATATCTCTTTTCCTTCAAGAGCTGCATCTGCAATAACTCTTGTTATTAAAGTAACAGCACGTATGGCATCATCGTTACCTGGTATCACATAATCGATCTCATCCGGATCGCAATTAGTGTCAACAATGGCGACAATCGGTATTTCAAGACGCCTTGCTTCTTTGACAGCAATTCTTTCTTTCCGTGGATCGACTATAAAAACTGCGCCAGGAAGCCTTTCCATTTTTCTAATGCCAGCTAGATTTCGCTCAAGTTTTTTCCTTTCGGCAGTAATTTTTAGAAGCTCTTTCTTAGTAACAGTGCCAATCCCTTCTTCTTCTATCTTTTCAAGCTCCTCAAGCCTCTTTACTCTACTATGAATCGTTCGGAAGTTTGTAAGCATGCCGCCTAGCCAACGATAGCTAACATAAGGCATTCCTGCTTTTGTTGCTTCTTCTCTGATTGATTCTTGAGCTTGCTTCTTGGTTCCAACGAAAAGAATCTGTTCACCTCGGCTGGCAACATCCTTTACAAAAGCGTGGGCTTTTTCTAAAAGCTCTAGTGTTTTCTGTAAATCAATGATGTAGATACCATTTCTTTCGGTAAATATGTAGGGTTTCATTTTTGGGTTCCAGCGGCGGGTTTGATGCCCGAAGTGAACCCCAGCTTCTAAAAGGTGCTTCATGGAAACAACCGCCATCGTTGCACCCCCTTTCTTGGTTTTTTTCCTCCGCCTGCATCAACTTCTGCCCGACCCTTAGGCACCTGAGCAGAATCCGCAGGCGTGTGTAATCTGATATAGTCTAGCATAAAGCAGGGTTATTGGACAAGGTCGAATATAGATACCAGGAAAGGAAACGGTGCCGTTCTTGAAAGGTTGAAAGATTGCCGGTCTCCCTCCATTTTTCACCCCCACCCTGTCCCCCCCCTCAAGGGGGAGGGGATTTGGTTTAGCCCCCTCAAGGGGGAGGGTATTTGGCTGTTCCCCTCCCTTGGAGGGTAGGCTTTATATCTCCCCTCCTTTGAGGGGAGGCTAGACTCTATATTTCCCCTCCCTTGAGGGGAGGGGCTAGGGGAGGGTGATAATTTTGAATTTTTAATTGAAAATTTTGAATTTATTTGTCTGCGATCGTTATTTAATTTTTAATCTTGCATTTTGAGTTTACAACAGTTCCCCAACCAAATACCAAGTATGGGCTTCTTTAATTTTAACCATTGCTTCCTTATGAATTAAGTATTCAGGGCCAACAAAATTAACTATTTTATTAGTTCTTGTTCTACCTGTTAAAACATTCTTATTTTTCTTGCTAATGCCTTCAACAAAAACTTCTATGTTCCTGCCAACAAGCTCAATATTTTTCTCAAGACTTATCCTGTTTTGCAGCTCAACCAATCTATCGAACCGATCCGATTTAACTGAGGCAGGTATTTGATTTTCCATTTTTGCGGCCAGTGTACCATCGCGCGGTGAAAAGATAAAAGTAAAAGCCGAATCATAACGCGCTTTTTCAACAATATCAAGTGTGTCAAGGAAGTCTTCCTCTGTTTCACCTGGAAAACCAACCATTATGTCTGTTGTGAGACTTACCCCTGGAATAGCATCGTAAATCCTATTAACTGTCTCGAGGTAACTCTCTTTCGTATATTTTCTGTTCATTGCTTTAAGCACTTTGTTTGAGCCAGCTTGAACAGGGAGATGAATGTGCTCGCAAATCTTTTCACCACTGGCTATAGCGTCAATTGTGTCATCTGACAAATCCTTGGGATGCGACGTTGTAAATCTAATCCTGCGCAAACCCTCTACTTTATCCAAAGCACGAAGAAGAGCCGCAAATCTGCTTTCCCCATAAATATCTCGGCCATAGGAATTGACATTTTGCCCAAGCAGCGTAATTTCTTGAACACCATCCGCCACCAGGCTTTTCACTTCGGAAATTATATCATCAACTGGTCTACTTACTTCACGGCCGCGTGTATAAGGCACTATGCAGTATGTGCAGAAATTATTGCAGCCTATTATAATGGGTACCCATGCATGATACGCATGTTCCCGGACGCTGGGCAATGAAGTAGGCATAACCTCGATTTTGTCAGCAATCTCGCAAACTGCTTGCCTGCTAAGTTCAACAGATTCAATCAAAGAGGCAAGGTTTGCCATATTATGGGTACCAAAGACAACATCAACATGAGGTGCTTTTTCAAATATGAAATCGCGCTCTTTTTGAGCTATGCAACCACCAACAGCGATAATCATATTCGGTCTCTTCTTTTTTTCTCTCCTTAAATTGTTAAGGTTTCCAAAAAAGCGGTCTTCGGCATGGCCTCTTACCGCACAGGTATTAAATATGATGATTTCTGCGCTGGCCATGTCGCTGGTCTGTTCGTATCCACGTGTGGAAAGCAAACCTGCCATGCGTTCTGAGTCATGCTTATTCATTTGGCATCCAAATGTAACAATGTGAAATTTCTTCATGGCAGCTATTGTAACAAATGCGTAATAAAAAGCTAGTGTGGAGAATGTGCTTGGTGAGTTGAGTGGCGAGCTTTAAGCCCATCAGCCACCTCGTCGGGTACAGGGATAGTTCCCAATCGAAGCCCATGCCTGGAGGCTTCACCATGGCAATCAGAGCCGCCCGCAATTAATAGGTTGTATTCTTTAGCTAGCTTCTTGTAATGTGCAACAACCTCGGGCGGATGATCAACGTGATAAACTTCAATGCCATCAAGACCCATAGCTATAAAGTCTGAAATATGCTCATCCACTTTTGCTAGCCCTGGATGAGCAAAAACCGCAAGACCTCCGGCTTCGTGAATTATGCCGATAGCTTCTTTAAGTGAATAGACGAATTTCTCGAAATAGCATGGCGCATCCTTCCCCAAGTACTTATTAAAGGCATCAGCAAAGCTTTCAACATAATTTTTCTTATGAAGTACCCGCGCTATATGTGGGCGTCCGATCGAGGCAGAGCCTGCAGCCGCTAAAACATCATCAAGACTTATTGCTATACCATTCTTTTTCAGGCAATTTATGATTTTTACCGCCCGCTCAAAGCGGGAATCTCTTAAATGTTTTAAGGCTTTTAAAAGCTTTTTGCTTTTATGGTCAATAAAATAGCCGAGAATATGTATGTCTCGGCTATTAAACTTTGAACTTAATTCTAAAGCAGGAATTACCTTGACATGCAGCTTTTTGCCGTAAGCTAGGGCCTCGTCGATACCTTTAACAGTATCGTGGTCGGAAATTGCAATTGTGCTTAAGCCTAGCCTTGATGCTAGTTCTACGACCTGTTTTGGGCTTAGGCCGCCATCAGAAGCTGTTGTATGTATGTGCAGGTCGACTGGCATATCGGCCTAGCCCTTACCTTGGCTCGATGATCAGCTTGATGGCCGTGCGCTCTTCACCATTGATTGAGATATCGGTGAAGGCTGGTATACACACGAGGTCCAGGCCACTTGGCGCTACAAAACCTCTTGCTATAGCTATTGCTTTAATTGCTTGGTTTAAAGCTCCTGCCCCTATTACTTGAATTTCGCAGCCGCCTCGCTCCCTCAGAACACCGGCCAGAGCTCCAGCTACTGAATTTGGGCTCGATTTTGTTGAAACCTTTAGTACTTCCATGTAATCCTCCTTAGCGGCATTTATGTAAATGCTTTAGCATTCACACCATCAATCACTACTTGCTTAGTTCCTTCATAAACTATATTGCGAGTATACGTCATTCTATTACTGATTGTAGCTTAATCGTTACTTTTAAACAATCTTTCTCAGCTTGAACCTCAGGAATTTCTGCAATTTCAATAAAATATTTACTACCTATTACCCTAAATTCGCTCGCTATAATCATAGCCAGTTGATTAAGGTCTTCCTGAGATATATGCTTTGCTACTGGTTCTTGTTTTAAAAGATCGATTTTTCTCTTATCTTGTTCTTTGCGATCGCTCTGATTGTTAATTGTGTCAAGCATTTTGGCAAGAGGGGCGATTCTGCCACTCATTATCCGCTGGGCGTTTCTAACAGATACTCGTAGCCCAAGCCGTCGCTCTGCGACATCTGAAAGCATTGCTGCTGATTTTACTGTACCTATGCTCCTCCAAATCTTGAAATCCTGGATCGTTCTATTTTCATCATTTCTAGCTGTGCACAGGCTATACATAGTAGCCAGAATCTCAGTC
>JASEIR010000112.1 GCA_030017355.1 Actinomycetota bacterium
CCCTCCCCCTTGAGGGGGGAGGGTAAGGGTGGGGGTGAGAAATGGAGGGAGACCGGCATAAAAGCAGACGGGAGAACGGGGATGGGAGATGGTCTGTGGTCAGGCTCCGAAGGAGCCTATAGCGGCGGTCAGCGGCCGGTGGTCGTTTATACATAGCATTGCAGGAAAGGGTTAAGATGGCGGTTGTAATTGGGTGCTTAATGCCACATCCACCAATAATAATTCCTGAAATTGGTAGAGGGCGGCTTGACACTGTAAAATCTACCATTAAAGCTATGCAAGAAATAACCGACCGAGTCGCAAAGGCTGGTCCTGAAACCCTTGTTTTTATCTCCCCGCATACGGAAGGTTTTGCAGATAGCTTTGCTGTTAAAGTAAACCCTGAATTAATGGGATCGCTAGCAAAATTTGGTGCGTTTGATGTCTCGTTTCTATTGAAAAACGATCTAGCTTTTATCCATGAATTGGAAAGGGCAGCAAACGATTTTGAGCTTTCTTTAACAAAAGTAGGCAAAGGACATGTCGAGCTGTTTCTTGCTGATGAGCTAGACCACGGCGTCTTGGTGCCACTTTACTATTTAAGTAAGAAGATAAAAACACCTATTGTTTCGATTGCTATCAATCAGCATGGATTTGATGAACACTATGCACTTGGTGCAGCAATCCTGCAGGCATCGAACAGTATGCGCAAGAAAGTTGCGCTTATTGCAAGTGGAGATCTATCTCACCGGCTAACCCCGGATGCTCCGGCAGGATATCATCCCCGAGCAATTGATTTTGATGCCAAGATCGAGGAAATCCTTGATACCGGCTACTTTGATGAGCTAGCTGAAATAGACCCTGAGCTTATAGAAATAGCAGGCGAATGCGGTCTTAGATCGATATATACTTTAGCAGGTGCTTTTAATGGATATGGTGTTATAACCAAAGTGCTCTCGTACGAGGCTCCTTTTGGCGTTGGATATATGGTATCAGCAATTTATCCGAGTAGGCCATCTGCCGAAAGAGATTTATTTACAACCGAAGTAGAAGAATTACCTGCAAAAGAACCCGAGCCAAGCGCTCCTGTCAGGCTTGCTAAATATAGTCTTGAGCAATATTTTAAGCAGGGCCATCCGGTTGGCGTCCCGGATGATGTTCCTCCTGAGCTCATTAACAAACGTGCTGGTGCCTTTGTTTGCCTAAAGATAAACAACAACTTAAGGGGCTGCGTTGGCACAATACAGCCTACTCAAGCTAATCTTGCTGAGGAGATAATGGCAAATGCAATTCAGGCAGCAACCGCAGACCCGCGTTTTTCACCAGTGACACCCGACGAGCTTCCAAATATAAGTTTTTCCGTAGATATTCTTGAACCGCCAGAAAGAGTCCAAAATAAAAACCAACTTGACCATAAGGTTTTTGGAATCTTGGTTAAACGTGGATATAAGACAGGTCTACTTCTACCTGACCTAGAGGGTGTTGATTCTGTCGATGAACAGATAGCGATAGCAAAACGGAAGGCAGGAATTCAACCGCACGAGGAAGCTGAAATATATCGGTTTAAAGTGGAGAGGTATGAATAAAGCAGGGTCCAGAGGCCCCATCTTCTGGCTCCTTACTTCTAACTAAAAAGGTGATCGATATATCCAAGAGAAAACTTATCGCTATTGTAGGGCCAACAGCAACTGGCAAAAGCAATGTAGCCATAGAGCTTGCTAAGCGCATAGATGGCGAGATAATATCAGCCGATTCGATGCAAATATACAAAGGCATGGATATAGGCACCGCGAAAGTTACACCGGATGAAATGAACGGCATACCACACCACCTCATTGATATCATAAGCCCAGCTGAACCCTTTAGTGTTGCTGAGTACCAGAAATTGGCACGCCGACTAATCGATGAGATTTCAGAAAGAGGTAAAATCCCCATTTTGGTTGGCGGGACAGGTCTCTATGTACGCTCTGTCATTGATAAGCTTGAGTTTCCATCTGGTGAAATTTCATCTAAAGTAAGAAGACAGCTTGAGCAAAGAGCAAAATTAGAAGGTAGCGAGGTACTTTATAAAGAGCTTATTGAAAAAGACCCAAAGGCTGCTGAAATAGTGCATCCCAATAATGTGCGGCGCATCATTAGAGCGCTTGAGATAATTGAGCTTACAGGCAAACCATTTTCCTACTACCATAGCGAGTGGAAAAGCAGAGAATCTATCTACGACCTTGCCATTTTTGGCCTGACAATGGATCGGAAGTTGCTTTATGAGCGAATTGATAGGCGTGTTGATAAGATGATTGAGGCTGGATTGATTGATGAGGTAAAAGAGCTTCAATCCAAAGGATATGAGAAATTCTTAACCTCCCAGCAAGCCATCGGATATAAAGAATTGATTAGATACCTGAAGGGTGAATCATCCTTGGAAGAAGCAATTGATATCATCAAATCGCGCACTAGACAATATGCAAAGAGGCAGTTAACCTGGTTTAGAGCTGACCCGAGAATTAAATGGATAGATGTTACCAGAAAAACGCCGGCTGAGGTTGCTGATGAAATAATAAATGAACTTAAAAAGAGACAATTTATTATCGTATAATAAGGAAGCAAACACTAGATTGGTTGAGAATTAAAATGCAACTTAATTTCTCGAAATACGAGGGTATAGGAAACGATTTTATTATCATCAATAATCTTGATGGTTCTATTTCGTTAAGTAAAGAGCAGATCGCAAAGCTTTGCCATCGAAATTTTGGCGTTGGCGCTGATGGCTTAATTTTAGCTCGACCGTCAAAGGTTGCAGATTTTTTCATGGATTTTTATAACTCAGACGGCTCGATTGCTGAGATGTGCGGAAATGGAATCCGCTGTTTTGCTAAATACATTGCTGATGAAGGCCTGTCAAACAAATCAACGCTTAACATTGAAACCAGGGCCGGTGTAAAAACAGTCGACCTTTTGATTGATGGCGGTAAAGTAGTTGGTGCAAGAGTTGATATGGGAGAGCCTGTTCTTGATACTCAAAAAATACCAGTAAAATATGAGGCTAATCAGTTAATTAACCAGCCTATTTCAATAGACGAACCCTCCCAAATAGATGGCGCTCTTAAAGTAGGTGGTGCCTCTAGCTCAAGTTTCTACGCAACTTGCGTCTCGATGGGAAACCCGCATTGCGTTATTTTTGTTGACGATATTAGAACAGCCCCAGTGCAGTCTCTGGGACCCAAGATTGAAACAAGTTCTTATTTTCCGCAGAAGACCAATGTTGAATTTGCTCATGTTGTAGCAAGCGATGAGATTGAGCTCCGTGTTTGGGAGAGAGGCTGCGGCGAGACCATGGCCTGCGGCACCGGCGCATGCGCATCGCTGGTCGCATGCGTTCTAAACGGCAAAACTGAAAGAAGCGCAACCGTTCATCTTCCAGGAGGTAACTTAAGAATTAGTTGGGATAAAAAAACCAACCACGTATTCCTGGAAGGGCCTGCAGCGAAAGTATTTTCTGGCACTATCGAAATCGACAGGGGATTCTAAACTGGAAAATACTAAAACTATGAGAGCTGATACGGCACGCTGGTAATTATAACCTTTGGTTGGAATTTCAACCGTGCCTTAAGAATAAGTGCGGTCTGATTATGAAGCAGATGCTCCCACCACCGCTTGCAAACAAATTCAGGCACAACAATTGTTATAAAATCGTCAGGGTGCTCTTGGTGAATTTGCTTAACTCTGTCTATTATCGGACCAATGATATCCCTATAGGGTGATTTAACAATCTCAAGCGGCGTTTTAAAACCAAATCGCTCCCATTTATTAATAATATCTACCGGCTCACTTTCATAAGGGTTTACATATATTACATTAACATTTCCATTGCTTGCAATCATCTTTGCATAGCGAAGTGCCTCCAGGGTACCGCAATGCACGCCGCCAATACACATAATAACCCAGTTGTTATTTGGCTTTGGATCCCTAAAATTGCTAAGCGATAGCTGTCTTGCTACATTAGTGTAATGTGTTCTTACCGTTAGAAATGCCAAGATTAATATAGGGATAAAAATTACAACAATCCATGCGCCATGAGTAAACTTAGTTATGCTGATAATGGTAAGAACAATAAAAGTTACAACAGCACCCAAACCATTTATAAAGGCCTTCCTTCTCCAACCGCGACCTCTCTCTTTTTGCCAGTGGCGAACCATTCCGAGCTGGGAGAGGGTAAAGCTTGTAAAAACACCAATCGCATAAAGAGGAATAAGTCTATGCGTTTCTCCGCCAAATATTACTATCAAAGCGATTGAAAAGAAAGCTAGAGCCAAGATTCCATTTGAGTAAGCCAGCCTATCGCCTTTGTTTGCAAATTGACGCGGTATATATCCATCCCGTGCCATTAGAGACGCCACGTTAGGAAAGCCGCTAAAGCTTGTGTTTGCAGCTACAACCAAAATTAGAGCGGTTGTTGCTTGGATATAATAATAAATCACACCTGTGCCAAATATACCCCTTGCAAGCTGTGATAGTACGGTTTCGCTTGTGCTCGGGACAACATTATAAACACGAGCCAGGACGGTTATCCCAAAAAAGATCGACCCTAAAATGATTGCCATAAAAACAAGTGTTAATTGGGCATTCCTAGCTTCTGGTTTTTTAAAGGACTGAACACCATTGCTGATAGCTTCAACACCAGTTAAAGCAGCACAACCTGATGAAAACGCCCGGAGAATAAGTAGCATCGTTATAGGTTCTAATGATGTATTAACAATTTTGCCGGTGCCAACAAAAGCATGCCCAGAATAATACTGAAAACCGCCAAACAATATAAGTAAAACCAAGCCTGTTACAAAGGAATATGTTGGTACTGCAAATATCTTTCCTGATTCACGAACACCCCTTAAGTTTGCAATTGCCACTAAAAGAATAAAAAAGGTTGCTACACCAACTCGATGTTCGTGAAGTATTGGTATGGCAGAAGTTATAGCAGCCACACCAGCGGCCATACTAACAGCTACAGTTAGAACATAATCTATTAACAGTGATGCTCCTGCAATCAAGCCAAATTTGTGACCAAGATTTTCTTTTGCCACAACATAAGCTCCACCACCATTTGGATAAGCTTCTATAACCTGACGGTATGATATCGTTAATACCGCAAGGAGTGTTATGATGGCCAAGGATATAGGTATCGATAAGTACAAAGCCGCAGTGCCTGCCAAGACAAGAGTGAGAAGGATTTCTTCGGTTGCGTATGCCACGGAAGACAAAGCATCGGATGAGAATACCGCAAGGGCTAAGGTTTTAATAAGTCGCTCTTCTTGTGCTCGAACATTTTCAATTGGCTTGCCAATTAGTGCTCTTTTTAAGCTTTGCGCCAGCATAGAAATCTTTCTAAATTTTTATGTATGGTATTTTGCGTGTAAAGTTGATTAAACTAATATACACCTGCTAACCAAGTTTTTAAATAGTGTTTTACCAGGCAAAACATTAGGCCCATAACAGGCCTAATATTAATTCCAAATCTTATATAAAGAACGTCTTATACCACTCTGAAAACAGCCTATGCCGCCTTAACTTTTATTTCTTTGATCTTCTTTTCCTCAGCTTTAGGTAGCGCAACCTCGAGAACACCATCGTGGTAAGTTGCCTCTATCTCCTCTGTCTTGACAGCAACCGGCAAATCAATCGTGCGCTCAAAAGCGCCATATTGCCTCTCCATCCTATAGTAGTTTTCCTCTCTTACTTCCTCAGCTCTTTTACGCTCGCCTTTAACCCTTAGCATGTTATCGATCACAGACACCTCGACATCTTCTGGCTTTACCTCAGGAAGGTCCATTCTCACTATGATGTTGTTATCCTTTTCGTAGATGTCAACGTCTGGCACCCAAAACGTAACACGCGCACGCTCAGGCCCAAAAACTCTCTCAAAAGTTCTGCTTAATTCTTCTTGCATTCTCATCAATTCCTTCCAGGGGTCCCATCGGGAAAGTGCCATGAGGCTCACCTCTTTTAAAGATTCTCGCATTTTTAAATACCCACCCGCCGTCGATTTAAAAATGAAACTTTCTCGCGCTTAAATTAGCTTGTGTAGACGCTGGCGATGGGCGGACGCCCTTAAGTGGCTTTTATTATGGCAAATAGCTGGCGGAATTCTTGCTGATAAAAGAAAAGGCGGACGCCCTTAAGTGGCTTTTATTAAGACTTATTAAGACTTGGATATAAATAAGTATCTGAGAAAGTAAGAATGCGGGGGCTAAAGTGGGGGAGAGATGGGGCAAGGCAATCTTCAAGCCATTATTGGCGGCTTGATTGAAATAATACCAGATGCTGTCATTGTTCAGGATAAAGAAGGTAAGTTTGTCTATGCCAACAGAGCTGCAGAGAATCTTTTTAGGGTTTCAAGAAATGAAATAGTTGGCAAACCCTATAATAATCCTCCTTGGAAAGCTACAACCGTTAATGGTAAGCCCATACCAAAAAAAGATCAGCCCTTTATGCAGGTTTTAAAAAGAAAAGGGCCTGTACCTCACATCGAGCAGGCTATTGAAAGGCAAGATGGAACGCGTATATTTGTATCCATAAATGCTGCGCCATTTGGTTTTGAAGGTGGTCCTATCTTAGGCGTAGCTTTGTCGATTACTGATATTACTGAGCAAAAGTTGGCTGAACAACAATTAAAGGATGCTCGCGATTATGCGGAAAGCATTGTTGAAACCGTAAGAGAACCCCTCATAGTTCTGGATGCTAACTTAAGAGTTGTGACAGCTAACCGCTCTTTTTACGACACCTTTAAGGTCTCTAAAGAAGAAACAGAAAACAAACTTATTTATGAGCTTGGAAACAGACAATGGGATATTCCTAAACTTAAAGGCTTGCTAGAAGATATCATTCCCAAAAATAACCAGTTTAGTGATTTTGAAGTAAC
Source organism: Actinomycetota bacterium (assembly GCA_030017355.1). Lineage (GTDB taxonomy): Bacteria > Actinomycetota > Aquicultoria > Aquicultorales > Aquicultoraceae > JASEIR01. Next base: position 6,890 of record JASEIR010000112.1, read on the forward strand.
ACATGATTTTCCGATAATAGGTCATAAAACTATGCTTTTAAATGCACGAAGGATAGTTAGGGAGAATCGGCCACCTTTAATCCTTCTAGCTATTGAAGACATTACTGAGCGCAAGCAAGCAAAGTTTAGCGAAGCACTTCTTCATATCGATGCCGCAATACATTCGGTTCTTGAAGTTGATGCTATTATGCAAAGCGTCATTACTAAATCCACTAAGATGCTAGGATGCGACCAAGCTCACGTATACCTGCATGAAGAAAATTATTGGGTTCTAAGATATGCTTATGGATTACCACCAGAAATGATTGGTAGAAAATATACCGATGAAGAGGTTCCAATCACTACACTTGCAGCTACAACTAAAAACCCAGTTGCAGTAGGCGATGCATATACCGATGAGCGAGTCAATCGCGATCTTATGAAAAAATACGGCATAAGGGCATTCCTTGCTGCTCCGCTTATAATGAAAGACGTTGTAGCCGGTATGCTGGCTTTCATTTACAAAAAAGAGCCTGTATATTTTGATTCAATTCAGCTTGATTTTCTTGCTAGACTAGCTTCATCTGTATCGCTATCAATAGAAAATGCCCGCTTATATGAAGAGCAACGGCATATTGCAGACACGCTTCAAGAATCACTCCTTGTAATGCCAGAGCGTGTAGCAGGGGTAGACTTTGGCTATCTTTATAGATCGGCAACCGAGATAGCTAAAATCGGCGGAGATTTTTATGATATTTTTGAACTGGAGCATGATCGAGTTAGCTTTGTCATAGGGGATATATCTGGTAAAGGTATAGAGGCAGCCACATCTACTTCCATAGTTAAAAGTTCAATTAAAGCGCATGCACTTGAAAATGGCACCCCTGCTTTAATTATTGCCAAGACTAACGACACGGTGGTAAAAATTTTATCACCAGGTAATTTTGTGACTGCATTTTTTGGCATTCTCGATACAACAACTGGCATTCTTACATACTGTAACGCTGGGCATCCCCCAGCAATAATTAAGAGAAAAACAGGCGAAGTAGAAGTTCTAACCAAGCATTCACCGCTCATAGGAGCCTTTCCTGGTGTGCATTACAAAAGCGAGAAAGAATACCTGGATAAGATCGACATCCTACTTCTCTATACCGATGGTGTAACTGAAGCCAGAAGAGACTGGGAATTCTTTGGAGAGAAGAGATTAGTAAATTTCGTAGCTGAATTAAGAACCGTCACAGCAAAAGACCTTCCACAATTAATTCTTAATGAGGTGATGAGCTTTACAAAAGGTAAGCTAACCGATGATATAGCCCTGTTAGCTATCTCATTAAAAAGTAGTTAGCTACAAAGCTAAATTTTCCGCATCCGACCACGATTTTTTGTGTATGACTAGCATACCCAGCC
>JASEIR010000113.1 GCA_030017355.1 Actinomycetota bacterium
CACAGAATATCTGGAGCTAAAAATTGCTGTTCGCGTTGTAAGTTCTGTGCAGGAGGCTATTGATCATATTAATAAGTATGGGACAATGCACTCCGAGGCAATCATAACTAGAGATCTAGAGTCGGCAAGAAAGTTTACCGAAGAGGTGGATGCTGCCGCCGTTTATGTGAATGCCTCGACCAGATTTACCGATGGCGGGCAATTTGGCTTGGGAGCAGAAATAGGCATAAGTACCCAAAAACTACATGCACGTGGACCTATGGGGTTGACAGCTTTAACCTCGACAAAATACGTTATAGAAGGGGCTGGCCAGATAAGGTCATAGGAGGTTAACTTGACTTTAGAACAGATAGTAACATTGATACTTCTGATCTTAATTCTTATATTTGCCATCTGGGCTTATAGAGAATCCTCAGCAGCTGCTAAGGAAGAATAATTCTATGGCAGAGCAAGAAAGGGGAAAAGTAGTTGCCCATGATTTGGGCAACTACTTTCTGAAATTTCAGCAACATGTCATAGTAAAACTTGCCAGAGTAAGTTATGCCGCCATTTCCTCAGGAGGACGTATGGGCTGGCTAGGCTCGGAAACCTCCTCAAGAATCTCGCCAGCTTTTTCCAGGTTCTGAGTACGGACAGCTATATCACCAAGTGAAACCACTCCAATTAATGTGCCGTTTTCATCGATGACCGGCAGTCTTCTAATCTGATTTTCCTCCATAATTTTTGCTGCTTCATTGATATCTGTATCTGGTGTTACTACTTGAAGGTCGGTTGTCATAATCTCGCCGGCGCTCATATTTGCGGTGTCCAGCCCATCAGCGACGGCGCGAATTACAATATCCCGATCTGTTATGCAACCAACCAAGGTATTGCCGTCCATAACTGGCATGAAACCTACGTTTAGATCTCTCATCATTGAGGCTACATCCATGATGGAGTCAGTGATCTGTGCTGTTTCTGGATTCGAGGTCATGATTTCGCCAATTGTCACAAAAACACCTCCCAAGTTCACGCTTTAGTTCCGATATTCCCATTTCTTTCTTCCTAAAACCGGGAAATATAATGCCGATAATTGCAAGTATTGGCCCTATTTGCTTGATAAACATGTGACGTAGCGTTAACATGGATTTGGGAAGAATTGGGAGGAGATTTGGGGATGGATAGCACTCTCATCACACTTGCATTTTTCGGCATCATTACCGTTGTTGCATTTGGCTTATTCATAAGGTTCTTCGTTGGTTTTTTAAGGGGAGGACAAGACCAGCAGGCAACGAGGGAAGCCTCTGGAGTAAGTAAACAAGCCGTTAAAAATCAAGTTGCAGCTAGTGTTAAATCTGAAAAAACCGAGACCGAGGCTGCAGCAGCAGCAACACTGGATAAAGGCAAAGAAAGGATAGAAGAGAAATCTCAAGGCTCAAAGAGGAGCTCGAAGAAAGAGGACACAAAAGAGCCAATTAGATTCCAAGGACCCGGGGCTGACGATGGAGAGCGGGTTGCCTACGTCGAAGGCGTGCTCTCGAAATACATCGAAAGCAGCATCGATACTGCTCGGGCCCCTGAGAATTTGGAAGAAAAAGAAAACGTGCAGTCTGCAGGTTAGTTAAACCGAAACACCAAGTACAATAATTTTAAATAAGCCAACTACTACCACGGTTGGCTTATTTTTATGGCGATTTTTATAGCCAACTGACGTGTTTGCCAACTGACGTGTTTGGATATTTTAGCAGCCATCTGTAAGCTTCAACAAGCATGCACATATTTGCATATATTTCTAAACATTTCGATTTCTACAAAAATAGAGGCCAGCTATTTCGGGTATACTTAAGCTCATTGTAAGTTAGATAAACATATGGTTGTGAAGCAGTATGATAGAATCGGCAAGAGATAAGTTCATAGGTTGCCTGCTTGGTCTTGCTATTGGTGATGCACTTGGCTCTCGCCTTGAGGGCTTTTCAGCCGAGGCAATTGGGCGAGCAAATCTACATGTGATGGAGTTTTTAGACGAGCTCTGGAGCTGGAGCAGGGGCCGGTGGACTGATGATACAAAGATGGTTATAGCTTTAGCTGAGAGTATTGTTGACGCCAAGGGGTTTGACCCTGATAAAGCAGCACGCAAATACTTGGAATGGTATGAGTCAGGTGATTGGCGCGGCATTGGAAACATAACACAGCAAAGCCTAGCCAATCTAAAAGCAGGAGCAAGCTGGAGGGAAAGTGGAGTAAAAGCCGATTGGGCAGCTGGCAACGGTGCAGCGATGAGAATTGCACCGGTTGGCCTTCTTGATTTTAAACAAAGCGACAAGCTTAGGAAGGATGTTTGTGATGACGCTATAATAACTCATAATAATCACGAAGCAATAACGGGAAGCATTGCTGTAGCTTATGCGATATCTTGTCTTGCAAGAGGCAATATAAACATAACTAATTTAATTCCAGGAGTAGTCGGTTTCATTCATCCTTCTGAGACTTTACTAAAGCTTGAAATGGCACAAAAGCTTTTTGAGCAAAAAGTGCCACCTGATGATGCACTATCTAACCTTGGGACAAGTAGTTATGTTGCAGAAACCGTCGCTAGCTCATTTTATTGTTTTTTATCATCCTCGACAAGCTATGAGACTGCAATTTATTATGCAATTAAAGGAGGAAATGATACTGATACAATTGCTGCTATAACAGGAGCTTTGTGTGGTTCACATCTTGGATTTGAATCCATACCGCTCGAGTGGCGGGAAGAAGTGGAGGATGCTCAACGAATCGAAGACCTTGCTATTAGCATATATGAGCTCGCAGAAGAGCAGACGGAGGACCGGCAATAACGACCGCAGACCACCGTTCGGCGGTCATTATTGCTGTCTCCCGTCTGCTCTTATAGCAGAATAATTTGAAGGATAGAAGCAAACATGATCAAAGCCTTTATATTTGATGTTGATGGCACAATAGTGGACACCAAGCAGCTACATATCAATTCCTGGGTTAGAGCTTTTAGGGAATTTGGCATTGATATGAGTGCAGAAAAGATACGGTCGCAATTAGGAAGAAGGGCAACAGAAATAGCCAAAACTCTTCTTCCTAAGGAGAGACTGAACGATGCTGCAAGTATAGCTGAAAAAAAGAAACTTATCTATCAAGAATATTATCCCCAAGCAAGACTTATACCAATGACCAAGGAACTTTTTGCTTTATTGCGGAAAGACAACATAAAGATAGCTCTTGCAACCTCAGCAGCTCGCATTGATGCAGAGTTTTATATAAACAACTTTTCCCTTAAGAATCATATCGACGCTCTCGTGACCGCTGAAGATGTACGATTTTCGAAGCCACATCCAGAAATATTTCTAAAGGCAGCCGTGCAGCTTAGAGTAAAGCCTAATGAATCAGTGGCGGTAGGTGATAGCCCATACGATATGGCGTCAGCAAAAAATGCTGGCATGCTGGCAATTGGAGTTTTAACAGGTGGCTACCCCAGAAAAGAATTAAAGGACGCTGGAGCCCATAGAGTCTACCAGGATATACAAGACCTCTATAAGCATCTTGAAGAGATCTCTAAAAATTTTTAGCAAAAATTTTTGATTTTTTTCTTATAATTGCTTGACCACCAATCATTTAACCCTTAATATACTTATATGCAATTGCACATTTGCATAATAATTGCATTAAGTGACGTCACTTGTTATGTAAGCTTTTCCAAAAAAGTTTGGGCGCTGAATAATTAAATTAGGAGGGGCACTTATGAAAAAGCTATTGACAGTATTTATTGGTTCGTTGCTCATGTTGAGCACACTAGCAGGTGGAACACTCTCATATATGACAGCCGAAGCAGAAAACCTTGATAACGTAATCACCACAGGTTATTTATGTATCGCAACTGACCCAGAGCCTTTCATGAATCTTGCAGATCTTATGCCTGGTGGCGAGGCACAGGAATCAAATGTAACCGTATATACATGCGGGCCAACCAAATTCTTCTATAAGGTGAAGGCTATTAGACAAGTTGGAACGAGTACAAAGCTGTGGAATGCGGCTATGGTTGAGGTTAAGGATAGTGTAACAGGTGAGTCATGGACTGGGAATCTAAACAGCCTTGATACAGGTTGGTTTGCGAGAGAAAACGGGGTTGAAGGTGGGGGAGTGGACAATGGACGCAATGTTATTCTTAAAGTATGGATACCTCAGGAAGCTGATGTAGATGATGAGACGACGGCAACCGTAAAGTTTAGATTCGATGCCGAACAGTGGCGACCAGTCTCAAGCTAGTTTTATATAAAGTTAGAATTGTTTAGTGATTAGCTAAGAATATTACCATAATTGCAAGTTAAGCCACTATCTAAAGGGAGAACTTAGATGAGCTGCTATTTGGTCTATCTCAAGCGTTGGTGGCACGAGATGTCATTAAAAGATAAAGCTATTGCTGTAACTACAATAGCCAGCATGATATTTGTTACGGCCTTCATTGCAACTATGGCATTTTGTGGCGTTGGGCTTCTTATAGTAAAAAGCGGTAGCATGTCACCATACATGCCACCTGGTTCGCTTCTTATCTATAAGCCTCAGGAAATCGAGCATATTAAAGTTGGCCAGGTTATAGTTTTTAAGGGTGAAAAAGCCTCAAATTCCTTGATTGCACATAGAGCTGTTAGCAGGCTTGTCAAAGAAGGAGAGCTTTATATAAAGACAAAGGGTGATAATAATCAACGTGCTGACACAGCGATGGTTAAGAAAGACAAGCTAGTAGGCACAGCTTTATGCGTAGTTCCTGAAGCAGGGCGAGTTATAGCTTTTACCAGAACACCCATCGGCATGTTAATCTTAAGCCTAATGTTGGCATTTTTTGTCCTTCTGCAAATCGTCGAAAAAGCTAGGGCTACTGAGGAAAAGGTCTGCCAGGTGGATATTCTAGCGGATAGGAGTGCTTACAATTTAAGAACTGGTAAAGAAATTATAAATCCGCTATCAAAGGAAGCAGACGGTGTAGGAACTTATGATTAATCAAGAACTTTTGATTCTTTTGATTAACTGCTCACGTTATTTGAGATAAGTGTGAGGCAGGCTTTTTTACGAGGTTTACGGTTAGATGCCTTGCCTTCACCGTTGATAACCTCATATTGCACTCTGCGGAGGTATTGGCGTAGGTGGAGACCTACTGTTTCAATATATTGCAAATCGAAGTTATTCTTTTGACTCGCAACCTTTAGGGCTATCTCAAGAACATCATCGTCAAGATAAAGAAGGAGCTCGCATTCCTTAAGGAACTGCTCGCGTTCAACGCCAATTAACCTCAGACCGCTATAGGCTTGCCATTTTTTTAAGAACTCGTATTTATCCATAGCCAATTTAAATCTTAATAAATAACTTTGCCTTTAAGTATTTATCGTCATTTCCAGCTACATCTAAAGGCCTATTTGTAGCAATATATTGCAGACTCTGAAAATCTGTGGTGAATGGTAAAGTTAAAGGGATAGATGAGAAGCTGCACCGTCTACTCCCAGTATTTAGCCGTTCACTACTAAAAATGCACGCTAGCCAATATTTTGTACTAAGACACGGTCTTTTGACGATAAACTACAATTACAGAATTATGGTAATCTAGCCGGTGATTTTAAGCCACTTACCAAGATGATGGGTTGGTTTAAGTTATGGGGGTGAGTTAATTGTCAACAGCAGCAATACTAAAAGGTCTAATAAGTAGAATTAGTTTTCCAGAAGCAGAGCGTCCAAGTTGTTGGGGTGTAATTAAGATTGAAAAGATGCTTAAGGAGCTAAACATAAGCGATTATGAAATAATAAATGAGCTAAGAATTGTCAATGTTGGCAGTTCAGAAGATCTGATGCGAATACTTCTTCATCTTGTGCCGCATGAGGTCTCAAACGACTATTACCTCACTCTTAGCAAACTTAACGATAAAGTAAGGCTTAAAATTGGTTGCTGGCAATTTGAGGCTTCTGCCTAGAAAAACCCCGATAGTTTTGTTTTAATTTCCTCAGCGATTCTTTATTAACATTTTGCTGGCATTTTTGGGTGGTATGAGGGCTTTAGTTATATCTGATACGCATGTAAAAAGAAAGGAAGATGCTGAGAGGTTGCATGATATAATCAACCCCTATTTAGAAGGGGTTGATATTATTATTCATGCGGGCGATTCTGTTTCAAAATATCTTGTTGATCTGCTGGAGAACCTTAAGCCAACTTATATTGTCTCTGGTAATATGGATAGTTATGATCTAGCAAGAGATCTTCCTGATAAGCTTGTCTTTAACTTTGGGAAATTTCGGGTTGGGCTTACGCATGGCTGGGGCCAGGCAACTGGTTTAAGCGAGAGGGTTTTTCGCTTCTTTGAAAAAGACCGTGTGGATGCAATTATTTTTGGCCATTCTCACCGGCCTTTCATGGAGATAAGAGCTGGCATTCTTTTGTTAAATCCTGGTAGCCCTACCGATACCAGGTTTACCGATCGTAATACAATGGCTATCTTAAGGGCCAACGATGAACTAAAAGCCGAATTTATTGAGCTCAAGCATTAGTCTTTGAATGACGCCCTTTGAATGATCAAAGAGCTGAAATACCCATAAATATGCGTGCCATTACGCCGCCCGTTTTTTTACCTCTATCACCGCCTCGTCCGATGCAGTTTCTCTAACCATGATAACTGAGAGACCGCTGGCTTCAGCTAGGTTTGCAATTTGAGCAACTGGCTCATTCATTTTTTCTGGGTTTACAACCACGGTTGCTTCCTGGCCTGGGTTTAATTCAGCAGATATCCTATTGAAGGTATCTTCAAAAAACATCATTGGGTCCGGTCCATACTGCATAGCTCTAAGGTCATAGTGCTCTGGCATTTATATCACCTCTGAGATGTTTTACTGAACATTTTTCTCCTACAGGTTTTTGCCATGGAGCCGTCGATGTTAAACGGTGCATTTAAATTTTTTCCGCGTGTGGAGCGCGTTAAACACATATCGCTTAACATCCTTGCGGATTAGATATTAAGTCAAATTTCTTGTTAGCCGAAAAACATAGCAGTACGAACGCATAGCGCTACTAGATTATAGCTATTGCATTAGGAGGAGCCAAATGATGAGGAAGCTTAATTTATCAAATGTCAGAATAAGCACACAAGTAATTGGGCTGTTCTTGCTAATTAGCGCGTTAGCAGTGGCTACTTTTGCGGTTGGTTATTTTTCCATGAATGCTCTCGCAGGACAAGCTGAAAAATCTTTTCTAGCAATGGAAAGGATGGATGAAGTTTTAACGCTGCAGACAGAAGTCACTAAGCTTAAGGAGCCAGTAAACACGGTTGTTCACTTAAAAAATCAGCAATTGGCTAAGCAATATTATGATCATTATGCTAAGGCCGTCAATGCGCTTAAAGAAATTGATCGTAGTTTTTCTGGCGATATAGAGGTTAAAGAAACAATAAACGGAATGCAAACCGATTTAGCGGCTCTTGATGCAAGTGCTAAGCAAATTTTTGCCTCTTACAATCAAGGCTCTGCAATGGGCAATCTCGAAAACTTCAACACGCTCGCAGAAAAAATCAACGAAAGAGCAGATAAGCTGCACGGCTATGTTGACGAACGTCAAAGAAAAGACGTTAATCAGGTAAGTAGCCTAAGTTCAACCGTTCATATCATCCAATTAATTACAATTCTCATGGTTTTAGCGGTGTGTGCTGCATCAATCATTTATATTAAAAAAGGAGTTGTTGGAAAGCTAGTAGCAGGCTTCAATCAAATGTCCGACATAGTGCGGGGAGTTGCGGCATCAGCTAAAGAAATTAGCAACAACTCTCTTTCAGTAAGCGAAGCGGCAAATCAAATTGCGTCAGCGATTTCTCAGGTAGCGAGCGGGGCAGTAGAGCAAACTAGGAGCACTTCAGAGGCTCTGGCTATAGCAAATCAGATAAGGACAGCTGTTGAACAGGTTGCGAAGGGAGCACAAAACCAAGCATCAGCTGTATCGGATACTGTGATTGGCGTGAACAGATTGGCAGATGCAATTGATAGAGTCTCGTCAAATGCTCGTGCAGTATCCGATGTAGCAAGTGCTACAAAAGACACCGCCAACCAAGGCAAGGAAACTGTTGGGCAGGCAATCGATGGCATGAAAAAAACCAAAGAAAAAGTGGAAGCCTCTGCAAACAAAATCCAGGCCTTAGGAGAGAAGTCTAAACAAATTGGTGAAATCATTG
>JASEIR010000114.1 GCA_030017355.1 Actinomycetota bacterium
GTAGTAGAGAGCCTATATCCTATCTCTCTTGCAAGCTTAGGAAAACTATAATTTCTCTCTCTCATAAGCTCTCTTAAAGCATCTGAAAAATCTCTGTGAGTTCTCTCAAGTCTGCCCATGAAATAATTATAAGCTTGCAGTTGGAACTTTTGACAACCATTATTGACAATGCCCTAAACTTTTTGTTACCTTTCAGTAAACGGTTAATATACAGGGGTCTCGTATGCCTTCATTTGCTACTAAGCTTGAAAAGATTTTACATGAGCGAAGTATCAACCAGAGTGCTCTAGCTAAAAAGATTGGTGTCGATAAGAGCCTCATGAATAAATGGGTTAAGGGACGACATGTTCCTTCGGCTCGCTTTATGACCAAGATAGCAAGAGAGCTGGGGATGACCGAACAAGAAATATTTTTTGATCCAGACTTTAGCCATCTTGACTAGCGGCCTTTGTTATCTGTTTGACGCCTAACAGTAACTGCTTGATAGTTAGGTAGATTATAATGAAGGGTATGATAGAGCTGGTAGGAAGACTTCCTAATAAGCTACGCCTAGTAGTGCAGTTGCCATTTAGCAAGTGGAAAATTGAAAATGTTTGCCGGAGGAATTTAAAATCTCATCTTAAATCAGCTGATAGTCTTCTTATGGATGAATATTTTGCTCTTACCAAGGCGTTGGAACAGGAGAAAGATCCGAAAGAAAGGCAAAAGATTATGGATTGCATCTCTAAGGTAGAGGCCATAATGGAAAAAAGGCGCAAGCTAGGCAAGATTCTTAGCTTTAGCAAACACTTTATATAGTAGTTGTAATAGTAGTTGTTATAACTTGGTATCTATAGGAGGGCATGTACGGCCTGGGTAGGCTAAATGCTACATCATTGACTGCCTTGGCTGCTGCGGAGGGGCTTGCCCTCCTATGGTATTTATCTCCATAAGGTTGATAATAAGTTGGACCTCATCAGCGCTCATACCAGCATGTCTTGCAATCTGAGCAACACTCCATCCCTTACGGCTCAACTCATGTACTTCTTTATGTCTAAGGGATTGGCTTTGCGTGCTTGAAGTCGATGGTTGGGCTGGTTCGTCTTTTTTCTGGGGCTCTACGATTGGTTTGAGTTCGTCACCATATTCATAATAGTACTGTAGTTGGCGGATTCTATCGTCAGCCGCTTCAATCATTTGATCAAGCTTAGTGGCAGCGTTGTTCATGTCAGCTAAGGCTTTTTGAACTGATTCTTGGATTTCTTTTATCATTAAACTCAGCGAGTTTTCGAGTGAGTGAAGTTCTTCGCGTTGCTTCTGTGCCCGATCCGCGGCAGATATCTTTCTTAAGATAACCCAAGCTAGAATAGGAATTGAGATCAAAGTTGCTGACAGCAGTAAAACAATTAGTTGGGATCCCATAAATACCTAGCTCCTAAATCTTTATATCAATAATGTGCTCAGAGGTTTTTAATTTGCTGATTTCTTTGTCTTTATTAGCTTGACTATTATTTGGTTGCTCTTGCTTGCTTCTATCTTGAGACTTTTGTCTAGCTCCTTCTTCTTTGCTTTGGATTCGCACCTCGTCAGTCTGGGGCGAGGAATTAATCTTGCGCTCTTTTATCTCACTTTGCTTTTGCAATTGCTCAGCAAATTGCTGCTGTTGAACTTTAGATTGCTGCTGCTGTGCCTGTTGTAATCGTTCAACTTCCTGTGTTTTCTGAATGATTATCTGAAGATCAGTTGGCCGGATTGACATGGCCTATCCTTATCCTAAATGAGACCTGCCATTGGCTACTGGTTTGCAACATTAGTATGATAATGAATTATATCATGCTAGCCTTTGGTCATCCACCAGAAATTGCTTAGGTGGCTTGCTTATTCAAAAGAAAGCAGCTTTTCTCGAAGTTTGAGGACAGCCTTCGTTCGTATTTGTGAGATTCTTGATTCTGATAGATCCAATACTTCGCTGGTCTCTTTTAAAGTAAGGCCTTCGTAATAGTATAATGTGATGACAAGCCTTTCCTGCTTACTTAGGCTTTCTATTCCATCAATTAAAGCTTTTCTGGTTTCTGTCAGCTCAATAAGCTCTATTGGATCATAAGAATTTTTATCTTCAATCCGATCACCAAGGGTAGTGCTGCTCTCGCCGTCTTGCATTGCTAGCTCATCAAGCGATAGAAGAGGAAGCCTGCTGGTCTCTGCTAGCATACTATTTAAGGTTTCCATATCCACGTTAAGTTCTTTTGCAACTTCTTCATCCGTTGCTGCTCTACCGAGACGCTTTTCAACCTCAGCATAGGCTTTGCCGAGCTGCTTTGCCTTCTGGCGCATTGACCTTGGCGCGGTATCAATTGCTCTTAAGCCGTCAAGAATGGCTCCGCGAATTCGCGGAATAGCGTAGGTTTCAAATTTAATGCCTCTGTTATGGTCGAACTTCTCGATGGCATCAATTAAGCCGAAGATACCGTAGCTCACAAGGTCGTCTTTATCGACTTCAGGCGGAAGATTGTCTTTGACCCTCTCGGCAACGTATTTTACAAGCGATAGATGGTCAATTATTAGCTGCTCTTTTGCTTCTGGATCACGATATAATTTAAAAAGTATCCATTTACTTGGAGTGGCTACTGCGCTACTCATCTCTCACCGTCTTTAACATTAACCGTTTGCCTGCTAATTAATTATTTTCTTTATCGGTCTCTATTCTTCGGGGCTTAAATGGTTCAAATGTTTTCATTTCTGGTGGTTCTTCATCTTCTAGTTCACCATTTAGCTCAAGAGCGGTTGGAGATGATGAGGTTAAATCGAGGTTTTGCCCTTTCAAATCTGTTTCATCGTTTTCTTCAGTGCTATCTGCTTGCGATGAATTATTTCTATAGCTTGAGCCTTGAAAATCTTGATTCTTGCTAAGCTCGGCAATTGATTTTCTGGCTGCTCCTATAATAACTGAGTTTATGATGGCAAGGGTAGTCCAAACGCATACTGCGCTAACAATAAATACAAGAAAAAACCGCTCAATAACTATATAGAATATGTCACCGCCTGTTACAAGGGCTATAAGGGAGGAAAGCATACTTAAGAGGAAGCCAGAAAGAACTGTAACTTTAATAATGGTTTCTCTGGTCATTTATATGCTCCTATAAGGACGACTCCTTCTCCCAGCACGCTTTATCTGTTCTTTAAACAAGTGACCAATGATACGATCTCTATCTCTTTCCTCAATGAGTGAGAATTGTATGCAAAGCAAGCTCATGCCGTTTATAGGCTCGTTAGAAGCGCATCTTATCACTTCTCCAATAAGGTTTATATTTTGACCGGCAACATCCATTTCCACCCTAACAGGTGTTCCTACCGCTAGCTCATCTTCTACTGGGATAACAAGGGCTGTCCCATTTCCACTTAGGTTCTTTACAGCTGCCTCCTTTAGCTCATCGTTATAGATATCCACTGGATCAGTAATCTGTCGGTACCTTGCTCTTACAAGCGGTTCTGACAAACGAAAGAACTTACGGCGCTGCAGATGTGATGCTTCTCTGGATAGGGCTAGGGTTAGGTTTACTGGGTCTTGCTTAATCTCTTGGACTTGCGCCAAGAACCTGAAGACCCCATCTTCTGATAGGCAAACCAATATAACCTTATCGCCTTTATTAAGATCGATTGAGCGCGGCTCTTCGGTTATAAGTTCGCATGTTAAGATTCTATAATCATCTGAAACGGAGCCTATAATAAAGTGCAGCTTTTCATCGGGTTTTACCTCAATTGTGACAAGGACCCCCGGTTTTAAAATTCTAGTGGTTCTCAAAAAGATGTCACCTATCTTTCAAATAGTCTTGAGAGAAAGCCACGGAAGCCATTTCTGCCAGCCCCTGGCTTTCTTTCTATATTCTCTTTATCAAGGGCTGAGGCGATTTGTTTTACGCACTTTGCCGCTTTTGATCCAGGGTACTCCAATACGAAGGGTGCTTGTTTTCTAACCGACATTATGACCATTGGATCAGTTACAATAAATCCTAGGGTCTCAATTCTTTTGTTTAGAAATTGCCTGGTAGCCATTGCCATGCGTCCTGCAATTTCCTTACCTTCGCTCTCGCTGGATACCATGTTAACCACAACTTTTATATCGACCTCTGAATCTCTTTGCGTTAGCACTTTTATCAACCCATAGGCATCTGTTATTGCAGTTGGTTCAGGTGTCGTTATAACTATTGCTTCTCGAGCGGCTAGAATAAAGGAGATAACATCTTTGGATATGCCGGCACCTGTATCAATTAAACTAATATCTGCATCTTGCTCAAGTTTGTTGAAACTTTCAATTAATTTCTCCTGCTGTTGATCGCTTAGGTTTGCAAGCTCTGGAATACCAGAGCCACCAGGGACAATCTTAAGTGAGTGCGGGCCGTTTACTAATATTTCCTGGATGGTTTTTTCACCATCGATAAGATGCTTTAGATTGTATTGGGGGTTGATGCCAAAAAGCACGTCTATGTTGGCTAAGCCTAGATCAGCATCTAAAATCATCACTTTTCGGCCACGCATAGCCAGTGCAATACCCAGATTAGCAACCAAGCTACTTTTCCCAACGCCTCCCTTGCCGCTGCTTACAGCAATAACTCGGTTTTTAGCAGCTTGCGGGGATAGTATATCTGCTGGGGGAGGCGTGATTACCGGTGCTGGGGCTTGAGAGACTTCAGGTTTTGGGGCTTTAACAATTGGGCTTCTTTCAATTGATACCATGTCTGATTTTATCACAGGATCAATGATTAAATTAGCCCGCTCGCGCTCTTCTCTAATCCTTTGCGCTAGTTCGCGAAGTTTTCTAGCTTGATCTTCCATCTAATGGCACCCCTAGTATTAGATTTGCAAGCTTTTGCGATTCGGCTACCTCGATATCCTCTGGAACATTTTGTCCCATGGTAAGATAAGAGACAGCCATCTTAGTCTTGTAAACTATGTTTAGCATTGTTCCTGGTGTGTTTGTTTCATCTAGCTTTGTAAAGATAAGCCTGTTTATTGGAACTATTGAGAAGCGCTTAATAGCATTCATTTGATCAGACATTTTAGTGGTCACACTTAAGACAAGGTGGATCTCATCAGGCGAGCACACACTCATCAATGAAGCAAGCTCATTCATCTGTGTTTCATTAAGTGGGCTTCGACCTGCCGTATCTATAAGGATAATATCCTTGTCTTCGTGCTTTTCAAGCGCCTCTCTCGCATCTTGATTGCTAAAGACAATTTCTATTGGTGCCCCTATAATTTCCGCATAGGTCTTTAATTGATCGACAGCAGCAATTCTGTATGTATCAGCTGTTATAAATGCAGCCTTTTTACCCTCATATAAACAGTATCTTGCTGCTAGCTTAGCTAGTGTAGTTGTCTTTCCAGCCCCTGTTGGTCCAATTAGGGCAATTATTTTTCTCTGACCTTCTTCCAGCACTAGCGGTGGGCTAGTAGGTATTAGCTTTGCTATTTCGCTAACTAATCTATCATGTAGAATTTCTGGGCTTGCTAGCTCAGAGATAGTTAATTGTTCCTGCACATTTTTCATCAGTTTTTTTGCCAGGTCATCTTCAACCTTGGAATAAAGGAGTCTTTCATATACATCCAGAAAACAAGCTGGAACTTCCTGAAATAAGGGGTCGGTTAACTGACTTGCTATTGTTTTAACTATGGATTTTATCTCTTCGACCTCTAGCTGAAGCTGGTCAAATCTCTCCTCAATAGCTTCGCTAATGTTATGCGCAGGAGCGCCGTTGTCAGATGAAGTTGTTTCACCGCGTTCTGCCAAGTTAACGTCGAGAGCAGCTGTTATCTCAACCGCATTCTTGCTAATCAGGCTAAGTGGCCAGGGTTTTTGCAGGCGTCGGGTATGGAGAATAATTGCCTCCGGTCCAAGGTCGGATTTCACCCTTGCAATGGCCTCTTCCATATTCGAAGCCTCATAACGCTTTATTTTCACGTTAGGCTCACCATCCCAACAGATTGAATTTCAAATTCAGGTGCTACTTCATTGTAAGACAAAACAGCTAAATTAGGCACCTTGCGTTCAATAATTTTTCTAAAAGGCCGCCTTATATTTGCTGAGCACAAGATCACAGGTCTTCTTCCTATAGCAAGAGCTGTCTCTAGAGAGCTAGATAAGCTGTCGATTATCTTGTATGTGGTTGAAGGGTCTAAAGAGATAATCATTCCTTGATCTGTATATTCAACTGCATCAGAAATCTCTTTTTCTAACTCTGGATCGATTGTTATGACCTCTAGTTTACCATCTTCAACTTGATGCTGGCGGCATATGTTCCTGCCAATTGCCTGGCGTACATGCTCAGTAAGAATGTCAATGTTCCTGGTGCTTCTAGCTTTATCTCCAAGAGCCTCAAGGATTGTAACCATATCTCTTATGGATACTCTCTCAGATAGCAGGTTTTGAAGCACTTGCTGGATTTCTCCAACTGTTAAGACGCTAGGAACAACTTCTTCAACAACTACAGGCGAGTTTTGCTTTACACTATCGAGCATTTGCTGGACATCCTGGCGGCTTATTAATTCATGAGCATATTTTTTAGCTAGCTCAGATAGATGAGTGATGATAGCTGAGGCCGGGTCAACCACCGTATAGCCCATAATCTCGGCCTCCTCACGTCTTTCTGGAGATATCCAAAATGCTGGAAGACCAAATGCGGGCTCCCTTGTTTCTATCCCAGCTATCTTACCCGTGGTTATGCCAGAGTCAATTGCAAGATATTGATCCAAGATAATTTGAGATTTTGAAATATCAACACCTTTTATCTTAATCCGGTATTCGCTTGAAGGTATCTGGATATTATCCCTTATGCGAATTGGGGGTATGACATAACCTAGCTCCATTGCAATTTGGCGCCTCATCAAAGTTATTCTATCAAGAATTTCCCCACCTTGGTCTGGGTCAACAAGAGGTATGAGCCCATAACCAATCTCGACCTCAATTGGATCAACCTGCAGAACATCGATCATGCTCTCGGTACCTGCCGGTTTGCTTTCTTGAATTGTTGACTCTTCTTCAGCGACTGCACGCTTGCTTGCCTGGTTGATAAAATAAGATGCCGTTGCAGTTAAAGCTCCTATAATGAAGAAGGGTAATTTTGGTAGTCCAGGAATTATTCCAAAAAGTATTATTAAAACTGCTGCAACCATTAAGGCGCGCGGTTGTGCCAGGAGTTGTCTGGAGATATCTTGCCCAAGGTTGCTATCCGACGCCACTCTGGTTACAATTACACCCGATGCTGTTGAAAGCAGAAGCGTAGGTATTTGTATTGCAAGCCCAGCGCCAATTGCTATTTGGCCGAATGTCTGAAGCGAATCCACTAGATTCAAGCCTTGCTGGGTTGAGCCAATTATAAATCCGCCGATGAGATTTACAGCAGTTATAATAATGCTTGCTATTGCATCGCCTCTGACGAATTTTGATGCGCCGTCCATGGCGCCATAAAAATCAGCCTCTCTTTGAACAGCTCGCCGCCTTTGTTTTGCTTCTTCTTCTGTTATAAGACCGCTATTTAAATCAGCATCAATAGCCATTTGCTTTCCTGGCATTGCATCTAAGGTAAATCTTGCAGCAACTTCAGATATGCGGGTTGTACCGGTTGTTATAACCACGAATTGAACAATGACCAAAATGAGGAAGATAATTATACCAACAACATAGTTTCCACCAATTACTATAGAGCCAAAAGCATTAACCACGCTTCCGGCAGATCCGGTTGATAAGATCAGCCTAGTTGTTGATATATAAAGCCCCAGTCTAAAAGTTGTTGTAATTAGCAGGAGCGTTGGGAACATTGAAAATTGAAGCGGCTCATTGTTATACATGGTTACCATTAAGACCATAATTGATAGAACTAAATTAAAGACAAGAAGAGCATCGATTATGGCGCTTGGGATAGGTATTATTAGCAGGGTTACCAAAAGTGCAATAATAAGCGCAAGCAATGCAGAACTATACCTATTTAATTGCACTAACCATGATGCATTAACAGCTTGATCTGCGGCCATATTGGTTCCTAAATCAATAGTTTAATGGTGTGCTGGGTATATAAATATATTCTACAATTAAAAATTCAAAAGTAAAAATGCAAAGCATGTCCCGAGCAACGCCAAGGGGC
>JASEIR010000115.1 GCA_030017355.1 Actinomycetota bacterium
GTATTTGGCTGTTCCCCTCCCTTGAGGGGAGGGGCTAGACCCTCTATATTCCCCCCTCCCCCTCCCTCAAGGGGGAGGGGACTTTTGCTGGTCACCAGTCTGTTCTTGTGCCGGTCTCCCATCTGTTTTTAGCGGTGGTCGGCGGTCTGCGGTCGACGGTCAGGCTCCGAAGGAGCCTATAGCAGCGGTCAGCGGTCGTTTTTACCCTGATCCCTGGCCTCCGGCCTCCCACCTGCTTTGTTGCCCACCTCCGGTCCCTAGACCCTTGTCCAATCTGAATCGTGCCGGCGGAATCGGTGCCATTCTTGAAAGATTGAAAAACCAAGGCAATACCCCCTACCCCCTATAGCTTATTATAAATTATCAGCCTGAATTAGCAAAACTATTGGTCAAATGAGCAGCTCATCTTTTATATGCGAAGATTGACAAAAGATCTAGCGTGCATAATATAATAGGGGTATATAGAGGTGAGTACCAATGGCTTCATATTCAGATGACAAGGAAAAGCTTTTATCAAGATTAAAGCGCATTGAAGGCCAAGTTCGTGGAATTCAGCGGATGATAAAAGATGATAAGCAATGTACCGACATCTTAACTCAAATATCATCAGTTATTGGAGCAACTCAAAAAGTAGGCTACATCATCCTTAACGACCACGTAAAAGGCTGTATTAAAAACTCGCTTGCCCTAGGTGACGATGGCACTGCTGTTCAGGAGCTTTTAGATGTAATCCAGCGCTTTGCAAAATCTTAAAGTTCTACCAACTTAAAATGCTAGAACTATTTGTCCCTTAACTTTCTCGTTCGCAACCATCTTGCCATCTTTTAGTTGAATAAGGCGATCGGCATCCTTTACTGAATCTGGATTGTGTGTGACCATGATTATAGTCTGACCCTCGTCATGCAGCTGCTTGAAAACACTTAAAACCTCCTCGCCGGTCTTGCTGTCAAGGCTTCCAATTGGCTCATCAGCAAGAATTATTGGTGGGCTGTTAACTATTGCCCGAGCAATAGCAACCCTGCTTTGCTCACCGCCAGAAAGCTCAGATGGAAGTCTGTTTAACTTGCTGCCAAGCCCCAGCCTTTCAAGTGTGCTCGCAGCCAGCTCTTTTTTATCCTTCCGACTTGTAACAACTAGGGGAAGCATAACATTCTCAAGTGCAGTAAGATAAGGTATTAGCTGAAGCTGCTGAAAAACAAACCCTAGATACTCGCGCCTGAAATCTGCTCGTTTTTCTTGGGAGAGCGAATAAACATCGATGTCATCGATGACTAACTTCCCTGAACTTGGTGGGTTCATAGCACCAAGAATTGTAAGAAGGGTGCTTTTGCCACTGCCAGACGGGCCCATAACTGCGACATATTCGCCCCGGTTCACTTTAAAGCTCACGCCATCCAGCGCGTGAACTCTAGTTGTTTCATCGGCTCCAAAATATTTAACCAAGCCATCGGCTAAAACTAAAGACATAGTCTACCTCCTAGTATAATCTCCTCCTAGTATAATCTCCTCCTAGTATAATCTCCTCCTGGTATAATCTTCGACCGGTATAATCTTCGCCTCATAGGGTCCCCAAATAGGATGCCTAAAGGCTTTTTAAAGCATCGGCTGGGTCCATACTTGCTGCCTTCTTTGCAGGCAGCAGACTTGAAATTAAACCAACCAAAACCGACATGCCAACAGATAAAGCAAGGACAAATATGTTAGGCTTAACGACGAGATTTACCTTTTTAAATAAAATAGGCACAGTATAGATTAGGCCAAAACCGCTTGCATACCCAGCTATTCCGCCAATCAAACTTAAGATAAGCGCCTCAATTAAGATAATCTTAAAAATTGTTGACTGCCTATAACCAATCGCCCTAAAAATCCCAATTTCGCGCTTTCGGTCAATTACAGCTAGACTCATGGTTGTCAAAACTACAAATCCACTTATTATAATCACAATAGCGCTTACAGTCAGACCAAATCTGATAAGCGAGCTCATTGCCTTTTCCTTAAACTTGACAGCTTGCTTAATGGAAGACACAGATGCTTGCGGAAGTGCTTTTTCTAAAGCCTTTACCACCAAATCGGTATCACCGCTGTCTCTTGCCGTTACTTCAATTAAGCTCAGCTCTTTTCCACGCCCATAGAGAGATTGCACCTGCTTAAGGTCGCAAAAGATAAGGTTATCATCCTGACTTCCGGCGCTTTGCAAAACTCCTGAAACTGCGAACTTTTGCCCATTAAGCTCAACGAAATCTCCAGCATTTAACTTAAGTTTCTTTGCCGCATCGGCACCTACAATGACCTCTTTTGGGCTGGAAGGCTTTTTGCCGCTGGCAAGGCGCCACCACTTTTTAACTGAAAACTCCTGCTTAAAGTCAGTCCCTATTAAAAGGGCCTGCTCGCCTTTTATATCAGCTGGTTGCAGCAGCTTTGGCGATATTGCCATTATTTTGCTGGCAATTTGCAGACTCCTTATTTTCTCTAAATCATCCATACTAAGCGATTTAACCTCGTATGCATCAACCCCTGATATGGACATCCCCCCATAGTTAAGCGATAGATTTGAGGATGCTGGATAGATAACAATATTAAACCCATATGTGCTTAGCTGCTGGTCGATGTTTTTTTGAAAAGCAAGCATGACGGTTATGATTGAAACCAGGGTTGCGATTCCAACCGCAAGCCCAATGATAATTAGAGCCATCTTGCCTTTTCTTCTTATGATGTTTTTCATTGCTATATCACGTAAGCGCATATTCATCCTCGTTCCTCATTGCTAAATTTCCGTTTCACTTTTAGGCTTAAAGCTTTAAGAATGACATTTCTTTTACCTATCTCCGGTCCGCTCTTTAGCCTGTCTCCGGTCCCTGGACTCTGGACCCTGGACCCTATCTTTTGCCGGTCTATGGTCTCCGGTCCGCTTTTTGCCGTCCCTGTCCCTGCAGGGCTCCTCGCAATGACAGGTTCTCTTTTGCCGGTCCCTCGTCTCCTGTCCATTTTTCACCCCCACCCTGTCCCTCCCCCCTCAAGGGGGAGGGTATTTGGTTTAGCTTCTCCTCAAGGGGGAGGGTTTTTCACCCCGTCTTCCGTCTCCGGTCTCCTGTCTGCCTTTAGGCCCTCTATATTTCCCCTCCCTTGAGGGGAGGCTAGACTCTCTATATTTCCCCTCCCTTGAGGGGAGGGGCTAACCCCTCTATAGTTCCCCTCCCTTGAGGGGAGGGGCTAGGGGAGGGTGATACCCACTTTCTAGACCCAGGTCTAGACCCTGGACCCTATCTTTTGCCGGTCTCCCCTCCATTTCTCACCCCCACCCTTACCCCCCCCTCAAGGGGGAGGGGATTTTTGCCGGTCTCCCGTTCTTGTCCCCCGTCTGCTCTTTAGTCTGTCACCCGCCTCCGGTCCCCGATCCTTTATAGCGGCGGTCTGCGGTCGGCGGTCTGCGGTCAGGCTCCGAAGGAGCCTATAGCAGCGGTTGGCTGTCGGCAGTCGTTATGCGCGGGCCAACAGTGTAAGTTTAATAAGTAAACAACGTCCCTTTAGCTAGACTGCATTAATTGCCTCTGACGGATTAAGGCGCGCGGCAAATATAGCCGGGTAAAGACTTGCCGTAAGGGAGGTGGCCAACGCTCCGCCAACCGTAACAGCAGCAAAAACTGGATCGAACTTGATGCCAACGTCGATGCCGGCCGCCGCGAGCGCAATTGCATTCGAGCCAAAAAACCCAATCAAATACCCCGCCAAGCCGCTAAACAAGCCAGCTGCCCCCACTTCAAGTAATATCACATATAGGATATGGGTCTGGCGGTAGCCGATAGCACGCAGGATACCTATCTCGCGGCGCCGCTCCCTTACTGTGCTAAGAACATTTGCAAAAACAATAAGCGAAGCAACAACGGCCATCATTACAGAAAGTATGATTGAAAACATCGTAAACTGACTGACTACTGCATCTCGTGCCTCGGCTGCTTGCCTTACAGCAGAGACTTTGCCAGTTGGTATCTTCTCACTAATCTGCTCAGCTATATCGGTGATAGGACAATCTTTACACCAAGCAGACACCTCAATTAGGCTTATTTCTCCTGGCTTGCCCATAATTTTCTGTGCTTGATTAAGGTCAATATAAACAAGCTCATCTTCCTGCGCGCCAACCTGATTTAAAATTCCAACCACTTTAAATTGATTTCCTTTAATATCAATATAATCGCCAATTTTAAGACCAAAATGGCGGGCAATTTTTCCTCCTAGCAGCGCATCTTTTGACCCCGTAGGCTGAACGCCCGACCGAAGCTCCCACCATTTTTTAAGAGTAAATTCATCTCTGAAGCGAATGCCAGCAATTATGACTTTTTGCCCTTTTAAAGAGGCAATGCCCAAAAGCTTTGGCGCAACTACCTTTATATTGGCACTATTTTTAATGGTGCGAATCTTTGCTGCATCTTGCAGGTCAAGAGATGATGACCCATACTGAAGTCCGCCAACTGTAATGCCAGCATATGAAAGGGAAAGGCTTTTAGACTTTGGCACAACAACTAGGTTTGCCCCATACTCGTCGATTTTATTCTGTAGGTCAGCATCCATAGCCCTGGAAATGCTATATAAGCTAACCACCACCGCTACGCCGACCGTTAAAGAAACGATCAGTAAAGCGATTTTTAGCGGATGCTCTTTTATGTTTTTAAATGTTATATGCCTTAGCTTCATATACCCCTATATCGCCCACTTACTTTTAAGGTAGTTGCCCGATTCATCGGGCCAACGACTGCCAAACTGTAGTTGCCCGATTCATCAGGCCCTCAGGCTAAAGACCAGACAATATCGCACAGCAGATATCACAACTGCATGATAAAGTCCTTTACGGCACTGCCTCGCTTAATCGGCCGTTTCTGTACTGCAGAACTTTCACTACCTGGCCGCCTTTCTTGATATTGATTTCCTGATGACACCCAAGATCAATAACTTCAGCTGTCACGCTTGAGTCGCCATAATTCTTTGCATACCAATTAATTGCAAGCTTTTGTAGCTCTTCCGTGCTAAGCTTGCTTGACTTGCTGGAGCTCCCAGCGGTCTGGCCGCCCGCCCCATTTAAACAACAACTGCCAGACCCGTCACCACAGCCGCCTCCAGTAGGTAGATTAAAACTGCCGGCAACCTGCTGATATGGCAAGTAATAGCCATCCTGATACGCCGCAGCACTTCTTGCAGTTACAACCGTCCTCATAACAGTGTTAAGGATTAAGAACAGAGCAAGAAGTAAGATCCAAATGGCTATATATTTTATTATTTGCTGCCTTCTATCGACTGCAGTTGTGCCATCTACAGTGCCATCTACAGTATCGTCTAAAGGTTCGTCATGCTTGTTGTTTTCCATTGAAATCCTCCTTATCCTTAAGAGAACTTACAAATTTATTTCTTAGCCAAAATCTGCTACCCATTCATTCGCCAACTGGCCGATCGATTGGCTGAGGCGCCCATTTTGCCATATCGCTCTCAGCTATTTCAATCTTGTCCCCAACCAGTTTATGTGCTATTTCATCGGCTGGATAAAGCCTGCAAGCACCTGATATTCCAGCCTGCGTCTCGGGGTCTCTTTTTGTGTCGCATGATTTGCAGGTCAGAGCGCCATCAACATCAAAGTAATGGTATTTGCTTTGACACGGCGGGCACATGCTAACACCTGTAAAAAGCTTTCCAGACGGCTTTATATAGGCCATCATCGAGATAACCTGCCCATCACTAGGCCTTTTGTACTCAAAGTAAACTAGTCTTTTTGAAATCACATCACCCGCGTTTATTAAAATCTTACCGCCCTTAATCTCAGGCTCTATGGTTGTCATCTCAATCCTTGTGTCATATTTTATCGGCTCTGTTAATTTAGCAGGCTCATAGCCCTGCGGAAGGAACCTGCCTATATATTTGGCTTCTCGCGGATCTATTTGAGCTGTTTTTGCTGAATTACTTGCCCCAAGGTACACAACAATGGCTGCAACAACAAGAACTATAGCTACTCCCGCATATATATGGATTGATCGGTTGCTTTTCTTTGCATTTACAAACTGCTCCCTCTTACTTATAAGATGGGAATCGTCTTTCATTCTAATTTCACTCTCCTTTCAGAATCTTCGGAACTAAATTACTACGCTGCGTAGTAATTTAGTTCAAAAAAATTTTGTCTCAAACGTCTTCGGTACCGGTGGTGCCGGTGCCGTTCTTGGGTGCCGGTGCCGTTCTTGAAAGATTGAAAGATTTAAAGTAAACCGCAAACAGTAAATCGGGCAACCTTTTATTTGGCCCCATAAATTGGGCAGCTACCTGTGATTACAGCACTTATAGTTTAACTTTGCGCAATTTGTCCCCATAGCACACTTGCCACCGCTGCCTATAACCGATGGTTGGGCATAAGCAAAACCAACAACAGCCAACGCTATTATTACACTTAAGGCCATGCTAAGAAGTAATCTTAAAACCGATGGAGCCTTTCTGTTAGCAGAACCAACGAGTCTGCTCACCCTCGTCTTAACTGTGGCCTGAGTTGAAAAGAACGTTGCATATGCGGGCGAGAACGCTTTAACGCCATGAGACAGCTTTGCCACCGAGATTATTGCACTTGCAAGATCCAACGGCTTTCCAGTTACCTTAACCGCAAAATCATCTGCCGCATACTCTTTCTCATGAATAAATATTGAGAAAAGATGATGGCTTATTGGAAGCAGCCATAAGAAATCCCGAACAAACAAAGCCAAAAAGATTGCTAAATTATCTCTTTGCCTAATATGACCTATCTCATGTGCTAGAAGAGCCTTTAGTTCATTGTCGCTAATTTTTTCAACCAACCCTTTTGAGATACATATGACAGGCCTAAAAATGCCATATGTAAATGCCGAGATAGCGCTACCATCCGACACTCTTACCTTAATATCAGAAGCACCTAAATCTTTAAGCGCTTCAGCTACCCTTGGAACCATTTCAAGAGGATAATTATAACGCAACACAACTCTGCGAGCAGTTATTATGATTGCAAAAGCTTTAATGGCTGCCAGGATTAAGGTGGCAATTGCTAGGTTTAGCAGCAGCACCTGCGGCCCGCCCATGATTTGAAGTATTGTTGTAAGCGCGCTAGAGCAGCCGGAACCCAAAACATCGCATGTTTGAGCTATCCTTTTAACAGCTATACCTCCAGCAAACCATTTATCTATGTTATATGCTATAGCTGTAATTGCCACAGCTCCAAGCACAACAAGACCTATTATGCTAAATTTTGTGTTCTTTGATGGCTGACTTGTCATTCCCTCGCTTGCTTCCTTTTCTCACGAATTAAAGCTTCTAGCTCATCAAGGGTTTGCTCATCCTCCGATAGCTCCTCTATGAAAAAAGCTAAAGCTTGGCTTCCAAAATCAGCTTTAAATCCATTTATTATCGATGAAAGCATTGTTTTGCTTAGCTCTTCTCGGCTTACCGTCGGCCTATATAAATAATGTTTGCCTTCACGCTCTTTCTTTAATATGCCCTTTTCTGATAGACGAACCATGACGGTCATGACAGTTGTGTAAGCGATATCTCTAGCTTGCTTTAGAGCTTCATAAACTTCTCTTACGCTGGTAACATCCCTCTGCCAGACTTGTTCCATGATGTCGGCTTCAAGGTCGCCTAGCACTTTTCTAATGCCTGATTCGCTTGGTCTAAAGCTGCTTAACTTAAACTTTTTCATAACCCCATCCTAAAAATATTTTCCATGACGGCCTCCATGACAGCCCTTAAGTCCAAAATATTTACTATGCCTTGTAGTATATCCCATTTTCCATTTGTTGCCAAGAGGAATTTTCAAGAACTAGCAAGATGAATAAAGTGGACGTTCCTGTAAATCCATCCCAACCAGTAGCTTACCTTATAATATCGGCATATCTTATAGGTTTCAAGAGGGGAACCGGAGACAAGCAATCTTTCAATCTTTTAAGAACGGCACCGCTTCTTCAAGAACGGCACCGTTTCGAGAGATTGCCACGGCACCGTAGCCTGTTGCGAGCGAAGCGTGGCAAGTGCCTCGCAATGACAGGTTTTTTTCCCTCCCTTGAGGGGAGGGGCTAGGGGAGGGTGATACCCTCTTTCTAGACCCAAA
>JASEIR010000116.1:0-5200 GCA_030017355.1 Actinomycetota bacterium
CTCAAATCTCAATAATGTTTTAGCGGTGGTCTGCGGTCTGCGGTCGACGGTCGTTTTTACTCTGGACCCTGGTTTTTGATTTGCTTTTTATCCACGCGTCTAGTTTAATAGTATAGATACAAGCACTAGCAAAATATTTCCAATGCTTTCCAAACTAACTTCATCAACCGTAGGCTGAATTCTAAAAGAATTTAAGGAGGCAGCTGCCTTGGGTAGAAGAAGGATAAATTTAATCATTCTTTTCGTATTTATCGCCTTTTTTATCCTTATTAATTTCTCTAGATCACTTGTAACACTGCTTACCGACTGGTGGTGGTTCAAGCAGGTCGGCTACTCGGCTGTATTCCTTGGCATACTTAAGCTAAAAATACTTACAGGCGCTATTTCAGGATTCATCTTTTTTATATTTTTATACTCAAACTTGCTGATTGCCAAAAAGCTGGCTCCGCCTTTTCCTTACTGGTACGGATCTCAGGAAAGCCCGCTGTATAACATTCTAAGATTCATAAAATCACCTGCTTTCATGCGGTTCTTTAATCTAGTTTTACTTACAGTTGCGCTCATTGCTGCCCTGGGCATTGGAGTTTCCACATCTACATACTGGGATGTTGTTTTAAAATACATAAACCAGACAGCATTTGGAGTAAAAGATCCTGTTTTTGGGCTTGATATCTCATTTCATATGTTTTCCATACCCTTCTTTAGAGGTCTGGCAAGGATAGGTCTCCAAGCCCTGATTATAGCAATCATATTGACCGGGCTACTTCACTGGATTAATGGAGGGATAACCTTCCGCAATGGAACCGCCAGTTTCAGCCCCCGCACCAAAGCTCACCTATCAGTTTTACTCGGGTTATTATTTGTCCTAATAGGCATATCATACAAGCTAAGTACTTATAACCTTTTACAGTCAGGCACCGGCGTGATCTACGGTGCCGGATATACCGATATCCATGCTAAGCTACCTGCCCTTAACATATTGTTTTATTCATCACTTATTGCCGGCGTTTTATCCTTGGTTAATATTTACTTCAGGGGATGGAAGCTACCTGCTGGAAGCTTAGCTTTTATAATAGCTATGAGTATTCTTGCTGGGAGCATCTATCCCGCTATTGTTCAGCAATATGTCGTCTCTCCAAATGAGATAGAAAAAGAAACGCCATATATAAAGCAAGCTATCAAGTTCACTAATCTGGCCTATGGATTGGATAAAATCAAGGAGAAACCTTTTTCTGCAGAGCAAGCACTCGATAAGACAGCTATTAGAAATAACAAGCAAACAATTGATAACATAAGGCTTTGGGATTGGAAACCGCTAGAGAAAACATTTAAGCAAATACAAAGCATTCGCCTTTACTATGACTTTATGGATGTGGATGTAGATCGCTACCTTATAGATGGTGACTATCGTCAGGTAGCGGTATCGGCACGCGAGCTTAATACTAATGACCTCCCTGACAACGCTAAGACCTGGGTAAACCAGCACTTGGTTTATACTCATGGTTACGGAGTTATTGCAAATAAAGTAAATGAGTTTACTGATGATGGCTTGCCGAACCTAATTATTAAAGACATACCACCCAAGACAAGCATTCCAAATCTTAAGATCAAAAGGCCTGAGATTTACTTCGGAGAGGCTACGGATAACTACATCATAGTGCACACAAAAACACGTGAATTTGATTACCCGATGGGAAATGAAAATAAATACACGAAATACGAGGGAAAAGACGGGGTGAAACTCGGCAGTTTCTTTAAGGAAGCAGCTTTTGCATTCCGCTTTAGTAGTTTAAAGCTCTTGCTATCAAGTGCAATTACAGACAATAGCCGCATAATCTTTAATAGGAACGTAGTTGACCGAGCAAACACCATTGCGCCGTTTCTGTCATATGAAAACGACCCCTATATTGTAATCGATGAAGGAAAGCTTTACTGGATAATTGATGGTTTCACCAGCGAGAAGGGCTATCCCTATTCAGAGCCTTTTGACGGAGAGAATAACTATATAAGAAATTCTGTAAAGGTAGTTGTCGATGCTTACAATGGTGACGTTAACTATTATGTCTTTGATAAAAAAGATCCAGTCATCCAAACCTATCGAAAAGCATTCCCCGGTCTTTTTAAAGACAGCTCTGAAATGCCAGCAGGTTTGGCTAAACACATCCGCTACCCAGAATCGCTATTTGTAATTCAGAGTAATATGTATA
This sequence comes from Actinomycetota bacterium, assembly GCA_030017355.1. GTDB lineage: Bacteria > Actinomycetota > Aquicultoria > Aquicultorales > Aquicultoraceae > JASEIR01. Next base: position 2,208 of record JASEIR010000116.1, read on the forward strand.
CAACCTTTCACATGAAAGATCCGCAGGTTTTTTATAACAAGGAAGACCTCTGGAACATACCCAAGGAAATAGTTGAAGGAAAAGAAGCCGATGTTGAACCATATTACATGGTTATAAAGCTTCCTGGTGAAGAAAAGGAAAAGTTCATGATGATGACGCCGTTTACGCCAGTCAAGAAAAGCAATATGATTGCCTGGATGGCAGCCAAATGCGAACCGGAAGAATACGGCCAGATCTTGGTTTACAGATTCCCGAAGCAGAAATTAATATATGGACCTATGCAAATCGAGGCCCGAATTGATCAGACACCAAATATATCGCAAGAGCTTACCCTCTGGAACCAAAGGGGCTCAAGGGTCATACGGGGCAACTTGTTTGTAATACCAATAGAGGATTCTTTGCTCTATGTGGAACCACTCTATTTGCAATCAGAACAGACCGAGCTGCCAGAGCTAAAAAGAGTAATTGTTGCCTATGGATCGAAGATCGTTATGGAAAACAACCTTGAATCAGCGCTGGAGGAAATCTTCGGTAAAAGTGGGGCTCCTGCTAAGCCATATGCACCCAAACCCACCAGTGAGTTGACACCCAGCTCTATTAAAGAGCTTATTGAAAAAGCTTCAAGTCAGTTTGAAGCTGCACAGAATAACTTACGTGAAGGAAACTGGGCAGGCTACGGCGAGGAGATGAACAACCTGCAAGACACACTGGCCCGATTAAAAGAGCAGGTGTCAAAATAGCTGTGCTAAACCTAATCAAACGCTGGCTCGTCTTCTGACCTCAGCTGTGCCTGCTCTGCCAATAGCTCAACTCCTGCTTCTTGCATCTTTGGACGCTCAGCGTGGCTCTTTCGAAGAGCAATCTCCTGCATGAAGAACATAAAGAAAATGCTGGCCGCCATTAAAAATGTGGCAACGTAATATATGCCAGTGATACTATCAGAGAGAGCCAAGCGTAGATCACCCATCAACATGGCAAACGGTTGCTGGGCTACCACTGGTAACTTTGCAGCAACGGCCTTCATTCCGCCCCCAACCTTAATCATTTTTTCGGGATTCTTTAAACCCTCAAGGATAGGAGCTGGGAGCATTTTCAATATTTGGGCATGTTTTGCCACCAATTCTCCCATCTCAGTTTTTAGATTGTTATTCATAAGACTTCCCATAATAGCAACTCCAACAGTGCTTCCTATTGAGCGGAAGAACTGTGTTGCTGCTGTAACAACCCCAATCCTGCTATGCGGGAAGGCATTTTGCACTGCAATTGTAAATAAAGGCATTGTTACTCCAAGGCCTGCTCCAATAAGAATCATGTCCCTTACAACCTCGGCATTTTTGGTATCCACATTCATGATTGACAGGAGGTACATGCCCAATGTAGCAAGTGATAAGCCTACAATGCCTAGGATTTTATATTTTCCGGTGCGTGAAATTATCTGACCTGAAATGGTGCTTGAGACAACCATCCCCATCATCATAGGAAAAAGCAAAAGCCCTGAGTTGGTCGCAGTTCTTCCAATAACACCTTGGATAAATATAGGAATATAGGCAATCGTTCCAAACATACCCATTGCAGTGATAAATATAATAACTATGGATACGCTAAAAATCCTGTTTCGGAATAAATCAAGCGATATGATTGGCTCTTTGGCTTTACTTTCTATAAAGAGAAATGTTAAAGCCATAACAGCTGAGAATATAAAAAGCCCTATGATGCGCGTTGAATCCCATGCATATGTCGAGCCACCCCAGACTAGAGCTAGCAATAGCGGAATAATGCCAGCTAATAAAACAGCAGACCCCCACCAATCAATCGATCTTTTCTCATGCCGCTTAATGATGGGCATGGTTTTGCTAAGAACCAAAACAGCTAAAACCCCGACTGGAATATTAATATAGAAGTTCCAGCGCCAGTTCATATGGTCTGTAATATAGCCTCCAGTAAGCGGACCTAGTATGCTTGCCAACCCAAATACAGCTCCAATAACCCCCTGCCACTTACCACGCTCTGCCGGTGGAAAAATATCGCCAATGATGGTCATAGCATTGGCCATCATTGCGCCAGCACCAATACCCTGAATGCCACGAAAGGCTATAAGCTGAGTCATGCTTTGCGATATTCCTGCCAGGGCTGAGCCAGCAATAAAAATACCAATTCCACCAATATAAAACCACTTGCGTCCATAAATATCGGATAACTTGCCGTAGATAGGAATTGAAGCAGTTGAGCCAAGCATATATGCGGTAAAGACCCATGAAAGCATATCAAGACCGCCTAGCTCGGTGACAATTCTTGGCATAGCAGTTCCTACAATAGTTTGGTCAAGTGCCCCAAGCAACATCCCAAAGACGACACCGACCATGATCATTAATTTTTGTCTCTTTGTAAGTGATTCCATTTTCCCTCCACAGAGCCCATTTAGTATAACCTCGTGCAATAGCAAACTTGCAGGATTAGCAGCAAGCCATCTGCTAATATAACTACTATCTAACTAACGCAATGTAATTAGATTATTAGATTACTAGATATTGCCTTCCAGAAGCCTTAGACCAGGGCAGATTAGCTTTAAGCAACAGGCTAAAGATTTTCAATACGGCTTATTAACTGTTCTATGCTTTGGGCCTTTTCAGTAAGATGCTTTACTAAGCGGCCAAGTTCTTCAGCTTTAACCATAAAAAGACCAGCACTATGCGGCCCGGCAAAGAAAAGTAGCTTATCTCCTGGGCCTATACCCGAGGCACGTCTGGCATCGGCTGGTATTGCAACCTGGCCCCTCTCACCCACGGTCGCTGTTCCGAGAAAGATTTGCTCGTGCATGCTATTTCATCCCTTACATGAAAATTCATACATTGCCACATACTAACTTACCCTCTGGGATTTGTCAATAAGATAAACAAGAGACGGGGGACCGGAGACGGGGGACCGGAGACGGGGGATAGGCCTTCGGCCACAGCTATATCTGCACTTTAGAAAATAAATAGCCACCGATAATT
>JASEIR010000116.1:5210-8086 GCA_030017355.1 Actinomycetota bacterium
GATAATTACAAGAATAGAGGTGCCTATAGATAAAGTAAGAAAATCTGGCAATAGACCAAAATACCCCATGTTGGTAAGTGCATACCTTAGGCCGTCAATCCCATATGATAGCGGATTAATTTGCATTATGGCGGTTATTGCTTTTGGAAGACCTTGCAGTGGAAACAATGCGCCAGATAGAAAGAATAGCGGCATCACTAGAAAGCTCATTATTAGCTGAAAACCTTGCATATCTTCAAGCACCGAAGCAATAGCAGTCCCTAGCGCAGTAAAGAGAAGAGCAATTAAAAACATAAAAGCCAGAGCAACAGGAACAAAAGCTATGTTTTCTACCCGAAAACCAGCCATAAATGATATTGCAAAGACTATGAGCCCTTGAATAACAGCAACTGTTGCCCCGCCTAATGTTCTTCCAATCATTATGTTAAAGCGGGATACAGGAGCAACCAGCGTTTCTTTTAGAAAACCAAATTGCCTATCCCAAATTATCTCAATTCCTGAAAAGACAGCTGTAAAAAGAATGCTCATTGCAATAACGCCAGGCGTTAAAAATTGAATGTAATTTCCCTGGCCTGCTTTTTGGAATATAGGTCCAAAGCCAAAACCAAAGGCAAACAAAAATAGTAGCGGCTGGCCAAGCGAGCTAACGATTCTTGATTTTGAACGCAGGTAGCGTTTAAACTGGCGAAGCCAAAGTATATAAATCGTACTCATAGCTAGCGCCGCCGCCCTCCCCACATTCTTGCATTCATCCGCATAAAATCTATACTGCTTGCTTCTTCAGAGCGAATCCTCCTGCCTGTAAATGCAAGAAAAGCATCCTCCAGAGATTGCGAATTGGTTTGGTTCTTTAGCTCTTCAGGTGAGCCTAGAGCAATAATTTTGCCATAATCAATAATGGCAACTCGATCTGCCACACGCTCTGCCTCTTCCATATAGTGAGTGGTAAAAAACACTGTAATTTTTTCTTCTTGATTCAAGCTCTTGATGTGGCCCCAAATTAGATTTCGTGTTTGCGGATCAAGCCCCAATGTTGGTTCATCGAGAAATAGAATCTTTGGCGTATGCAGCAAGCCCCTAGCAATTTCCAATCTGCGCTTCATACCGCCAGAGAATTGCTTAACTTGACTATTTCTTCTATCCCATAGTTCAACAAACTCCAAAAGTTGCTTGATTCTTACCTTTCTAACATCCCGTGGCACCTTATATAATACGCTGTGAAATTCCATGTTTTCGTATGCTGTTAGCTCACTATCAAGGCTCGGGTCTTGAAATACTATCCCAAAAGAGCGACGCGCTTCATTTTGGTGCTTGACTGGGTCATATCCATCAAGAATCATCTTGCCGCTAGTCGGCTTAAGAAGCGTAGTGAGCATTTTGATGGTGGTGGTTTTTCCGGCACCGTTTGGCCCAAGAAAAGCAAAAATCTCACCCTTTTCGACACGAAAAGAAATATTATCGACAGCAGTAAGATCGCCAAATTTTTTTGTAAGTCCTTCAACTTGAATCATATCGCTATCTTTATAATCCCCTTTATCCTAGTAGGTATGGTAATTTAAACTCGAAAAAAGTGCTATAAATAGATGATCTTCCGCTAGCTAGCAATAGCAGGTGGCCTTCTGCTCAGCTATTGGGAATAAATTATAACAGATATATTGTAACAGATGTATTATTGTAACAGATGTATTGTGGACCCATCGCGTAGAAGAATAAAGACATGCGCTTTTCTGGCCGGCTGTCTTCATTGTTACGGCATTTGGCTTATTGCCAGACACTTTCTGCACTAATGATATAATTGATATACTTATAATTCTAATGACGGATAGTTTTAGAGAGGACTTAGTGTATGAGCAGCAAAATTCGCGTAGGAATCCTTTTTGGCGGTAAATCAGCAGAGCATGAGGTCTCTCTTCAATCTGCAAAGAGCATTATTAAAGCAATCGATAAAGATAAATACGATTTAACTCTAATTGGGATTGATAAAAACGGCCAGTGGCACTTATGTGACTTACCAAAATTTCTTTCCAGCATAGATGACCCCAAGATGAGCTGGCTTGATACAGCATGCGAACAAATCGCCATAATTCCTGGCAAAGATACCAACCAGTTTATCGGTATGTCAAACTACAAACCCATCGAACCAATAGATGTAATATTTCCCATCCTTCATGGGACATATGGTGAAGATGGCACAATGCAGGGGCTTCTAAAACTCATAAATATTCCGTTTGTTGGTCCCGGTGTACTTGGTTCAGCGATCGGTATGGATAAGGACGTTATGAAGCGCCTGCTAAGGGATGCTGGAATTCCAATTGGCAATTTCCTTGTTTTCAAACGGTCGTCTATCAGCGCTAGCGATTTTCAAGATATTAAAAGACAGCTAGGTGTGCCGTTTTTTGTTAAACCTGCCAATCTTGGCTCATCTGTAGGCATCAATAAGGTTAAGAACAAGAGTCAATTTAAATATGCCCTTGAGGATGCATTTAAGTACGATCAAAAAATTCTAATCGAGGAATTTATAGAAGGGCGAGAAATTGAGTGCTCTATCTTAGGAAACGACAATCCAATTGCATCAGAACCTGGCGAAATAATACCACGGCATGAGTTTTATTCCTATGAAACCAAATATATTGATGCCGAGGGTGCTGCTTTGAAAATCCCGGCCGAGCTACCGGCAGATATCGTTGAAAAAATCAAGGGTATTGCTGTTAAAACCTTTAAAACCCTCTGCTGTGAAGGTATGTCGCGTGTTGATTTCTTCCTAAAAGACAACGGTGAGGTCCTTGTGAACGAAATCAACACCATTCCTGGTTTTACAAATATAAGCATGTATCCGAAACTCTGGGAAGTAAGCGCGCTTACTTCCCAGAGTTTCG
>JASEIR010000117.1 GCA_030017355.1 Actinomycetota bacterium
TATCTACACAACCTTGCATCAGGTAAATCTACCCCTACTAAGGATAATATTGAAACTATTGCAAAAGGGCTAAAGGTTGATCCTACTTACTTTAAGGAATATAGAAGATACCAAGCAAAGGAGAAAATTGACCGTGAACCAGAGATTGCTGATCTTATCCTAGATGAAAGAGTAGTTGAGGCAGTCTCTTCCTTTAAGGATTTAACCGATGAGCAGAAGAAAGAGGTTGCTAGCTTAATAAAAGAGCTAAAGTCAAAGTATCAGACTAAGGGCGGTCAGTAGGTATAGGCAAGTCAGTAGGTATAGGCAATAAGGCAATCATGGGGCGGGTCCGGTGCTGTTCTTGGGGCGGGTCCGGTGCTGTTCTTGAAAGAACGGCACTTTTTTGACCCTAGTCCTGGCCTCAGACCCGTGTTCTATTTCCTACCAGGTGTCACTCAGCATAAAACGTCTTCTCCATTTGGGATTTATATAACGGAATTAGAGTGGGGCTGTAATGATTCACAGGCACATACTGGTAAAGCTCAGGTCTGTTTTCTGAGCTTCACCATATGCGCTAAAACTGATCCGTTTGCCTATGATTTATCAGCTAGCTGTATCCGTCGAAACAGATATATGCTAGCCAGTGCAACCAGTCCAACAATTGCAATAGTAAAAATAACCGGCCTAGCGCTTGATGTCTGCTTTGCTGTAGGACCTAATGGTGGCGCGCCATATGTAAGCGCAAGGCCTGAATCTCTTTTCCCACCATTACGGAAGATATCGCCAACAGCTGCTACAAACTGGTTACGGGTGTATATCTTCAAATGCTCAAGACCATATAACTCGTCGCGGCTATGAATCAAGGGGATGAAGAACTCGCCCTGCTCAGCTGCTACATATAAAAGATCCATATGCAGACCGAGCGCAACAACATGGCTAAAAGCTCTGCCTATCGTTATATTATTATCTTTTAGGAAACGAGCGATAGCATTTACGTCTGCACTAAAAGCAATATCAGAGGGCCTTAGATACCCGCCCACTTCTCCCACTTGCCACTGCTCATTAGCTTTGTAGAGGCTAAATGATGCAACAGTGTTCCCAGCAGTGTTGTTGCCCTTCGCAATGATGGGGACTACCCACTCATATGGCGCATTCAATAATGCCTCGCTAAAGTTTCCTCCACTAAGAAGAGCTCTAGCAGCTTGTTCATCAAGAATGACTGCTTTGTAAGGGCTGCTATAGCTAAGTTCTTCCAGCTTCGTTATGCTCTTTAGCTCCTCTCGTCCAAGTGAATCTTTATGCTTTAGTAAAAACTCTTTTGGACTAGCCTTCTTGCTGATAAAATCCTCGATCTGTTCCTTTTCTTTTGCCTGGTCTAGCATTTGACCCTTAACTAGGTTTTCTATAGGCTGAGCCGCATAAGCCGAAGAAACCATACAAAGTAGTATGAGCATGATGCTTACTACTGGAATAGAAAAAATCTTTTTCATCAATTCCACCTCCATCTAAGGGCACCGCTGCATTTACTTGTAAAATAGAGACTCAATCCAGCTCCAGCTAGAGTTGCTTTTATAATAAGAATAGGTGGCACCATGCCCCAGACTATCCCATGGGTCGTTATAAATCACATAACTAGTTGAAGTATCATAACCCTTTATTACGTGTGCATGCCCACCGCTGTTGTTGCTCCACCAAATTGTAGTCCTGATAGGGCCGTTATTGTTTATTTGGTACTGCACAGCGGTATATGTGAGAGGATTAAGCTGGATTGAGCCTGCTTTGCCAGTGTATTTTCTTACATAATACTCGGTATCACTTATATATGCTGGTTGGTTGAAATTAGAGCCATACTTGTCCTTAGCTATTTCCACATCGCGATCTATCGTATCTCCCTTGAAATAAGCAATAATCATAGAAGCAGTAGCCCAGCAAATCTTATCATAAGGTTGCTGTGAAAATTCTGGAACAGTCAATACTTTTCTTGCTGCTAAAGCTTGGCCTGTTTGTAAAACCATCAACATGACAAGCAATAGAACTAATGTTATGGGCTTAGTCGCCGATGTACCGCACATAAACTTAAGAGCCATAAAACTACCTCCATTTCGACAGCAAAATTTGAAACTTATTACATCCTAGAATATAATCTACTCATGGGGAATATTGTCTTGCCACCTACTGGTGTTGCCTCTTTAAGCTATCCAAGCTTAAAGCTTCCAGGGGTGGCCTTATTTATGGACAAAACCTTTGAAGACTAAAGCAAATAAGACTCTCAACTTTACCACCTCTTTCTTTTTTGGATTTAACTTGCAGGCTGCCTTTAAGAGATCTCTAAAAGACTTTCTAAGAGGTCTTTAAAAGACTTCTAAAGCTTCCTAAAGGCTACTAATATTACTGATATTAGGATGGAATAGCGCATATGGATGTTCCGGTTTGTAAGCTGTTGGTTGGTAGACTAGCAAAATAACAGTATAGTGTCAATAGATAATAGGATAATATTGTTTATTGATATTTGTAGATGTTTTTTTTAAAACTCTCTCTTTACATACTCAACCGCATTTTTAAAGATAGCAAGGCCGTCTCCTTCATCGGGCAAGTTCTCTCTCGTAAAGCGGGGGTGTTGGGTGCGAATGATGTAGTTTTCGGGATGAGGCATCATGCCAAAGATTCTTCCTGTCTCGTCGCAGATGCCAGCAATATGTTCTACCAAAGCCGTTTGGGTTTATGGGGTAGGGGCCGAAGTTTCCGTGCCCGTCAACGTATTGGACAACAACCTGGTTGTTTTCTTTTAGACGGGTAAGTGTCTCATCATCCTTTGGTAATGGGGTCAGTTTGTATTGGGGTTGTCTCTCTAGTTTTCTTATTTGCCCCCACCTCTTATCTATAAAGGATAAAGCGTAAAATAAGAGTGAAAAATGAAGACCTGACCCCATGCATAACCAGAAGGCATGTTGATACCGAGGTTGTCTCAGAATAAATTTGAACCGTTAAACCTTCTCAATACGGACCGCACACACCTTAAGCTCGGGTATTTTAGCCACCGGATCTATAGCCGTATTTGTCAACTCATTTGCGGCTGACTCAGCATAATGGAACGGCATAAAAAGGGAGTGCCAATTTAGCACTCCCTTTACCTAGAGAAACCCCCTATGATTATTAGGTTGGTTTTTCAACACCGCCCATAGCAAACGTAAATTTAATTATTAACAGTCATAACTATATTTCTAAGATCGTCAAACTTTGTTCTGTTCATCCTCGCCCATTCGGTATAATTCTCTACCAAATCCGCATTAAAATCTACTTTGTTGTTTCCCTTAAGCAGAGTACCTAGAGCAGGTGCAAGTTCGATTCTCCCTTGTTCAATTCGGTCTAAGATAAAAGGAATTGCTGGGGTGCCTAGTTTAACTAATGCTTCTACTTTGGCTTCATTGCTTTGCTCTGAAGAAGTAATATTATTAACGCTATCTGGAACTGATTTTAAGTGCTTATTCCATGCTCGAACAAACTCTTTTGCATTTGACCATCCAAAATTATCACCTTTTAGATCTACCTTGGCAATCTCTTCTACAGCAATAGCAAGTATATATTCCCTTAGACCATTCTCCTTACTATTTTTTATCATATCTACTAATACTGGTAGAGCAGACGATCCTAGATTTACAATGTTTCGATAGTTTGCATTACCCTCAATGTAAGTGTAAGGGTTAGAACTCATCGCTTTACTTGGATCTTCAGTTGCCATTCGGTCAACATCATGCATGATCGCATTTATGTTTCTATTGATCTGGCCCGGAATAGCAAAGGCATTATTTATAAGCACTAAAAGCGATAACACTAATAGTAACAGCGACAAACCTATGATTTTTATCCTCAACTTTGCTCACGCTCCCTTATGATTACATATAAACTACCATAAACTAACGATACCTCTCTATTGTGGAACCATAGGGTTCTGGGTAATACGGATCCCAAGAGTAACTAGTCATGACCTCGAGTTGTCCCCATTTTGCTCGAGTTGTAGTACTATTTAGGCACCTAGAAAAATGCTCAACAGCGTTATTATAAGTACCATATGCGATAATCCTCGGCTGATATGGAGGGTAGCAGACTTGATAACCATAACGAGATCCTAAGTAGAAATTCACAGCATCGCGAGTGGATAACCAGACCATGGCCATTCCCAATAATACGACCCTGTAGCATAGCCCAAACAATTATAAGAGGTTGATGCTGGAGCATAATACTCCCACGTCCACGCTATTCTATCATAATAGCTCTTATCATACACAAGAGCATATGCAGCAGCTGTTAATACAACAAGTATGAGCGCTATGAATAACGCTACAACAAATCTCCTTTTCATATACTCATCAATCCTTTCATAGTAGTGCCAAATTCGAAAACTTGCCCTCGAGCCAGAAAAACTGAGTTGCTGCCAACGTTTAGTGGACATATCTCGTTTCTTTTCCAGGCGAATGCCTGCAATCCAAAAACATCATGAAGTACAAACTCAGAACTGGCCACTATGAGGAAGGTCAAGGACAGGCAGATGATCTTGCACCTAAATGCCGTGATCTTGTCAGTGAAATAGAGCTTAGCGAGACTACTGGCAGCAAACTAGCCAGAACATGACAATTTTAAAAGACCTCCATAATTCGCCAATAATTCTACTTGTGGACGATATTGCCTTGCCACCTCTTTGAACGGACTTTAGGGTTTTTACCCTAAGTTTCCAGGGGTGGCTTCTATTTTTTGTAAGTAGAAGCTTTTATAGATAGAAGCTTAGTAATGCTTAAAATAAAGGCTCTCTTTTGCCACCCCCTTGCTTTTAGGCTCAATCTTTAAAATTTGCAAACCAATTGAACTTACCTAGAAACACTTCTTTTGCTTTCCTTTAACAGGTTTAAACTTAATAATATTTGCAGGCTATTGATAGTACATACATGAATTATCCGATTTGCTAGCTGTTGGTTGGTAGACTAGCAAAATAAAAGTATAGTGTCAATATATAATAGGATAAAATTGTTTAGTGAAGTTTGTAGATATTTACTTCGTTGTAAATATATGCTTGCGGTGATTTATTAATACTAGGCTTGCACCTAATAATATACGCTACCAAAACTCTTAAGAATCACAGTGCTTCAAGCCTTTTAAAACTCCCTCTTTACATACTCAACCGCATTCTTGAAGATAGCAAGGCGTCTGCCTCATCGGGCAAGGCCTCTCTTGTAAAGCGGGGGTGCCCCCGTGCGGATGATGTAGTTTCTTGTGGTTTGTAGCTTAGGTTTAAAGCCCTCTTCCCTGCCGGAAGGGTACAGCTGATCTAGTTTTAAAAAGATAGTTTGCATTATTATGGCCCACAACCAATACTTATAATCCTCCAAGGCGATTTCTTTGTCTCTTTGGCAACATAAACAAAACCGAGCTCTCGTCCACTTAAGTAACTCATACTTCCTATATGCCAGGCATTGTACTGTACAACAAACTGCAGCTCGTCATGGTTGGTGCTGTTTATGCCCTGCATCCGTATATGAGCGCCTTTGCTAATATTTACATCGCTTATCCACAAGGGGTCACTGTGTATTGTGTTGGGCGCGTTTAAAGTGTCATTTAGGGCTCGTCGGTAATCATCCGAAAGGCACTGGTTTGCACCGGCCGTATCGCCAATAGCTAATCTTTGATAATACGTTTTTACAAGGTGACGGGCTGAGAGTGTATCTATATCTGGCATTGGCAGAAAGATGCCAAGTATCACCCCTCGAAAAGTAAACAGCCCCACAAATACACATGTTGCTCCAAATGCAATGACCAACCACAGTGGAAGAAGCAAAAACCTACCTGTCCGCATCATTGCCGCCTTTAAGCTCGTTTGTAGAATAATGCTCTACGCTTATAGATTCTTTTGTCACCGGTGCCAGGCACCACCCAGCTTCTCTACCAGCCAATTTAATAAAGCTTGAAAATAAAAGTGTGCAATTGTGAAAGTCTATCTATATTGCAAGTTATATTGTAGGTTTCACAATTGCACGCTTTTGTTACCAATCACATCTATATTTGCTGGTAAATAAAGCGCTCGGTGCCTGACACCAATATTAGAAAAACTGTCATTGCGAGAGGCCGAAGATATCGTGGCAATCTCAAATAAAGGGGCAGACCCTGCGTCCGCCCCTTCTATCATTGAGAAGCACTGAAGGACATAATTACTATATGTTTGCTACAATAGATCCCTTCTGGAAACTAGAACTTTATATGATTAATGCAGTTCTAGTCAAATATCTACGGTCTATCAGTTGCTATAATGGTTTTTGTTGTTGCCTCCAAGCATTATACATTTGTTTTGCCTCCTCCAGTGTTGGCGGACCAAACTCTCCTTTACCATCAATAGCTCCGAGTTCTTCTTTAAGATTAATAAGTGGAGTAGGCGAAGTTCGCTTAATAATTTTCCAACTATCACCAATCTTTTGAAGAACCAACTCATCTATAAATACACTATCTGTTTTTGCTGTAGAAACAAAACTTCCCTTGGCTTCATTAAAATGAGCTTCCTGTATCCATGACCAAATGACAGCATTCAATCTAACTTTATCTGAAACATCTACTCCCTCAGGACGCATGAACTCTATATCCTCAAGTAAGAGTACTTTAGATCCACCACCAATCTTTTGCTGTTTCAACTCCTCATATGTTGTAATTAGTCCTCCTATGTTGGCAATCATTTTACCATGCTCTCCGGCTGTAAGTTTAAGCGCCCTTGCCCTACCATCTTCATAAATCTTCTTTTTAACATCGTCTGGAACTTTTTTTAGATGTCGGTATTCATCTGGCCATACATCCCCTGTAAACAAAAGATCATAATACTCTCCTACCACTCTTTCTATTTCCTGGATTTCTTTCATATCCGTCTCACGGTCAGAGGTTGTTCCCATCAGCAGAAAGCCTATAAGAAAAGTCCCAAGAAGCATGAGAGCTATCAAAACAAAAAGACGATACTTTTTGCCTCCACTTAGCTTATTCATTATTATTCCCCCTAGTTCAAACTCGATGAAAGGCCCCATGCCCAAACCGTTGCGGTTGAAAGCCAACCATTCTGTTTTATCCTATACTCTAGATGCCAAATAATATGTTTTTTGTTAGGAGTATGGTAATCAACAAGGTCACCTGAGTAGGAGCTATTTTCCCAATCGGTTGAATTTTGTGCTACCACAATTGTGTTATGGTCACGGTCTCCATCGCCATCAAAATTAAAGCTAACTATGTCGCCATTATTAAGACTCGTGTTGTTATCCGGTGGAATCGGCCTGCTTGTAGCAGACTGCCAATCATATGAGCCTATAAAGTAGCGATATGAGGCAGTGCGAGAACTTGTTCGAAAATACTCGTAAAAATCATGCGCAACGGTCCAAGGATATCCCCATATCCAAGCACCAAACATGTTCTTTACCATATACCATTTACTTCGGTCTGTATAAACTGTGTCCATCGCAATGCCGCCATACTCTAGACATTGAGATACGAAGTTTGTGCAATCTCCACCGTCGAAATAGGGCCAAGCATTGTTGGGGCTTAATGCATAAGTCTCTGCGTATGATACGGCACTTGACTTACTCCAAGCAAAAGCCTCAGGGGCCATAGATAGCATGACTATCAAAACTAGTAAAACTAAAGCTATTTTTCTCATATTATCCTCCAGGTATGATCTTCTATACCACTTTACGTAACCATATGCTAAAATAATCCTGCTACCCTCTAATACTCTTTAAGCAGATTGGCTCTCTTATTGCGGTATTGGGGGTAGCTTTTTGTAACCATCCTGCCCTCACCTCCTTTAAAAATGATTCTTTCAGCTTCATATAAGGCATCTGACCATGTCAATCACCTCCTTAACACGCCATAAGCGCTTGCAAAGATTGGAGACCCCGACAAATAATGCTCCAATCAATTGTTTAGATGAATGCAGTCAAACAGATTGCAATTTCTATTTTTATCGCTAAATAGCGCATATGGATGTTCCGGTTTGTAAGCTGTTGGTTGGT
>JASEIR010000118.1:0-7551 GCA_030017355.1 Actinomycetota bacterium
GGATATGGATAGAGGTTATAGTTGATATGATAACCAAGACTAAAAAGGCAAGGACAAAAAAATCAAGCTTGCTCCATCGAATTTGATGCTTTTTTTGGGATAGCATCTTTAAAGACCAAAAAAATACAATGATAAGCGTTAGGATTCGAAGGGAAAGTATCTTTGCTATGTCAAATTGGTCATAAGTTATTCTAGACATTGCAAGGGGAAGAGCAACTGCTATTGCTAAAAAACCGTAGAGAACCCATTGGTCAAACTGATTCCGTAAAACCGGAGGGGAAGATTTTTTTTGTTGCTTCTTAGCTGTTTTAGCCATTGCTATAGACTCCTATTCTTTCCGCTGAGTGTTCTTTCCGCTGAGATAAATTCAGATATAAAGCATGGCATAAAAATATCATTAAATATACAACAAATCTACTTCTTACCTCGATCCGCGGCCGGTTAGTAAAACTCTTATAGTTTTTAGTGCTATTTTTATGTCTAAGAACATCGATTGGTGATATATATAGATGAGGTCGTATTTAAGCTTGTTTCGAGCATTTGTTGCATACCCTCCGCTTATCTGTGCAAGGCCTGTCACACCAGGCTTTACCTTAAACCTCTCAGCATAGCCAGGAATTTCATTCTTAAATTGCTCAACAAAGAAAGGGCGCTCAGGTCTTGGCCCTATGAAGCTCATCTCCCCTTTAAGGATGTTTAGCAATTGCGGAATTTCGTCTATCCTAAATTTTCTAAGAACACGTCCAACAGGCGTTATCCTGCTGTCATTCTCAGTAGCAAGAATAGGGCCTGTTTTAGCCTCAGCGTCGGCTATCATAGTGCGAAATTTATAAATTTTAAACGGTTTTTCAAATTGCCCTACCCTTGTCTGCTTATAAATAATGGGCCCCGGCGAGGTAAGCTTTATTGCAGCAGCGGCAACTGCCATAACTGGCAAACAAATCAATAAACCAAGCGATGACCCAATTACATCGACCATTCTTTTAACAAGATGAATCCAGTTTGACGTGGGCGCCCGCGTTAGCTCTATTAGGGGGATGTCGCTTACTAGTGTGTAATCTACTTTGCCTATGTAAATCTCATAAAGGTCGGGTATAACCTCGAGCCTCACATTAGCTGAAGCCACCCGAGCCAACTCCTCTAACACTTCCCGATGTGCAATGGGAGATACCACAATCACCCTGTTTACGCTATGCTGCCGGATGATTGGGATAAGATCATCTAGAGTTCCTAAAACCTTTGCGCCATCTGTTTCTTTTCCAAGCATCTGCTGGTCATTGCAGATAATTCCAACTACCTGATATCCCCATTTCTTGCGGCTCTCAAGCTCTTTGATGATCTCACGCGCTGCGTCACCTTTTCCAACAATGAGAACGCGCTGCGCAGGCCACCTTATTTTAAAGATTTTTGTGGCCGCAATTCTCCAGCCGCTTAAAAAAACTATTTGCAGCAGCCATGCAAGAAGGAAAACTGGCCTTGGAAATGAGAAAGACTGGCTAAAGAAAGTCAAGGATATATCTGCAACCACGCCTAGCGTGACAGCTTTTGTTAAGGTTGAGACTATATCCCAGCTATCTCCCGCTTCCTCAACATTATAGAGGTCATAGACATAAAGTATGGTTACCTGGATTATGGTGATAAAAACAGCGATGCTGGTATAGGCCTGAAAATTAAAGCTTGGCAGATTCCCTGCAAATCTCACCAAAAAGGCAGCAATAATTGCCAGGTTAATAAAGATTATATCGTTTATAACTGAGACAATTACCCACTGTTTGCGGTTCATTTCTCTAATTCCTTAATAATGCGGTTTGCAGGCCTGCGTGCTGCATTTTTGCAATTCTATGGTGACATACTACTCAACTGCAGCCCTGCTTAACTGTAACACTGCTTAATGCAACTTGTATTGCCGCATCAGCGCCTGACACCTACTGGTTGCAGCACTGCCTAACCACAACACTGCAGCGCTGCCTAACTGCATTCTAAAACTTCTTTATAAGCTTCATATACTCGATCAACCATTATATCGATCGTAAATTCCCTCTCAAACCGCTCTTTTGCCTGCTTGCCTAACCGTTCTCTCAGAGCATCATCACTAAATAACCTGTTTATCGCATTTGAGAGAGCTGCCACATCCTTGGGAGGAACAACCAAACCAGAGACTCCATCCTGGTTGACAAACGGTACACCTGTAGGCAAATCTGTACTGATGACCGGTTTCCCACAAGCATGAGCCTCGATCTGAACAAAACCAAAAGCTTCACTTGATTCAACAGATGGCAACACGAATATATCGCATGCATGGTAGTAAGCAGCAAGCTCATCGCTTGCTAGAGCACCAACAAAATGCACTTTGTCGCTTACCTTAAGTTCATTTGCCAAATTCTTAAGCTCCGGCCCAAGCTTACCTTCGCCAGCAATTATTAATTTACCTTCAACATTTCTCATTGCCTTAATAAGGTAATCAACACCCTTATAATATATAAGCCTCCCAAGAAAAAATGCAATTTTCGGGCCATAGCGATCCCTAATTGCATCAGCCTTTCTCTTAACCTCAGGTGTTAGCTTTAACCAGTCAGAAGAGATACCAAATGGAATGGCCTTACATTTTTCACTTATATTGCTTAAAAATGGTGAGTTTTTAATTAGATTTGGGGAACTTGCTATAACTAAATCGGCCCTATTAAGAAACCTCTCAAGAAAAGGCCTGTAAAACTTTAGAGCCGCTTTTTGCCTTATGATATCACTGTGATAAGTTACAATAAGCTTGCCCCGAGGCCTTGCCAAAAGAAAAGAGGCTTCTGCGGTAGGATTAGGAAAGTGGAAGTGATAAATATCAGGCTTTATTTTTCTTAGCTGAGTAACAAAACCGGAAGTAACTGGAGCTGAGAGAAAGCGACCAATGCTTGCAACCTTTGTTACCTTTACGCCATCGATATATTCAACAACTGTCTTAAATTTCTCATTAGCAACAAGTACTTCTACATCTATTCTGCCCTTTAATCCCGATGCAAGCGTCTGGACATGATATTCAATCCCTCCAATGTGAGGATAATAAAGTTTGTTAACATGTAAAACCTTCATTCGACATCGGGCAGCGCCTTTCCGATTCTCCCCCCGTTAATCTTGTGCAGCTTTTCACCTGCTTTTCTATTATACAATATACAGGTTAACCATTATAGATAGTGCCTGTAAATTATTTGGCTCTTCCCCCAGCAACTTAAGAGAACTTCCCTGTTTCTATTTCTATTATAGTAGGAATTACATAATTTTCTACAACTTCGCTTGTGTTCAAAAGCGTTTGTGCTTGATAGAGTCTGTGCTTGGTTCTTTAGTTACCGGTAATTAACCTTTATTTTAGCTCCGCGCCTCATGATGGTGATTGATTTCGCTCATATCATTGACTATGATACCATTATAATGGTAACTATAATGTACATTACAGTTACCATTATAGGCTGTCTTCCAGTAAGACATCTTGCTAGTAAAGATCTAATAAAGATTTAAACGGAAGGAGTTATTTCCTTGAGTAAAATTATAGGGGTAACACAAGCTCGCTCAAAATTAGGAGAGATCGTTAGCGATGTCGCTAAGAAAAAAGAGCCTTATATACTAACGAAAGGGAGCAAGCCTGAGGCCGTCATAATTTCATATGAAGAATACCTGGCAATCAAGGAGCAGGAAAAAAAACTCTGGAACGAACGTTTTGAGTTAGCACTCGAGAAATCTCGCGCCTTATTTAAAGAGTGGCTGCAAAGAAAAGGGTATGACTTAGACAAGCTTACAGAAGAAGAATTAGAAAGGATAATCCAGAGTGCCTAATAAACCTCGGGTTGTTCTAGATACAAATGTTTTACTTTCAGCTGTTCTTTTTGGTAAGGTACCAGGCGAAATTTTAAAACTGTGGCAAAGCCAGGCTTTTGATATTTCTATCTCTCCTGAAACTCTAGCTGAATTTGTAGGAAAGCTTAGGTATAAGTTTGGTTTTCCAAGCAAACTTACTAATGAATTACAAGCTCTCATAAGCATGCGCAGCATTCATGTGATGCCGGAATACAAAACGAAGGTTTGCCATGATCCTGAGGATAACAAGTTTATTGATGTAGCGCTTGCAGCTAATGCAGATTATTTGGTTACAGGCGATGAAGATTTGCTCGTACTTGGAAATTACCAAGGAATAAAGATATTAAACCCAAAAGAATTTCTAGAGATATTAAAAAGTAAACCTTAGAGATTGCTATAGACTATTGCCAAACACTAAAAGTCATGATACCGCTCGAAAAATTTCTGGGCAACCTCGTAGCTTTCTGGCGTACCGATATCTATGAAGTAACCGTCCGAGATATAACCATAAACACGCCCTGTTTCCATTATAGTAGGAATAACATTATTTTCCAAAGAAACGGCCTTCTGGGGCGCAATATAGTTCAATATTGAGGGCTCAGCCGCATAAACCCCTGCATTTATATATCCAAATCCCTGACTGCTCGCTTGTTTCTCCTTGAAGCCAACCACCCTATTATTTATATCGACAGCCACCGAGCCATAGCGAGAAACATCTTCTGCCATAATCAGAGATAGACTAAGCATCACATCTTTTGCTTCGTGAAACTCAAGAAGCCCCCGATAATCAACATCAAAGAAGGTGTCGCCATTTAAAAGCAAAAATGTACTGTCGACAAATTTTGAGGCATTACGTATGGCACCAGCGGTACCAAGAGGCTCCCTTTCAATAGAATAATCAATATTCATTCCAAACTTAGAGCCATCGCCAAAGTAATCAATAATTTTCTCGGCAAGATAGCCAACGCAAAGCACAACATCGGTAAAGCCCTGCTCTTTTAAGGCCATCAGCTGCCATTCCAGAAATGGTCTGCCTGCAACAGGCGCCATTGATTTAGGCAAATCTGAAATTTTACTCCGCAGGCGGGTTCCAAGACCACCAGCAAGGATAAAAGTTTTAATACCTATCACCTATATCCTAATCCAAGCAATAGGGTATATCCTTTTAAACAGCCTGCTTTTTTCCTAATAGCCTCTATCAGCCTAGTTGCGTAAAGAGCATCGCGTAGCATATGAACTTCTTGCATTTCGTTCCTGCAAAGTGTCGATATCATAAAGAATTATTAGCATATCTCTCCAAAGAACGTTTTCCTTTTCAACAGCTGCACCGAGATGATGTAGATCATCATCAAGAGCAATTCTAAACCGCATCCTTCTTCTTTAACGGCCTTTCATTTTAAAATAGGCTAATTAAAATAGGGCAAAGCTTAAATCTTCGTCCACTATTAAAGCTCAGCAGGAAGAACAGAAAAGCCTTCATTTTGAGCGGCCTCGCGCAACCGGAAATCAAGACTTACAAAGCCCTGATCAGCCGGACTTTTTTCTACCCAGACCAAAGCAGCTGCCAATTGCAGAGCATCGGCAGCGCGCAGATTGTGGAGCCTGAGCAGCCGCAGAGCAAGCTGTCTTACCTCATTGCTTGGCTCCACCTCAATCCACCCAGAGCTAAGAACCTTAAGAAGATTATACACTTGTCTTTCTGCAACTAGGTCTAGAACACCTTCACGCTTCAAGCGCGCAATAGCTGAATAGCCCTCCACCAAACTACCCCACCATACAACCATGCTTTCATCATCATTGATTATTTTCTTCATAATTTTAGTATGCGCTTCTTCTAAGCATAAAGGCAGAAGGGCAGAAGTATCCCAAAACTTCAACAGCCTTCCTCCCGTTCTTTTAACAAAACTCTTAGCGCAGCACCCTTTGGATCGGATGGCCTCGGCATTGCCCAGAAATCTTCAGGCAACTTGCCTGATCCTATTTTTACAAGACCTTTCTTCTCAAGTTCACGCAGGTTTTCTGGAATCATTTCTGTGTGCTCAATCGGCACTAGTCTCGCTATGGGCTTTCCATGTTCGGTAACCAGAACTTCCTCCCCAGCCTTTACTCTCTTTAAATACTTACTTAAAGAAGCTTTAAGCTTAGAAACAGCAGCCGCTCTCATATCTTACTCCTGTGGTCAGCTAATTTAGACTATTATAGTCTAAATTAGCTAGTTGGTCAATACCTAACTCGAGTTAGGTATTTGTACGGGGTAATAGAGTTATATATCCGTCGATACGGCTTTGAATAAAATGCATGACTTAAAACCCATCAGATTTTAAGAAGAAAAAGGTTGCTGGTTACAGCCCACAATATGCCTTGAGCTTTTCCTCAACAAAAGAGCGCAAGTAGTCTCGGCGCTCCTCTGAGTTTGCTTCAAAGCGCAAGACTAAAACCGGCTGCGTATTTGATGAGCGAACCAGACCCCAGCCATCTTCGAAGATAATCCGTAGGCCATCAACGGTTATAATGTCGCGAATTTTAGGTTCGCAGCCGCTTTCACGATGCTTATTAAAAACCTCGCCTAGTGTTTCAACTGCAGCCTTTTTCTGCGTATCAGGGCAGTCCACCCTAAGCTCAGGCGTTACAAAGGTCTTCGGCAGGCCCTCAAATAGGCTGCTAACACCAGCAAAATTACCAGCAGCCTTTTTCTTCTTAACAATCTCTATAAACCTAGCCGCTGCATAAAGGGCATCGTCGTAGCCAAAATAGCGATCTGCAAAGAAGAAGTGCCCGCTCATCTCGCCTGCTAGCGCAGCATTTTCAACCTTTATCTTGTCCTTGATGAGGGAATGCCCGGTCTTCCACATAATAGGCTTTCCACCCAATCGGGCAATCTCATCATACATCACCTGAGAACACTTGACCTCGCCAATAAACTTCTCGCCTTTTTTATCCTGTAAGATATCAGCAGCATAAAGGATCATTAGCTTGTCTCCCCAGAGAATATTGCCTTTCTCATCAACTGCGCCTAATCGGTCAGCATCGCCATCAAAAGCAATGCCGAAATCGCATCCTTCTTCGACTACCACCCTTATAAGGTCCTGCAGATTTTTCTCAACCGTCGGGTCGGGGTGATGGTTTGGGAAATGGCCGTCCGGCTCGCAGTAAAGCTCAACAACATCGCATCCAAGCTCTCTAAATAACTCAGGTGCAAGTAGACCTGCCGCTCCATTGCCAGCATCAACTGCAATCTTAACCCTTGGAAGGTCAATCATGCCCTTGAAAGCATCCTTTAGATGAGTAATGTAGTGCGGAATTATAGCATATCGATTAACCTCTCCAGGAATGGTGTGCTTTAGCTCCTCGGTATAATAAAGCTCCTTAAGTTTTTGTATTTCTTGCCCATGTATTGTATCTTTTCCAACGCAGATCTTAAAACCGTTATATTCAGGCGGATTGTGGCTTCCCGTAATCATAATCCCGCCGTCAACATCAAGGTGAAAGAGTGAATAGTAAAGCAGAGGTGTAGGGCACGGTCCAAGGTCATAGACGCACGCCCGCTGGCTGGTAATACCCTCCATTAAAGCCTTAGCAAGCTCATTAGAGCTTAAGCGAACATCGCGTCCAACGCTTACCATGGGAAAATCAACGCCAATTCTGCTCCGCAAGTATATGCTGTAAATAGCACCCAAGCGCCTTGCAAAATCTACAGTCAGCTCCCTGCCA
>JASEIR010000118.1:7561-7955 GCA_030017355.1 Actinomycetota bacterium
TGCCAAATACCCCCCGCAGGTCGTATTCACGAAACATGGTTTCTTCAAGCACTCTTGTTTGCAAATCCTTTACCCTCCAGTTGAAAATATTTTAAGCAAACTTTAGGCGGCCTCTAGGCTCAGGGATTGGTCGTCTAGGCTCTTTTGCAGTCTCAAGCCACTCTTTAATTACGACCTCTACATTTGCAACGGCTTCCTGATAGGTGGCTCCATCAGCCATACAGCCCGGTAATTCCGGAACCTCCACGACAAATGCTTGATCTTCGTCACTCCAGCAGATGATTACTTTGTATTTGATCATATAATCACTTTATGGAATAACATCTTAAGTTATAGTAGCAGGGATTTTGCATTTTATCCTCTGTCATTCCCTCGACTTTGCTCGGGACAGGCC
>JASEIR010000119.1:0-2027 GCA_030017355.1 Actinomycetota bacterium
CTTTAGTTTCACTCATTAACTCCGCTAATAGGAGACTGAAAGCTGGATCGCTATTTGGCGATCAGAGGGAAGTACAAGTTTCACTCATTAACTCCGCTAATAGGAGACTGAAAGATTATGGTAAGTAGCATGCCAAACGCTGTTTTCGCTGTTTCACTCATTAACTCCGCTAATAGGAGACTGAAAGACGGGAAAAAACTGCTTGGCAGCGCGAGAACCAACGCTGTTTCACTCATTAACTCCGCTAATAGGAGACTGAAAGATGAACCTGCGCCCGAGCTTTTGGGCCTGCAGGGCGTTTCACTCATTAACTCCGCTAATAGGAGACTGAAAGTGTAAGAAACATAAATATATGTACCAAAAATGTACGTTTCACTCATTAACTCCGCTAATAGGAGACTGAAAGTGAGGTAGCAAGCTTGCTACCCCAGGAGGATCAAAAAGTTTCACTCATTAACTCCGCTAATAGGAGACTGAAAGTAAAATAACAACTAGGTTTCCTTTTAGTTTGCCATGTTTCACTCATTAACTCCGCTAATAGGAGACTGAAAGTTTTTTACTTCACTTATTTCAAGTATCTTGTGATGTTTCACTCATTAACTCCGCTAATAGGAGACTGAAAGTATATATACTTACACAAATTTACATGAGGAAAATAAAGTTTCACTCATTAACTCCGCTAATAGGAGACTGAAAGTTTAAACCACTTCCCCATTGCTATGACTGCTCCAAGACGTTTCACTCATTAACTCCGCTAATAGGAGACTGAAAGCCTATAATTAAACAAAGGGGGTGTTGGTTATGTTGGGTAGCGATAAAGCCTTTTATTATTGGCTTGTTATTCTCTTATACACCCAAATAGTGGTTGTATCTGTGGTCCCAGCAGAACAAAGACATGCCAAGCCTTGGTATCACTGGTTGGTAATTGATGTGGCTTTATCTTTGTTCTTCATGGGACTATTATCAGGCTTTATTGATGCTATTTAGGCTTTTCCCAAACAGATTCTTTTTCAATAAGCCTTTTAACATCACTTTTACTAATAACACCATCTTCATACTTTTGCTTGATGAATAACCATTGTTCATGTTTCACTCATTAACTCCGCTAATAGGAGACTGAAAGCCTATAATTAAACAAAGGGGGTGTTGGTTATGTTGGGTTTCACTCATTAACTCCGCTAATAGGAGACTGAAAGTAAGTGAACCACTTGACATTGTTAATCGTGCCTGATGTTTCACTCATTAACTCCGCTAATAGGAGACTGAAAGGATCGCCCTGGGACAGATGTCCGCGGACGAGGCTAACCGAGAACACTATCATCAAGTTCGGCTGCGCATGGCGGAAAGACTGAGACTGGAGTACAGCCGAGAGGAGAGGTAAATTATAATGCTCGATGATAAAGGCGTTAATTATCCGATTTATGGCGATCAATGCGCCCGCTGCCAGCATTTATTCCTCAAACGGCCAGAATCCGGCATTGGTTCAGCCTGTAAGGCCTTTCCTGAGCGGATTCCCCGGGAGATTTTAGATGGTAAACACGATCATAAATTGCCCTTTCCCGGCGATCGAGGAATAAGGTTTGAGCCGAAACCTTGAGGCACCGGAAAATCTGGTGCCTTTAAAATTTTGGGGAGGTGGGGGAAATTGAGCGGGAGAATCTTAAGTTACAGCCCAGGAAGTAAAACTTTTGTCCCGTCCCCCGGGGCCCGGATGGGAAATAAAGCCCTAAAGGGCCGGTACAGATTAGTCAGCAAGGGGTAATGTTTCACTCATTAACTCCGCTAATAGGAGACTGAAAGATTAATCTGCATTACCTTCATGTGCTTGGTGCCATGTGCCCGAGAGCTTGATGATTACAACGCTAAAATAAAGTCGATATGTACCAACAAACAAGCCGATATATGTCCTTATGAGCGAGAATATTTTAAAAGGAGCAATTATGTGTTTGGCGATGGTGAGTGGCTTGTAATAGTTGGAGAAGATAAAAAGATAGTAACAGCTTTCCCACCTAACGATTATGATGACT
>JASEIR010000119.1:2037-7793 GCA_030017355.1 Actinomycetota bacterium
TCAAGCCCAATTGGAAAGCTTGAGGAGCTCTATAATGGCAAGTAGTGATTATAATAGGCTAATTGAACATTATGGCTATGATGTGCAAGCCGGTTTAGTGGTTAGCCAGTTTGAGTATGCTGACACGTTCATGGTCAGAGATAAAATTGAAATAGACCAAAATAAGTTAACCGTTGCGAAAAAAGAATCATTACGCAAATATGATGCTATTCTTCTAAAAAGAGCAAAGGAATTCGCAAAATATTAGATAGTTATTTGCAAGATTGGAACAAGGACGAACTTGTTCTCTTACTAGTGGTAATTGGATAAGGTTGCAAGAAGAGAGCTTGAAATTTTGAGATTGAATAAGTAGAGATTAGAGGTAGGTAGAGACTAGAGAGTTTGAGTTAAAATTAATTAATTCCTTGAGCCTGTAGCTTTATTTTACCTAAAATAAAGTTGAAATGAGGAAATTTAAGCGTGTTAAGCCCAAGAGGAATAGGCAATTAATTGCTTATATAGTAGTAGTTCTATTGGCAGTTTTAGTAAGTACAATATCACTCATCCCCAAACCAGCAATAAAAACAATTCAAGCTCAGGTTGTTAGAGTGGTCGATGGCGATACAATCGAGGCAAAAATCGGTAAAAAGATAGAGAAGGTTCGCTTCATTGGCGTAGATACGCCAGAAACCAAGCATCCTACAAAAGGTGTAGAGCCTTATGGCAAGGAAGCATCCGCATATACCACTAAAAGCTTAAGCAAAAAGAAAATTTTTCTTGAGCTTGATGTTCAGCAAAGAGATAAGTATGGGCGCGTTCTAGCCTATGTCTGGCTTTCACTGCCAAGCACAGTTAACGATGCACAGATTCGCTCAAAGATGTTTAACGCTTATCTTCTTCTTAACGGGTATGCCCAGCTTATGACTATACCACCGAATGTAAAGTATGTTGATTACTTCAAAAAATATCAGGAGGAGGCAAGAAGTAAAAAGCGGGGTTTATGGAGCATAAATCCATTTGCAAGTGCACCAGCAGCTGTTCTAAGCTTTCACCTCAGCTGCCAGATATGACCAATGAAACTTTCTATGTAACGCCAACTGGAAAGAAATATCATTATCGCAATTGCAGAACGCTTACAAGAAGCAAGACGGTGATTGCAATAAGCAAACGTGATGCTCTAGCGAAAGGCTATGAGCCGTGTGGGGTTTGTAAGCCGCCAAGGTAGCACATCGCTAGCATCTATCAGCATCTGGCTAATAAGTTGATGGTAGGTGCAAGATCTCACTAAACCTTCTTCTTCCGCAAACTATTCAATCTTTCCTTGATTGTCTTCTCGTAACCATTTTCTGTAGGCCGGTAATAGATCTTGCCCTTTAAGCCCTCAGGCAAATATGTTTCTTCAACGTAGTTTTTAGGATAGTTATGCGGGTATTTATAGCCTTTCCCATGGCCAAGTTTTTTGGCAAGAGTTGTTGGAGCATTCCTTAGATGGTTAGGTATAGGCTCTATCCTCTCGTTTTGAATATCAGCAATTGCCTCAAAAATTGCAGTTTTAGCAGCGTTTGATTTTGGTGCGCTAGCAAGGTATGTGGCGCATTGCGAAAGCGTTATCTTAGCCTCAGGCAATCCAACAAAATTTAAAGCATCCACTGTGGCAGTTGCCACAAGAAGAGCATGGGGATCGGCGTTCCCAATATCCTCAGAGGCAAATATAACCATCCTTCTAGCGATAAACTTTGGGTCTTCACCGCTCTCAAGCATTCTAGCAAGATAGTAAACGGCAGCATCCGGATCGCTTCCTCGCATGCTCTTTATAAAGGCGCTGATGATATCATAGTGGCTGTCCCCAGCTCGGTCGTACTGAAGTTGCTTTTTGTTGATTGCCTTTTCTGCCATGGAAAGCGAAATCGCGGATGCTGTACCATCCGTTAAAACGCTATTTGCAGCAATTTCAAGTGCTGTAAGGGCGACTCTGGCATCACCATTTGCGTTTTTTGCGATGTGGCCCAGCGCATCATCATCAACCGCCAGATTTAGATTTCCAAGACCGCGTTCTTTGTCGCTGATTGCGCGCCTTAAAATCTCGACAATATCCTTGTCGGATAACTGCTCAAGCCGAAAAAGCCTTGCACGTGAAAGGACAGGTGCATTTACCTCAAAACCAGGATTTTCTGTAGTTGCCCCAATTAATATGATGGTTCCAGCTTCGATATGGGGCAAGAAAGCATCCTGCTGAGCTTTGTTGAAACGGTGTATTTCATCGACAAACAAAATTGTTTGCTTTCCTTCAAGCGTTCTCCGATCGGTGGCTTCTTTAACGACCCTTCTTATATCGGAAATACCGCTAGTTACCGCCGAAAACTCTACAAAGTGTGCTTTTGTCGTGGATGCAATAATTCTTGCGATAGTTGTTTTCCCGCTGCCTGGAGGGCCCCAAAGGATCATGGAGCTAAGCTTATCGCTTGCGATAATATCTCTCAAGAGGCCATCTTTGCCAAGCAGGTGCTCTTGCCCAACGAACTCCTCAAGAGATCTTGGGCGCATTCTTTCTGCGAGCGGTGTATACATAGCGCTATTTTCGGTAAGCAATTCATCCTTATTTTGGATTAATCTATCCATACTGGGCATCATCCATCCATATCCCGCGTTGTAATAGCATTGTAATAAGAAAGGTCTTAAAATGCTAGCTTGCCGCCCTTCGTTGTTTCCTTGATATAATTAATCAGGATGCTTATCATAGGCAGGATGAGGCGCTTAAAACGAGATGCGGTATGGAAAGATATGGCTGTGCAAGAAGATAAAATAATCATTCGAGGGGCAAGGGAGCATAATTTAAAAAACATAAACCTGGAGATTCCCCGAAACAAATTCATTGTAATGACAGGCTTAAGCGGGTCAGGGAAGTCTTCCTTGGCCATCGACACTATTTATGCCGAGGGGCAGCGTCGCTATGTTGAGTCATTGTCGGCATATGCAAGACAGTTTTTGGGGCAGATGGATAAACCTGATGTTGATCACATAGATGGCCTATCGCCAGCAATATGTATTGATCAAAAATCAGCATCCAAAAACCCGCGCTCTACCGTTGGCACTATCACGGAAATCTACGACTATCTGCGCCTTCTGTATGCACGGATTGGCATCCCGCATTGCCCAAGATGCGGCAAAGAGATAAGCCAGCAAACACCTCAGCAAATTGTCGAACAGGTTTCTGCACTACCGCCTGGAGCAAAATTTCAAATATTAGCGCCTGTTGTTCGCGGAAGGAAAGGCGAATACCGAGAGCTGTTTGAGCGCTTAAGGAAAGATGGATTTGTTAGAGTTCAAGTTGATGGTGAGGTTTATGGACTTGAGGAAGAAATAAGGTTAGATAAAAATGAGCGACATGATATCAACGTAGTTGTAGATAGGCTAATAATGAAAGAAGGCATAGAGCGAAGACTTGCTGACTCAATAGAAATTGCTCTTAACCTAGCTGAAGGTATAGTTGCGGTTGAGGTTTTTGGCAGTGAGGGACAAGACGAGAGGCAGGGTAACAAACGAGGCGAAAAGCAAGAATTCAGCACTCACTTTGCTTGTATTGATTGCGGGATAAGTTTTGAAGAACTTGAGCCGCGGATGTTTTCATTTAACAGCCCTTATGGAGCGTGCACAGAGTGTTCAGGGCTTGGCTCGAAAATGGTGGTAGATCCAGAGCTCGTTATTCCAGACGATAGCTTAAGCATAAATGAAGGTGCAATACATCCATTCTTTTACACGCGCGTTGATTTCTATCCCAAACTTATAAAGTCCGTATGCGAGACTTTTAATATTGATATGGACACTCCGTGGAAATACTTGCCGGAAGAAGCACGCAAAACCATCCTTTATGGAACAAATGGAAGGCCTGTTTATGTAAAATATCGCAGTCTAACAGGTCGAGTTAGGAGCTATTACACAGCGTTTGATGGAGTGCTAAAAAATCTTGCAAGACGCTATCACGATTCAGAAAGCGAGTATGCGCGTGAGCAGATAGCGCAGTATATGGCAATGAGGCCTTGTCCGTCATGCAAAGGAGCAAGGCTAAAGCCTGAAAGTCTTGCGGTAACCATAGGCGGTCTTAATATATTTGAGCTTTGCGAAAAATCGTCAAAGGGAGCACTAGAATTTATAAACAAGCTAAAACTTACTGAGCGCGAGCATATGATAGCAGATCGCGTGCTTAAGGAAGTTCGGGAAAGACTCCAGTTTCTAATCGATGTTGGGCTTGATTATCTAACTATAAATCGCTCATCATCAACACTTTCAGGCGGGGAGGCGCAGCGAATTCGGCTTGCTACCCAGATTGGCTCAGGTCTAGTCGGCGTTCTTTATGTGCTTGATGAGCCAAGCATAGGTCTTCACCAACGCGATAACAGGCGCTTAATTCAGACGCTTAAAAAGCTGCGCGACCTTGGCAATACTCTAATTGTGGTTGAACATGATGAAGAAACCATGAGGGAGGCTGACCATATAGTTGATATTGGTCCGCTGGCTGGGGAGCATGGCGGGAGAATTGTTGCAACAGGCAAGCTTGGTGAGATAATGTCAAATCCAAAATCCATCACTGGTCAATACTTAAGCGGTAAGCGCAAGATAGAGATTCCCGAGCAAAGGCGAATTCCAACAGGTGAATGGCTAAGCATTAAGGGTGCGAGCGAGCACAATCTAAAAGGTATTGATGTGGATATTCCTCTTGGATTGTTTGTCTGCGTGACTGGGGTTTCAGGAAGCGGCAAAAGCACTTTAGTAACTGATATCTTATCAAAAGCGCTGGCAAGGAAATTTTATAAATCAAGAGAGCTTCCAGGCAAGCACATAGCAATTGAGGGTATGGAGTATATTGATAAGGCAATTGAGATAGATCAATCACCCATCGGGCGCACGCCAAGGTCAAATCCAGCGACCTATGTGAAGGTGTTCGATGATATAAGAAATCTCTTCAGCCAGGTAACCGAAGCGCAGGTTAGAGGATACAAGCCAGGGCGTTTTAGTTTCAATGTAAGAGGTGGCCGATGTGAGGCCTGTAGCGGCGATGGAACAATAAAAATTGAAATGCATTTCTTGCCGGATATTTATATCCCATGCGAGGTATGTAAGGGAACACGCTACAACAAAGAAACTCTTGAAGTTAAGTATAAGGGAAAAAGCATAAGCGATGTTCTTGAGATGTCCATAGAGGAGGCCCTTGAGTTTTTTGAAAACATCCCAAGGATAAAACGCAAACTTCAGACGCTATACGATGTCGGTCTTGGTTACATCAAGTTGGGACAGCCAGCGCCAACACTTTCAGGTGGCGAAGCACAAAGGGTAAAGCTTGCCGCAGAGCTTTGTAAGGTATCGACCGGCCGAACTTTCTATATTCTTGATGAGCCTACAACAGGGCTTCACTTTGCCGACATAGAAAAATTGCTTGATGTTCTCAATAGGCTGGTATCTCAAGGAAACACAGTTCTAGTGATCGAGCATAATCTTGATGTTATAAAAACTGCTGATTGGATTATTGACCTTGGCCCAGAAGGCGGTGAGGCTGGAGGAGAAGTGATTGCCGCAGGCTCGCCTGAGGATGTTGCCGAGGTTAAGTCGTCCTATACTGGTTTGTTCCTAAAGAGATTGCTTGATAAAGAAAAAGTTGCTTTAGTCTAGAACTCCAACACTTTAATGTGTTAAAATGATAAAGCGATTAAATGCAAAATTCAAAATGCAAAATTCAAAATTATCACCCTCCCCTAGCCCCTCCCCTCAAGGGAGGGGAAATA
>JASEIR010000011.1:0-7259 GCA_030017355.1 Actinomycetota bacterium
CGGTCTCCCTCCATTTTTCACCCCCACCCTTACCCTCCCCCCTCAAGGGGGAGGGTATTGTATGAGACCCCTCAAGGGGGAGGGGATTTGGGTTAGCCCCCCTCAAGGGGGAGGGGATTTTAGCAGGTCTCCGGTCTCCGATCCTTTATAGCGGCGGTCTGCGGTCGGCGGTCTGCGGTCAGGCTCCAAAGGAGCCTAATGCGGCGGTCTGCGGTCAGTGGTCGTTTTTTCCGGCCTCCAGTCTCCCGTCTGCTCTTGCTCGTCTCCAGTCCCCGGTCCTTTATAGCGGCGGTCGGCGGTCTGCGGTCGACGGTCTGGCTCCGAAGGAGCCTAATGCAGTGGTCAGCGGTCTGCGGTCGTTTATGCAATCCCTCGACGTTGCTCGGGACAGGCCCTCGACGTTGCTCGGGACAGGCCCCTCGACGTTGCTCGGGACATGCTTTGCATTTTTAATTTTGAATTTTTAATTGCTAAGGCTCAAATACGGGCTCTAGTTTTCCTACATAGACCTGCCGACGATAGCTACTTTTGTGCTACTATTAATCCACGGGGTGATAAGAGTGGCGGTTGTATCACAGCTGATTGAAGTTGTTGAAAAGATAGCACCTTCATATCTTAGGTATGAAAAAGACAGGATTGGCCTTCAAGTTGGAAATCCAAATAATTTAGTTGATAGAATCCTAGTAACTCTTGAAGTTACAGGTGAGGTTATTCAGGAAGCAAGGGATAAAAAGGTTCAGCTTATCATCACACACCACCCGCTTATTTTTCGAAGTTTAGATCGCATCTTGGCAAGCGATCATATTGGTGGGCTAGTAACTTCGCTTATAAAATATGATGTTTCATTAATCGCAGCTCACACAAATCTTGACCGTGCAAGGGAAGGTGTAAGCGATGCATTGGCCCATGCTCTTGGTCTTGAGGATATAAAAGTGCTTTATCCTGCCTCTGATGTTCATATGTTTAAGCTTGTGGTTTTTGTGCCAAAGGAAGACGTGCAGGCGATGATTTCAGCTTTGGGGAATGCTGGAGGAGGTATTATCGGGAATTATAGCCACTGTTCCTTCCGGTCTGAGGGAATAGGAACATTCTATCCAATGGTCGGGGCGCGGCCCCATCTTGGAAAGATTGGAGAGCTAAATCAGGTTGATGAGTGTCGACTTGAGATGCTAGTAACTCCAGATAGGCTTGACGGTGTTATTCAGACAATGTTAGAAGTTCACCCATATGAAGAAGTGGCGTATGATGTATATGAGGTTATGAATCCTCCAGCTGGCGCAGGGTTTGGTAGAGTTGGCAATTTAGTGGAGCCGTTGACGCTTCACAGTTGCGTAGCGCTCTGGAGTGAGAAGCTAGGTAGCAATCTTCGAGTGCTGGGTGATTGGGATGCTAAGATAAAAAGAGTTGCTGTTTGTGGTGGAAGTGGTGGAGACTTGATTAGAGCAGCGAAGTCTGCAAAAGCAGATGTATTTGTAACTGGGGATGTTAAATATCACACTGCTCATGATGCCAAAGCAATGGGTTTGGCTTTGATTGATGCCGGACATGCAGAGACAGAGAAGCTGATTATCCCTGAATTTGCAGCTAAAATCCAGAATCAAATCAGCAGTCTAGGTTTGGAAGCTGAAGTATTAATATCGGAAATTGATACCAATCCATGGAATAAAGAGCAATATGGACGAGCATAAAATTTTACTTGAACTTCAAAAGATCGATTCGCAAATTGACGCGCTAGATTACCAGGAAAAGAACCTTCCTGAGCGCGAACGATATTTTAGTCTTCGCGATGAGGTTGGTAAGATAGAAGCACTTTACAAGACCATATCAGCAAAGCTACGCAGCGAAGCAGCAGTGCAAAAAAGAATTGAGGATGAAATAAGCAGCCTAAGCGTAAAGATAGACAAAGATCAAGCACGTTTGTATAGCGGAACGATTGCAAGCCCAAAAGAGCTCTCCAACTTGCAGCAAGAAATATCAATTCTCAAAGAACAGCTTGATAGCAAAGAGACTGACTTATTAGAACAAATAGATGTTGTTGAAAATCTTAGGACGAACGAAAGAGCTGTAGAAGATCGTCTAAAGGCAAAAAAGGACGAGATGCTCAACGCAAAAGAAGAAATGGATAGGCTATTAGGCGATATTCATGAGAAGAAGCAGGTGTTGCAAGCAAAACGAGAACCTGTTTATGCGTCACTTGAGCCTGAGGTTAGGCAATTGTATGACAGGGTTAGATCAAAATATCAGCTTGCTGTAACTGTGCTTGAGGAAGGTATCTGTCAAGGATGCAGGGTTGAACTTCCAAGCGTTGAGGCGCAAAGAATGGTGGCATCATCAAAGCTTGAAAGATGCCCTACCTGCACTCGAATATTGGTGAAGGTATGATAAAAAAACTAATTATTTATAGCGATGGGGCGGCCCGTGGCAATCCGGGCCCCGCTGGTGCTGGCGGTCAGATTAAAACTCCTGGTGGAAAGGTATTAAGCGAAGTATCAGAATACTTGGGAGAAACAACAAATAACGTAGCAGAATACAAAGCACTGATACTAACACTTCAAGAGGCTATGCAATTTGAACCAGCCGGCATCATAATTAGGTCGGATAGCGAATTGCTTGTTAAGCAGCTTACAGGAGAGTACAAGGTAAAAAATCGGGATTTAAAACCCCTGCATGAGCTCGTAAAACAGCTTTTGGAGGGGGTTGGGTATGTTGATGTCGAACACGTCCCCAGAAATAAAAACAGGCGCGCTGATGAGCTAGCAAATGAAGCAATCGATAGATTTATAAAAGGGAAAAAAGCAGAAGTAGAAATAGAAAAACTACCTAAGCAAGGTAGTTTATTTTAAATTTTTATCTTCGCCTCAAAATTAGCTCGTATACCATTAAAATCAATTACTTTGATCAAAAAGAATAAAGAACCCCAAGAAACCTTCTTCGAAGAATCCCTAAACACCGATCTTACCTACATCCTCTTGGCGGCATCTGGTCTGGCCTCACGGCCATACCCCTGATACCTTACCTTGAGGGAACTGCGGTTAATCCGCATTGTCGGGTTCCTCGCATCCAGCCCCTTGGGGTCTAACACTAATCTAGCAAATATGGATTACCGTTGTCAACAAATTTTCGTAAAAATTTTTTAATTGTATGGCGTTGTTTTCTGTGCCAACATTCATAGGTAAGGCCGGCTTAAATTGCAACGGCATCAGGGCAACGGTATAATTCACCTTAATGATTTGAAAGGTAGGCATACATGGCATTCCGAGACTTAAGGGACTTCATAAAATTCCTGGAATCAAAAGGGGAGCTAAAAAGGGTTAGCGTTGAGGTCGACCCAATTCTTGAGGTTACTGAAATAACTGATAGGGTAAGCAAGAACTATGGTCCAGCTCTTCTTTTTGAGAATCCAAAAGGATTCGATATCCCGATTCTCATAAATACCTTTGGTTCATATGAGCGGATGAGCTGGGCTCTTGGCGTAAATAATCTGGATGAGGTTCCTGTTAGATTAGCCGAGCTATTGCCTGATGGTGAGCCAGGCACGCTTTGGGAGAAAATATCGGCGTTGCTAAAACTAAAGAACATCGCGGATTACAAGCCAAAAGAGATTAAAAATGCCCCTTGCCAGGAAATGGTTTTAACTGACAACTTTTCGCTTGATAATTTTCCAATTCTTAAGTGCTGGCCTCAGGATGGAGGAAGATTTATTACACTGCCACTAGTAATCACCAAAGATCCTGATAGTGGAAGGCAAAATGTTGGCATGTACCGTATGCAAGTCTATGATGCAAAAACTACTGGTATGCATTGGCATGACCATCATGACGGAGCACATAATTTTCGCAAGCACCAGCAGCTAAATAAGCCAACTGAAGTTGCGGTGGCGCTTGGGGGTGACCCGGCAACAATTTATTCAGCGACAGCACCACTTCCTCCAAACATCGATGAGTTATTTTTTGCTGGAATGATTAGAAGGCAGCCTGTCGAAGTAGTGCGGGCGAAAACGGTTGATTTGATGGTTCCAGCTAATGCTGAAATTATTCTAGAAGGATATGTTGATCCTAGCGAAACTAGGTGGGAAGGTCCTTTTGGTGATCATACAGGTTATTATTCATTAGCAGATTACTATCCAGTATTTCACATCCAGTGTGTAACAATGCGCAAGAACCCTATATATCCAGCGACTATAGTTGGAAAGCCTCCAATGGAGGACTGCTACATGGGGAAGGCGACAGAGAGAATATTTCTTCCTGTCCTTAAAGTTGCCTTACCTGAGATACAGGATATAAACCTACCGCTTGAAGGTGTTTTCCATAACTGCGCGGTTGTATCTATTCATAAAAGCTATCCTGCTCACGCATATAAGGTAATGAGCGCTCTTTGGGGACTAGGCCAGATGATGTTTACAAAGATAATAATTGTTGTCGATCACACAGTAAACGTTCAGAACATGTCAGAAGTTCTCTGGAAGGTTTTCAACAATGTTGATCCAGAGCGCGATATAATGGTGGTTAAAGGACCTCTTGATGCGCTTGATCACTCATCAAATACTCCCAAATTTGGTTCCAAAATGGGGATTGATGCAACTAAAAAGTGGCCTGAGGAAGGGCACACTAGAGAGTGGCCGGATGATATCGAGATGTTAGAAGACATAAAACAGCTTGTTGATGAGAAATGGGAGGAATTAGGCCTTGGGAAGGCTTAAGACGGTTCTTGAGATGATCAAGTTTGAGCATACTATCTTTGCGTTGCCTTTTGCTTACATGGGTATGGTTCTTGCAGCAAACGGCATGCCAAGTTTAAGCCAGATTTTATGGATTACCATTGCAATGGTTGGTGCCAGAAGTTTTGCAATGTCTCTTAATCGCTATATTGACCGTGAAATCGATGCCAGGAATCCTCGCACGAAAGATCGTGCAATACCTGCTAAAAAGCTTACAGCTAGGTACGTGCTAGGTTTTAGTATTATAAGTCTTGCTGTTTTCTTTGTTGCGACGTATCAGCTGGCTCCTCTTGCGCGTGTTGTTTGGCCTGCAATAGTTCTCCCATTTGTTATATATTCCTATACAAAGCGCTTTACCTGGCTTAGCCATGTTATTCTAGGGATGTGTCTTGGACTGGCTCCAATTGGTGCTTGGATAGCCATAAAAAATGGCTTAAGCTGGCCGGTTGTAATATTGGGAGCCGCTGTTACGCTTTGGACAGCTGGCTTTGATATTATCTATGCTTGTCAAGATATTGAAGTGGATCGGCGAGAAAAACTTTTTTCAATCCCGGCTGTGTTTGGGATTAAAAGGGCGCTCTTGGTTACAAGGACTTTTCATGTTCTGACAGTTTGCTTGTTATTTACAGTGGGTGTAGCTTTTAAATTGGGAGCTATTTATTACATGGGCGTAATTATAACCGCACTTCTGCTGACATATGAAAATAGACTAGTAAAGCCGAATGATTTATCTAAGGTAAATCTGGCATTTTTTACAGTTAATGGCTTTATAAGTCTTCAAATATTTGCATTTACTGGCCTTGATTTTGCTGCAAGATATCTGCTCAAGGGGATGGGATAGCTTGGCAACTAATCAAGAATATATTGTAGCTATAACAGGAGCTAGCGGATCTATCTACGGCAAGCGGCTTTTACAAGAGCTTCTTAAGAGAGGTTTTGATATCTCACTGCTTATCTCTGAGCCTGGCAAGCTTGTAATGTCACACGAGCTGGGATTTACTTTTGATGAGAAAGAAGCAGGCAACGAGATTACTAAGTGGCTTGCGGTTCCAGATGCTAAAGTCAGACTAAAATATTATAGCGATAAGGATTTAACGGCGCCAATTTGTAGCGGTTCCCATGTTACAGCTGGGATGGTTATCATACCGTGCAGTATGGCTACACTTGGAGCGATTGCCAATGGTCTTTCATCAAGTCTGATTGAACGAGCAGCAGATGTTGTTTTAAAGCAGTCCAGGCAACTTGTCCTTGTACCAAGGGAAACTCCATTAAGTCGTATCCATCTTAAAAATCTTCTTTATGCTGAGGAGGCAGGTGCTAAAATCGTGCCAGCAATGCCAGCATTTTATAGTAATCCAAAAACAATTGATGATATGGTAGATTTTGTAGTGGGAAAGGTTCTTGATCTGCTGGGAATTAGACATGATTTGTTTAAAAGGTGGGAGGGGGATAGTAGGGCCCTTGTTCCTGAAATATAAAACTGGAGGAAAGTAGATGGCAACACAAACTATGGAAGTTACAAAGACTGACTTAAAACGAATTGAAGAAAAAGTATTATCTGGGCAGAGACTTACTCGGGAAGACGGAATATTCCTTTACAAAATTAATGACCTCCTATTCCTAGGTGCTCTTGCAAGGTATGTTAAAGAGAAAAAAACAGGCAATTACGCTTACTTTAATGTTAACCGTCACATAAATCTAACAAACGTTTGCACATCAAGATGTAAATTTTGCGCATTTAGTGCGGATAAGGATGACAGCCATGCGTATACAATGACGCTTGAAGAAGCTCTAGAGCGCGCGTTGGAAGCGCCAAAAATTGGCGCAACCGAGCTTCACATAGTAAGCGGCATGCATCCTGACCTGCCATATAGTTATTATCGCGATATTATAAGTGAGTGTAAGAAAGCTCTGCCGGATGTTCATATACAAGCTTTTACAGCAATAGAGATAGATTATTTTTCTCAATTAACAGGGATGAGCGTGCGCGAAGTCCTCGAAGATCTTAAAGAAGCAGGGCTTGGATCAATGCCAGGCGGTGGCGCGGAGATATTCAGCAATCGTGTTCGTGGCATTACCTGTAGTAAAAAAGCAAGTGGTGAGCGTTGGCTTGAAATTATGAGAACAGCTCATGAGCTTGGTCTTAGATCTAATGCAACTATGCTATATGGCCATGTTGAAACTATAGAAGAACGAATTGATCACCTTTTAAAACTTCGTGAGCTTCAGGACGAAACAGGGGGATTTCAGAGCTTTATACCGCTGCCGTTTCATCCAGACAACACAAAGCTAGCAAGCATCAAAAGGACGACTGCTTTTGATGATATGAGGACGCATGCAATAGCAAGGTTGATGCTTGATAATTTCGACCACATAAAAGCTTTTTGGATCATGGTTGGGCTGAAGTTAGCGCAGCTTTCTCTTGACTTTGGGGTGGATGACCTTGATGGCACGGTTGTTGAAGAGAAAATAACGCACTCGGCTGGTGCCCAGACCGAAGAGTTTATAGAGGTAGAAGAGCTTATAAGATTAATTAAAGATG
>JASEIR010000011.1:7269-26610 GCA_030017355.1 Actinomycetota bacterium
AAAGATGCCGGTCGCGTACCAGTACAAAGAGATACTTTATATAATGTTATTAGGATATATCAGTAAAATCAGGAGGAATGTAAATTGCTTAGACCAAGGGTTGGCCACATACAATTTATAAACTGCCTTCCTCTCTATTATGGGCTTGTATATAACAATGTTCTTCTAGATATCGATCTTGTGAAAGGGACGCCAACCGAGCTAAATAAGTTGTTGTTGGAAGGAAAGCTTGATATAAGCCCAATATCGTCAATTGAATATTGTAGAAACTATAAAGATTTAATTCTTTTGCCAAATCTCGCAGTTGCAGCAGATGGTGAAGTACAAAGCATACTCTTTGTAAGCAAAGTTCCAGTTGAAAAACTAGATGGGCATACCATTGCGCTTACCAATACTTCAGCAACGTCGCAAGCACTTCTTAGAATAATCCTGCGTGATAAGTACAAAATATCGCCCAGATACTTTGTCTGTCCTCCAGACCTTGCCAAGATGCTCATGGAAGCAGACGGAGCACTTCTTATTGGTGATGATGCTCTCCGTGTTCTGTACAATCCACCAACCAACCTACATATTTACGATTTGGGCAGGGAATGGAAAGAACTAACTGGAAGACGCATGGTTTTTGCAGTTTGGGCAGCCAGGCGCATCTTTGCTGCTGAAAACCCTGACTTGGTCAAAGAAGTGTACTATGCGTTCATGAAATCAATGCAATACAGCATCGAGAAAGTGGACGAAATTGCGCAAGCAGCTTCAAGATGGGAGGTCTTTGACGCTTGCTTTATGAAAGATTATTTTATGAGTCTCAGGTTTGATCTTGATTCATTCTACCAGGAAGATTTATTAGCATATGCAACAAGAGCATATGAGCTTGGTTTTATTCCTGAGATCCCCTGGCTTGATTTTGTGGAGGTTCAACAAGCAAGTGTTATTAAATGAGAGATTAATTCTGCAAGAGGTACTTGACGGCCGTCGCTTGACCGAGGATGAAGCAATTTTTCTTCTAAAAAAAGGTGATTTGCTTGCGGTTGGTTCAGCTGCTGATATTGTAAGGGAGCGTCTTTTTAAAGATACAGTAACATTTATAATCGATCGAAACATTAACTATACAAACATTTGCACAAGTAAATGTCATTTTTGTGCATTCTATCGTGATAAAAACGACCCTGATGCATACCTCTTAAGCAAGGAACAAATATTTAAAAAAATCGAGGAGACTTTAGAACTAGAGGGCACGCAAATCATGATGCAAGGGGGCCTTCATCCTGACCTTAAGATAGATTATTTTGAAGACCTTCTAAGAAGTATAAAAGAGCGGTATCCAATTGTTATTCACTCATTTGGTGCGCCTGAGGTTGCATATATCGCCGACATTTCAAAAATAAGCATCGATGAAACTCTAAGAAGACTAAGGGATGCGGGTTTGGATTCGCTGCCAGGAGCAGGAGCTGAGATACTTGTTGATCGCTATCGAGAGTTTGTCAGCCCTAACAAGGTATCGGCTGCCCGTTGGCTTGAAGTTATGGAAAAGGCGCATAAGCATGGTATTGAAAGTACAGCTACAATGATGATGGGCGGCCCAGAAAGCGTGCAAGATAGAGTTGAGCACATGAGTAAGATAAGGCAGTTACAGGACAAAACTGGTGGGTTTAGGGCATTTATTGCCTGGACCTACCAACCCGGCAATACGAAACTTGGTGGCCAAAAAATCTCCTCCAGAGAGTATCTAAAAACCTTGGCTGTTGCAAGGCTATTTTTTGACAATATCAAGCACATCCAAGGTTCCTGGGTTACCCAAGGGAAAGAGATAGGTCAATTAAGTCTATCTTTTGGTGCCGATGATCTAGGGAGCATAATGATAGAGGAAAATGTAGTTCGGGCAACCGGTGTTTCATATGCCATGTCTAAAGATGAGATGATAAGGCTTATAAGGGAGGCTGGTAAACGTCCGGCTAGACGAAACACCACCTATGAGGTTATAGAGGAATTTTAAAAAGGTGAATGGGTGAGTAGGTGAACGACTGTCGGCGGTCGTATATCCCACAAATAAGGCAACTACAATTACTAATGCTATTGACCAATAGATGGCTGGAGGAGCTAGAGAATGCCTAGGAAGTTTCCATCTGCAAAATATGCCATAATCGGTGGCTCGAGTACATTTTCAATAAAGTTTCCAGAATCACTTCGCGAGGCTGATGTGGAGGTTATCGAGGAGGGAATGCTCTTTGCAACTCCCTTTGGTGAGAGCCCACCTTTTAAATTGTTTAAGGTTGGCGATAAGTCGGTTCTAACTTGTAAGATGCATGGATGGCGAGCAGGCGTAAGCAGGGCTGATGCTTCAAGACAAATATTTTGGGTGTTTCGGGAAGCTGGCGTTCGAAACATTCTTGTTGAGGGTGGGGTGGGAGCAGTTAATCATCTGCTAAATCCGCGCGATATTATTATTCCCACCGATTATATAGACAACTCCATGCGGAAAGACGTGAGCCTTGGCTCTGATTACCTACTTATAATGAGAAAGGCTATTTGTCCAAATTTGCATGCGAAACTTCTGCAAGCAGCACATAAGCTAACATCATACAGGGTTTTTGAGCGGGGAATCTATGCCAATACCGACGGCCGTCATTTTGAGAGTCCAGCCGAAGTATCTGTTCTAAGGCAGTGGGGGGCAGATGTTGTTGGCCAAAGTATTTGCCCAGAGGTCTATCTGGCAAGAGAAATTGGTGCATGCTATGCAGGAATCTATCTTGTTGTAAACTATGCTGAAGGAATTGTCAAAGATTGGGAGCATGGCGAGCTTTCATCAATTTTTTACGGCGAGTCTGAGACGATTGGGCATCTTCTAATCGAGGCTTTAAGGAATACAGGAGATAACATAGCTTGCGAATGCTCCGATCTAAGAAAACCAACACTTCTTAAAGAGGAACAGTAAATGATTTATGCTGCTGATTTTATCCTACCAATCACTAGTTCCCCTATTAAAAATGGCGCTGTTTTTGTAAAAGAAGGCCATATTATGGCCATTGGTGAGGCAAGTAGTTTAACCGCAAGCTACCCAGATGAAGAGGTGCATAATTTCAAGAAGTCTATTCTTATGCCAGGGCTAGTTAATCTTCATAGCCATTTAGAGTGCTCGTCTTTTGGTTTCTTAGCAAAGCCAGCGCCGTTTTCAGATTGGCTAAAAGAGATGATTAAGGCAGGTTATGCAATGGGTAAGGATGATTGGCTGCAAGCTGCTCGGCAAGGAATAAAAAAGTCCCTTGCGGCGGGCATGACGTGTATTGCTGATATAACACGTACTGGCGCTGGACTGCATGCAATAACTGAGATAAATATGCCAGCGCTAGCATATCTCGAAGTAGTTGCTGTTGATGATAAGAATCTCTTAGATGCAGTTGCTGATTTATTGGAAAAAGTAAAAGGTTTTTGGGCTATTACAACCACTAGCGAACTTAAGCTTGGCAT
The DNA here is from genome assembly GCA_030017355.1 of Actinomycetota bacterium. Lineage (GTDB taxonomy): Bacteria > Actinomycetota > Aquicultoria > Aquicultorales > Aquicultoraceae > JASEIR01. The sequence continues at coordinate 10,732 of JASEIR010000011.1, forward strand.
ATCACCCCATTCACCGTACTCCCTGTCTTCATCTGCACTTAATGCCTTATCTGAAATATCTTCAGAATATGAGCTGCCAATAACCATCCATCTTGCGGAGAGCAAAGCCGAGGTTGATCTTATCAGTAAAGGCGATGGTCAGCTGGCTGATTTAGTGCAGGGGAGGCTGGATTTGGATGTCATAAAGCAGGGTGGGTCGGGCAAGAGCCCTGCGTTTTTTTTGGATAGCTTTGGTTTGATTAGAAATTCCCTAATAGCGGCTCATGGCGTGTGGTTAAATGAGAATGATATCGAACTATTGAAGAGAAGAGGTTCCTCGGTCGTACTGTGCCCAACGTCTAATGAGCTTTTAAGGGTTGGTGAAGCACCAGTTGCCAAGTTTATCCAGCAGGGGTTAAAGGTTGGTATAGGCACGGATAGCTTGGCAAGCAATCCAGAGTACGATCTATTTGCCGAAATTAGAAAGGTGCGAAGTATTTTCTCCAAACAGTCTGCTATGGAAAAGTCGGCTTTAAAAGAGGATGAAGTTGACCTGTCATCCAAAAGGCTTATTGAGATGATAACAATTGATGCTGCTACAATTCTTGGATTTAGTGATAGGTTAGGAAGTATCGAGCCTGGAAAGCGGGCTGATTTGGTTGTTATAGACTTCAGCAGCACCTCATTTACTAACCCTTATGATTTCCTCGTTGAAAGCGCTTCAAAGTCAATGATTTCTCATACCATTTTGGGCGGGGAGATTGTTTATTATCGCTGATGTTTCTCAAAATTTAAAACAGGGTAGAAACACCACACTACCTGGCTTTTTAGTAAATAAGGAGGTTGCGAGAAGATGGCTATGGCAAGTATCGTAGACGATGTCAAGCGATCGCTTGCATCGGATACGCGTATCGATGAGTCGCTAATTGAGGTAAGGTCAGAAGAACCGGGTGTTATCATTCTTGAGGGGCAGGTTGATACCTATAACGAGAAACTAGTAGCTGATGAAATTGCTGGTAGGATACGCGGTGTTAAAGATGTCATCAACAATATCAGTGTTGTTCCACCTGTCGCAAGAAGCGATGAGGAAATAACGGAAGCTGTAAGAAAGAATCTCGAGCTAGATGTGTGGGTCGATGAAACAAAAATAAGTGTTGAAACAATTGATGGCGTTGTATTTTTAAGAGGGGCGGTTGGTGAGATTGCTGGAACTCAAAAAGCAGTACCGGTTAGTTCAAGAATAGAGAAACAAGAAGCTGAAAATGACGCGCGGTGGGTGGCTGGTGTTGTTGATGTTGTTAATCATCTTATGGTAAAGCCAGAGATGAAAATTGCAGATGCTGAAATTGCTCGTGATGTAAGAGCTGCTTTAATAAAAAATACAAGGCTTGATCTAACTGAGGCAAATGTAGATGTAACAGATGGCGTTGTAACCTTAACAGGAGAAGTTCCTAACTACACGCAAAAAAGGATTGCTGAGTTTGTTGCATTTTCTGTTCCTGGCGTGGTTGATGTTATAAACGAGCTATATGTCCATGGTGTTCGAAGACCTGCTGCATAGAGACCAGAAACAAGAGACTAGAAACTAGAAACTAGAAACTAGAAACCAGAGACCAGAGACCAGAACAAGAAGCTAGAAACAAGAATTGAGGGTCTAGAGAGTGGGATTGATTAATCTGGTTTCCGGTGAGGGCCATAGGCCCGATCTGATATCTGGTATCTGGAATGGAGGTTTAAATGGCACGTGTGGTAAAGATTTATACGACTCCGACCTGTGCGTATTGTTCGCTTCTCAAGGATTTTCTTGATAATATAGGTGTTGAATATGAGGAAATTGATTTAGCGGCAAACCCGGCTAGAGTAAGCGAACTTGTAGAAATATCTGGCCAGCTCGGCGTCCCGGTTACGGTTGTCGATAATCAAGTAATTATAGGTTATGACCGCGGGCGTTTAGAGTCGGCTCTGGCTGTATGATAAGCATAGAAGCATATAATAATGGGGATTTAACGGAGGGTTTATTTTGCGTGAGCTAATTATTATAGGCGCTGGCCCGGCTGGGATGACAGCCGCTGTTTACGCGGCAAGAAAGAAAATAGACACCCTTATGCTTACAGGGAATATCGGAGGCATGGCATCATTAAGCGCTGGAATAGAAAACTATATGGGCTATAGCCTAATTTCGGGGCCAGAGCTTATGTCTAAATTTGAGGAGCAGGTGGAAGAATTTGGCATACCCATAGAATACAAGACTGTGGAGAAAGTCGAAAGAGCTGATTCGCATTTTAATGTAGTTCTTGAAGATGGAGAAGTCATCAAGGCAAAGTGCGTAATTGTTGCATCCGGCAGGTCGCCACGCCGTCTTAACGTACCTGGTGAGAGAGAGTTTTTAGGTCGGGGTGTTACATATTGCGCTACTTGCGATGCGCCGCTTTTTGTAAAAATGGATGTAGCTGTCATTGGAGGTGGCAATGCGGCTCTTGGTGCGGTGCAGCAGTTGATAAAGATTGCCAGCAAAGTTTATATAGTTTCTATTGCCGATTGGAATGCCGACCCAATCATTCAAGAGAAAATATTAAAAGCTGAGAATATCGAAATTTATAAAGGCTATGAAGTTACCTCAATCGAGGGAGAAAACTACGTGGAGAAAATTAGAATACGAGAAATAGAGACTAGGGAAGAGATTGAACTGCCGGTAAGAGGGGTTTTTATTGAAATTGGCTCAGAGCCAAATTCAAGTTTGGTTAAAGGCCTTGCTAAACTTAATGAGCGGGGTGAGATTCTGGTTGATTGTAGCAACCGCACAAGCGTTGAAGGGCTATTTGCTGCAGGTGATGTAACAAGCGCTCCTGAAAAGCAAATTATTGTTGCTGCAGGTGAAGGTGCAAAAGCAGCGCTATCTGCATACGATTATCTGATTAGATTGCCAAGTTAGAACTCTGGGGTGTTGTTATCGAGTGTAAATCAACACAAAGATGTAGAAGACAAGCGTAATAGTAGTAGCTATTATTAAACTTTTCCAAACGATGGGGTCTTCTTTTCTTACGAAGTTTCTTATTGCATCAACTATGCGCATTTAAATCACCCCTATAAAGAGTAAGATTTTTAATATTTTTAATCGCGGGCTTCTGACTAACGAGTCTGAAACCCTATTCTAGTTTGTTCATCTATCGTTTCTGTGTTAATTATACTGTTAGACTAACCTAATTCAAAATGCAAAATTAAATGGCGACCGCCGTCGGCAGTCGTTTATGCAATCCCTCGGTGTTGCTTGGGACATGCCTCTCGGTGTTGCTTGGGACATGCCCTGCATTTTTACTTTTTTAATTTTGATTTATTTATAATCAAAACAGTGGCTTTGTCAAAGTTAGTTAATATAAGCCAGAACAAGAGGTAGGTATTGTGCCAGATTATTACAGAATATTAGAGGTTGACCCACAGGCCTCAAAAGAGGTAATAGAAAAAGCATATAGAGCGCTTTCATTAAAATATCATCCCGATAAGCATCAGGGAAATAAGAAGGAGGCTGCCACCCGCAAGTGGATGGAAATACGGGAAGCATACGATGTTCTCTCGGATGAAAATAAACGAGCTGCCTATGACAGAGTAAGAAGGCGGGAAATAATCGATGTTTTCCTCAGCGAAGGATTAATAGGCTTAGCAAGAAAATATCTGCGTTAGCAAATAAGGCACAATTCTAATTTACATCCCTGCAATTGATCTAATTCGGGATAAATTTTGGCTTTTATCTGAGGTGCCTTGCAATTTTCTTGTCGAGGCTTTGTCAGTGTCTGATTTGTCTTCTAAGCATAGTTTGTTTTCCAAGCGCAGGGAGATTATAGCTACATCGTCTAGTAGATTTCCACCAGAGAAGGACTTTGCAGAGTCAACAAGACCTTTGATAATATCTTGTGCTGAAGCCCACTGTAGTTGCTTAATAATCTCAATAACGCGGTCCTCCCCAAATAATTCGCTTTCACTTCTTGCCTCGGTTAATCCATCTGTATAAAGTATAATGGTGTCACCGGGCACCAGCTGAGATTGCGTTACTTCAAATTGTACATCATTGGTTATGCCAAGGGGCAGGTTTCTATTAGAGACAAGATGCGAGCAGTTACTTGTATCATAGATAATTGGATCTGGATGTCCTGCGTTGACTATTTCAAGTCGACCACTCTCAGTATCTAAAATCCCAAAAATTGCTGTGATGAATTGATGTTGCTTTACTTGTTTATATAATGCTTGATTTACATCCGACATAACCTTGGCTACATCGCAACTTTTGTATGCAAAGGCTCTAATGGTGCTTTTAACTACCGAGGTTACCGCAGCGGCTTCTATGCCTTTACCTGAAACATCGCCTATGACAAAACCAATCTTGTTCTGTTCAGGTCTAAATAAGTCGTAAAAATCTCCTCCAACCTTAAATGCGCCAATTGCTGCCTCATAGATGTGATTGATTTCTACTCCCGGTAAGTTTGATGGAATGGTTAATAGAGCTTGCTGCAAAGTTTCCGCAATTTCCTTTTTTCTTGCGTATAACATGGCATTATCTATGGCAACTGCTGCCTGCTTTGCAATACCTTCAACCAACTTTATTTCACTCTCGTTAAAGCCATGCTCCAGATCTTTTCTATCGATTACAAGATGACCGATAATCTTGCCGCCGATAGAGATTGGGCAAATCAGCATCGATTTTGATCCAAGCATAAGCAAAAAGTTTCTAGCCTCTACGTTTAAGTTCGGGTTTTCTACATTTATGACAACCGGCCTTTTCCTCTTATAAAGGCGCCGATAGATGGATGGAAGGGCAGGTAAAGGAATTCTTAGACCCGGGTTGGCAAACATAACATTATCTGCATTTAGCACAAGAACTTCTCTGTTTTCTTCATCGAGTAGCACTATAGAAGCTCTGCTTCCGTTTAGAATCTCACTTAGAATTTTGCTCATGGTTGAAGCGATATCACGGATATCAAGTGTGCGATTTAGGCTTGAGGATGCCTCTAGAAGCAGGTTCATTGATTTAAAAGATGATAGAAGTTTAGTTCTGGCGTCGTTTAATTCATGAGCCAGCACTCCTATTTCATCATTAACTCTAATTTCAATTGGTGTACTTAGTTCTCCTTCACCAATAAGACGAGCTTTCTTTGATAATTGGTTTAGTTATGAGATTGCCTATGACAAGAGAAAATCCGCTGGCCAGAACAAAAATAGCTAAAGCAAGACTGCCAGTTTTAATCATGTCTTCCTTGATAGGAGCCAAGGTTTTGTTTGCTGATATACTTGACCCTGCAACCCATCCAATATCTTTAATGGGCAATGCAACCATAAAGCGATCTTCCTTAAAGACAGGAGATGTGAATTTATCTGAACGGGATACATTGCCGTGGAGTGCCTTTTTAATAAAGCTAAATCGTTCCCATTTTCGATCACTTGAATCAATATCAGGATGGCCACTCTCAAAAACAAGCGTTCCTTTCGAATCATAAAGGCAAGCACCAGCTGTTTTAAAGGCAGGGATGAACTTGTCAAGCATGGCCGCATTAATTGTTGCCATCATCACTGCCACAAGGCGTCCGCCTTCCCTAATGCCACTTGTAATCACAAAACCTGAATATCCATCTAGGTTTTGCCAGAAACCGCCAAGAGCAATCTCTTTTCCAGAAATAACTTGCTGAAAAGACGAACGAAAAGAAACATTTTTACCAATCTTTTTAGGGTCGGTTGATGCAATTACGTTGCCGGCTGGGCTAACATACGAAATGCTGGCCATTTCAGGGTGTTCATTTCTAATTTCTGATAAATATGCGATTATTGCGTTAGTTGACATGTCGGTTTTTACTATCGCGTGGCCAGCTGAACTAATAGTTGTTGAAATGCCTTGAACAAAGCTTGAAAAATTTGCTGCAACTAATCTTGACGCCTCTTCACGGGATTTGTAGACGTTATCAATCTGGCTTTGGTAGCGCTCATAAAACCCAAAGCCTAGAAGGGCGATAAGAGGTATAGCCATTGTAAGATAGGCCGTAATTAACTTAGCCCTGATGCTTATTCGCCATGTCATGCTCAGCTCCTTTAATTGGATGGAAAGGAGACAAGAAGCATAAAATATAGGATCCCCGGTTGTAACTATTGTCAATTTTATAACAAAGATTTCTTTGTTGCTAGCGCTATAGGTAAATGCGCATGTTTTTCTTTCACAGTTTTGTGAAAGCAAGAACGCCAAATAATCAAGGCTGTATCACTTTTTCAATCTCAAAGCCACGATAGCTATATCATCTTGCGGCTTGCCAGAGGTATAATCTTTGACCATACTTACCAGGTCAACTGCAATTTGTTGGGGATCTTTACCGGGAATGATTTTATTTAACGAATCAATTAACTCATCATCTCCTAGAAAACGTCCTTCAGATCTTACTTCGCTCAATCCATCAGTATAAAGAATTATTCCTTGGCCAGCTGATAGGTCTACAACACTTTCTGTGTATTTTGCATCGCTGAATACTCCAATTGGAACATTGCTTTCAAGGCTACAGAACGTGCATTTATCCTTGTCCCAAATTATTATCTCTGGATGGCCAGCGCGGCACGCAATCAGCTTGCCTGATTCTAAATCAAGTACTCCGTAGACCATTGTTACAAACTGATTAGGCGTAAGTTGTCTGCAAATAACTCTGTTTGCTTCATCTAAAACCGAGGATGGGGAAAGACCTTTATAGGCAAAAGCTCTTATTGTGCTTTTTACCATTGACGTGATGGTAGCAGCTTCAAGTCCTTTGCCAGAGACGTCACCGATTAAAATTCCTATTCGTCCATCGCCCAATTCAAATAGATCATAAAAGTCTCCCCCTACCTTCGTAGCTTCTGCAGCTGACTCATATACAATGCCAACTTCAACTCCAGGTAAGCTTTTTGGCATGGCAAGAATAGCCTGCTGCAAGGTTTCGGCAATGCTATGCTCCTGTTCATAAAGCTGTGCTTTTTCTATCCCGATGGCAACCTGTGCGCACAGGGCAACAAGCAGTTCCTCATCCGTATCAGAAAAATTGGAACCGTCTTTCTTTCCTGTAAGTATAACCTGGCCCATAAAGTTGCCTTCAGAATCATGCATTGGAACGCTTAGTAGACCTCGTATCTCCAGATGCCCTTTTGGAATAATTATGTGATTGAGATAGCCTGAATCTTTAGATAGGCGAACTGGCTTTTCAGTCCCTATCCATTCATTAAACAAACCACGGAAGATCATTGGCCTTATATCTGGATTTTCCTGTATAAATGCGTTTGTATTAGCCAAAGACCAGGCTACTGTGGGATTTTGCCACTCACCTTCTTTAAATAGGGTGGCTATTGCTGCAGTGCAGTTAAGAAGTTCACGGGCGGACTCGACCAATTTGCCTACCATCTTCAATGGTTCTGTTTCCCTAGTTATTCTTTGTGAAAAGTCGTTAAGCATCCTTAAACGTTGGGCGTAATCCTCTAATTCCTTTCGTATCCGTAATTGGTCGTGGTAAAGCCTGGCATTTTCAATTGCTATTGCCATCTGGCGTGATACAAACTCTAGTTCATCAAAGTTATCTTCAGTAAACCCAATCTCATCTCTGAAGCTGACGACCTCTAGCGTTGCAAAAACTCGTCCCCTTGAAATTACCGGAATAAGAATCATGCTTTTTAGACCAGCGCTAATAAGCTCCGGCATAGCCCAGGAATGATTTGGATAATCATTTGTCAGTACCCTTCGCGGATATTCAAATACAGCATGCTCAATGCTTTTACCTGATAAAATTATCTCCTCAATGCCTGGCGGCATATTATAAGAGTAGACTTTCTCAACTGCTGTGCATTCTTTGTTGCCTAGGCATATAACAGCTGCATCAGCATTTAAAATTTCCGCAGTATAACGTGCAACTTTGCGTATAATTACTGGCAGGTTAAGGTCTTTTATTAGATCTAGGCCTATTTCATTTAGCATCTGGAGGCTTCGGATACTATTCTTTAACTTATGTTCAGCCTCCTTTCCTTTCTCAAAAAGCATAGTGATTTTGATGGCGCTTGCGACTTGACTTGCAAAAATTGAAACTACGAACTTTATTTCGGCCTCTGAAAGGTTCATGGCCGTGAATTTCTTAGAAGAAAACCCCAAAACTCCTATCTGCCAACCTTCTATGGTAATTGGAAAAGATACTAATACCGGGACAGGTTCTGCGGAAGTATCCTTATCAAATACTTTGTCTGCTTTAACAGGCTTTGCAAAAACTATTTCTGGTTGCTGGTCGAGAAAAACCTTACCAGCAGCACTAGCGCTAGGCTTTATTGATAAACAGCTAAAGTGATCTTCACATGGCCCCCAATAACGCCTCATTTTAAGAGTTTTATCTGCGGTTTCATAAATCAGCAACCAAGCTGCGTCAGCACCGAAAACTCGCTTTGTTTCTGATATGATGGTCTGCTCTAGTTCCTCAAGAGAAAGCTTGTTTAAAAACTCATGGGAGGATTGTATAAGTAATGTCAATAGCTTGACAATCGCTTCGTGAGCAAGCTTTGTGTCGATTTTCTCAATCGTCATGGTCCACCAACCTAAACACTCGTAAAAGCGGATGAGAATAGTTGGCTACAAACAGATAGTTTGGCTTCCTGGCAACCTTGGAGAACTGACCATAATTAACTTATCAATTATGCGTATATTGCAATAGTCCACCTTCGGCTAAATATATGGCTACAGTCTATATTATCCCTGGGTAAAAAAGCAATAGTTAAAGGATAATCTCTTTAGCGCTAGCTTATATTAATTCTCAATAACTTTAAACTTTAGGCCCTTTCTCCTTTTTATGGATATTAAGCGATAGAAAAGGGCACCTTCCTTTTCAAAAACGTTTTCCAAACAACCGATAGAAAGGGTAAAGGTTTAAAAGTTGCAGTCCCAACAAAATACTGATGGGGTTACTGAAGCAAGATGTAACAGCAAATTCTTTGGAGAGGCTAGATTGGTTGATACTATTGGTTGATACTATTAGAAAATTGCCACCAATTTCACGCTAATTTCAGCAAAGGATGTGTTTCAGAAAGTATTTTTTATCATAACCGACCCGAACTGGCTCCTATCTTTTATCCCTATTCCTCGACCCCACAGGTTCTTTATCAGCAAGCTCAAGCAAAAGCCATATGATCTCAAAAGCAGCACCGATGGCATCAATGGCTTCTTCTCTTGTGGCTGGTTCTCCTCTATGGACTATGCGGTTCCGTTTTTGAGCAACTAATTTAACCCAACTCTTATAAACACCAGGATTTATATCAGAGATTTTCTTACCAATGGCAAGCTCCATAACTTTTTTAGCACGATCACTGGCTGCTTGGACCTTGCTTAGTATCCAATCCACAACGTCATCGCTAAGCTTCTTTTTCCTAGTAAGAAGGTCCCACAGTACAGTTGCCAGTGTAACCTCAACAGCAATTTCTGCCTCAATAATGGCTCCCTGGTAATTACCATTAATTATACTTTCCTTGGCTCGTTGGAGATACTCGCGCCAGGCTTCTTCGCTATCGCTTTTAACGTCAGCGTACACAACCCAGTTTATATCGCACGGTTTGCCTGAAGTGACGCTATCCCCGGAACTAATTATGAGAAGGATATCTGGGAGAATAATCTTGTGCTCAAGATAAATTCGGCTGTGGCTGTCTGCCTCAAGCGGTGCTGTTTGCAATATAAATACTTTTTTGGCATTTCTTATGGGAATTTTAAGCTTTATTTCTTTAACGGTACCAATTACAATCGTATCGTGACCTGATATTATTGTGTCGCTTACAAAACACCAGGCCATAAAATCATTGTCTGATGTAATAGCGTTTTTTATGCCTTCCTTAATCGAATAAGTGTCACCGCAATCTGGACCATTGCAAATGATGCGCAAAGGGTCTGCCAACTCCCATGCTTTTATATTTTGGCGATAGCCACATGATTTACAGCTAACGAAAACTTGGTCTTGTGTCGAAGTTATTTGTTGCTCACCTAAATCTAGCATTTTAGCCTCGCAGATTTTCACGCCGTAATTTACGACTTTTGGTTTATAGCTTTAGTTTACGGTTGCTGGTGCAATAATTCAAATGTTATTAAGGAGCTCTTGTTGATAGACTAATTTGCATGATTTTCGCAGCTAGCTTTTGCAGATAGTCTCCTCTTTAAGATATTCGCTATAAGAAAAGGGAAAAACATCCAGAAAATGTTTTAAAGGCCATTGCTTTAAAGGCCATTAGCTCCAGCAGGCTCTTCGGAGGAGTCACGCGCGAGACAAGAGTTCCAAAATCGTTTGAATAGCGCTGCCCTCCTGCGTAATGCAGCTATCGATAATCTTAACTCAGCAAGAAGAAGCCTTGGCTTGCCTGAGCTATCTACAGGAAAGGCAAACATGAGCAAATTCATGTGCAAGCGTATTATAGGCTTCAGTTAGCTTTTCCCTTACTGTATCAGAGTCGAGATAAATGAGATTTAATTTGAAAGGCCCAGACAGGACTCCTGAATCAAAATAGCCATCAGAGTGAAGATTAAGCCCAGCCCAGCCTGTAGTTCCTTCCATTGCCAGAGCTACAGATATCAAAAGTATTATGAACAGAACCAAAAAGGAGGCTCTTGAATCGTGCTTGAATTTGTTTAATTGAACTTGAAGCAATGCAAACCTCAGAGCAAAAATAGACGTTTGTAGTAAAGCTTAATATTTGTTCTTAGCAAGTGCAATGATAAGAGCTTGGTTAAAAACCGCAGATTTAAATCGATGTGTCCGAGACTGGACTTGAACCAGCACGGCATTGCTGCCACTAGGCCCTCAACCTAGCGCGTCTACCAATTCCGCCACTCGGACAGATTTGCACCTAATAGAAAGCTTTTGACTGTCAAACCAGATTGCAGAAGTAATTATATCATTTTGATGCGGTGTGTCAAAGATTGTTCCTTATGCTTCGAAAGATTGGTCGGCGGCTAGCGGTTATTTATTTTAACTGATAAACGTGCTATTATGTGCCGATAATAATTAATAAGCTTTATTTAGAGGTTTTCTATTGTGCTTGATTTATTTTTAACAAAAAATCCAAAGCATCAAGCTATCTTAATTGTAGCGGCCTCACTAATCTTACTTACTATCACTGTGCTCTTAGGTTATGCGTTTTTCTTAAAAGGGCCAACCAAGCATGATGCTAAAAAGGATAAGAATTTTGTTACTGTGCCTGCGCTTGTTGGAAAAGATATGTCCGTAGCTAAGAAAAAGGTAGAATCGGCCGGGCTTAAATTTGAAGTTGACCAATGGGTTAATAGCAAAGTCTATCCAATAAAGCATGTTATATCTCAAAAGCCTCTTCCTAATGTTAAAGTTAAAAAAGGTAGCAGGGTGATTGTTAATGTTAGTGGTGGCAAGGATTATTACAGTGAAAATGCGAAACGTCAGCAATCTGCTGTAAATAATGAGAATCTAAAACCACTTCCTGAGCCGCCCATTCAGCCACGATCAGCATTGATAGGAAAAGTTGTGGTAATCGACCCTGGTCATCAAAGGAAGACAGATCTTACAAAAGAACCAATTGGCCCAGGGTCAAAAATAATGAAAGTAAAGAACCCTGGTGGTACGTTAGGTACAGTATCCAAAGTGCCAGAGTATGAATTAACGCTATCGATAGCAAAAAAATAAGGGAAAGACTTCAAATGCGCGGTGTTAAAGTAGTAATGACTAGGGAATCTAATGATGTTGATATTGGCAATATCGATCGCGCAAGGATAGCCAACAATGCAAAAGCGGAACTTTTTGTTAGAATTCACGCAAATGGAGATTCTAACGCAGAAAAGAGCGGAATATCAACTCTTTATCCAGCCCTAAATGAATGGACAGCACCAATCTATGATAAAAGTTTAAAAGCAGCAAAAATAATTCAAAAGAGCTTGATTGAAACAACAAAGCAGAATGATTTGGGTATAGTTGCTCGAAATGATATGACTGGCTTTAACTGGTCTAAGGTACCGGTAGTTCTTATTGAAACAGGATTTATGACTAATCCTAAGGAGGATGTCCTCTTGAACTCCCCGAACTATCAGGATCATCTTGCTAAAGCTATTAGTGATGGGATTATTAAGTTTTTGCAGACCTATCCTCCGCGTGACCGCATTTTTAATTCTCAATGAAAACCATCCCTGGCAGTTTTAATGGGTAAATAATCCTAAACCAAATGCCTGAGGATGGTTAAATGCAGCCATATCAATGGACAGCAGAAGATGCTTTTCGCGAACTTGAGACATCGCCCAGGGGTCTAACAGATGATGAGGCATCTTCTCGGCTTCAAAAATATGGTCCAAACAAGCTCCCTGAGGTTAAGCGAGCGCCATTAATTTTTAAGTTTTTAGCCAACCTTTATAACCTTCTTGCGCTTTTGTTATGGTTTGGTGCAGCTTTGGCGTTTATTGGGGGACTTCCTGAACTTGCCTACGCAATAATTTTTGTCATCATTGTTAACGCTATTTTTAGTTTCTTTCAGGAATTCAAAGCTGAGCGGGCAACAGAAGCCTTGAAAGAGCTTCTCCCAAGTTATGCAAAGGTCTTAAGAGACGGCGAAATAAAACGTGTGCTAGCTGAGGAGATTGTGCCCGGCGACATTTTAGTTCTTGAGGAAGGGGATAACATCCCTGCTGATGGCCGGCTTGTAGATGCTTTTGAGATGCGCACGATAAATGCAGCTTTTACTGGTGAATCCGCACCCGCAAGAAGAACCACCGATCCAATTTTAAGACAGGACATCCATATAACAGCTGCGCCCAACCTTGTCTTTGCTGGTACAAGTGTTGCCAGTGGCTCTGGAAGGGCAGTTATTTATGCAACAGGTGAGGCGACCGAGTTTGGAAAAATTGCCCGCTTAACACAAGCTATAAGGGAAGAGCCAAGTCCACTTGAAAAAGCGGTTGCCAAAGCCGCGCAAGTTGTAGCGCTGCTGGCTGTAGGTTTTGGGATCGTACTTTTTTTAGTAGCAATATCTGTTACTCCACTTGGTATAACAGCTAGTTTGCTTTTTGCAATTGGCATAATTGTTGCTAATGTTCCCGAAGGCTTGCTTCCAACATTATCACTTTCTCTTGCTGCTAGCGTTCAAGAAATGGCAAGAAGACATGCTCTCATAAAAAGACTTTCCAGCGTAGAGGCGCTGGGTTCTACAACTGTTATAGCAACTGATAAGACCGGAACTCTAACTCAAAACGAGATGACTGTAAGAGAAGTTTGGGTTGATAATAAAGTAATTGAAGTAACTGGAGTAGGTTATGAGCCGATAGGTGATTTTTACTACGAAGGTCGCAAATTAACTCATGACGAGTTAAGAAAATACGATATTTTCTGGAGATCGGCCTCTTTTTGCACCACATCAAGATTGCTGCCTCCAGGTGATGGCAGGCGAAGCTGGGGAATTGTTGGAGATCCAACTGAAGCAGCGCTTCTTGTTGTTGCACGCAAAGCAGGCTTTAACTACGAAGAGGAGTTTAAAAAATTCCCAAGAGTGTTTCTTATTCCATTTGAATCAGCCCGCAAGCGTATGTCAAGCATCCATGAAATAGGAAAAGTTGAGGAGGCATGTGTTAAGGGAGCGCCCAAGGAGACATTAAGTTTATGTAGCAAGATTAGGCTAAATGAGGAGCTGGCGCCGCTTACTGATGACCTGCGCGACAAGATTATGAAAGCAAATGATGATTTTGCGCGAAGAGGCCTGCGAGTTCTTGCAATAGCGTATCGCCAATTATCACCAGATATCACCCTAACGGCAACGGATGTGGAAAAAGATATGGTATTTCTAGGGCTTATGGCGATGCAAGACCCACCGCGTCCTGATGTTGAGCATGCTGTTGCTGTGGCTCAAAAGGCTGGGATTCGTATTGTTATGATAACTGGTGATTACGGTCTGACAGCCGAATCCATCGCTCGGAAAATAGGGATAATAAAGCAGCCAAACCCAAGAATTATTACGGGCGTTGAGCTTGATTCTATGTCTGAAAAAGATCTTGAGAGTGCTCTTTATAAAAGTGAGGTTATTTTTGCAAGGGTGGCGCCTGAGCATAAACTTAAAATTGTCTCGGCTTTTAAAGATAGAGGAGAAGTTGTTGCAGTTACTGGCGATGGGGTAAATGACGCACCAGCTTTGAAACGAGCGGATATTGGAGTTGCAATGGGGATTACTGGAACAGATGTAGCAAAGGAAGCCTCTGAAATGATATTAACCGATGATAACTTTGCGAGTATTGTAGCGGCCATTGAGGAAGGGCGTGTGGTTTTTGATAACATAAAGAAATTTGTTACCTACATATTTGCTCACTTAACGCCGGAGGTTATACCTTTTGTAATTTTTGTATTATCTGGTGGATCAATTCCGCTTGCCATAACGGTTCTCTTAATTCTTGCAATCGATCTAGGAACCGAAACTTTGCCTGCGCTTGCTTTAGGTGTAGAACCTGCCGAGCCGGGAATCATGGAGCGCCCGCCAAGGAAAAAGGGAGAGGGCATTATAGATAGGTCTCTTCTACTGCGAGCCTATGTATTCCTAGGTCTTATTGAGGCCGCTTTAGTTTTAGCTGCTTATTTTGTGGTTCTTGTCTCTGGGGGATGGACGCTTGGTATACCTGACATATCTAATCCTGCAAGTCCGCTTCACGATGTCTATCTAAGGGCAGTAACAATGACTTTCCTTGCAATAGTTGGAACCCAGGTTGGAGTAGTGTTTGCATCTCGTACTAATAGAGCTTCCGTGTTTGAGATCGGGCTTTTCTCAAACCGTTGGATTATGTACGGGATTGTATTTGAGTTGATAATCACTGCTGCAATAATATACGTACCGTTCCTTCAGAGAATATTTGGCACTGCACCACTTGGCCTAGTTGAATGGGTGGCAGCCTTTTCCTTTGGAGTTATAGTGTTTTTTGCGGATGAGGTTCGCAAATGGCTGTTGCGTAGGTGGGAGCCTCTAGCAAAACGCACGTATTTTGGCAGGGAACTAGAGGCAACCAAAGAAGGCAAGGAAGTTAGGAAGCGTGAAGTTGCATAAGGCAGTTGCGTAAGGTACTGCATAAGGTCGCATAGGGTAGTCGCATAAAGGTTTAGGTTTATCGGTATAAAAGCTACAGAGGTGATTAACTTGCGCATCATAATTGTGGGCTGCGGACGCCTTGGATCTGAGCTTGCAAACTCGCTCTGGCTAGACGGGCACGATATCGTCGTGATTGATCAAGACCCCGAGTCTTTTCAGAGGCTAGCAAAAACATTTATGGGAAGCAGAATTATTGGCCATGCTATGGATCAGGACACCCTTAAAACGGCAAGAATTGAGGAAGCGGATGCTTTCGTGGCTGTTACTGGCGAAGACAACCTCAACATTATTTCAGCTAGAATTGCTCGAGAAATCTACTTTGTGCCAAGGGTGGTTTCACGGATATATGATCCAGTAAGAGCAAATATTTATGAGCGGCTTGGTGTGGCTACAGTATCGACAACCACCTGGGCAGTAAACAAAATCGAAGATTTAATATTTCATCGTGCTTTGGATGTGCAGCTAAGCTTCGGCAATGGTGAAGTCAATCTTGTAAGACTTGCAATACCAGCCGGTCTTTTTGGGAGGACTGTTGAGAGCATTACCATACCTGGCGAGCTGGAGGTTGCAGTTATAACAAGGCGCGGAAGATCTTTCATTCCTACTCTTGGCACTGTTTTTGAAGAGGGGGATATTGCAAGGGTTGTGGTGGCAAGGGCGGCGTTTGGAAGGCTTGAAGAATTTATAAGCGCTGTCGCATAAGGAGGCAGATATGTATATTTTGATTGCTGGTGCCGGAAAGGTTGGGCAATATTTGGCATTAAACTTAAGCAATATGCATCAAATTGGTTCCATTGATATTAATGAGGA
>JASEIR010000011.1:26620-30341 GCA_030017355.1 Actinomycetota bacterium
TGAGGATCATCTTGCAAAACTTGAAGGCAAGCCCAATATAACTACCTATAAAGGAGATGCAACAGATACTAGGCGATTAGAGGAAGCTGGTATTTTAAGAGCCGATGTTGTTGCCTCTGTTACTGGTTTTGATGAAGCAAATCTTGTCATATCACAATTGGCAAAACAGGTCTACCAAGTTCCGAGAGTTATAGGAAGGGTTAACAATCCTAAGAATCAGTGGCTTTTTACAAGAAGATGGGGTATTGATGTAGCAGTTAGTAGTCCCCAGATAATACTTCAGCTAATCACCGAGGAAATATCACTTGGTGAAGTATTGACGCTTCTAAAACTTAAAGTGGGAGAATTATCCCTAGTTGAAGTTACTGTTCCGGAAGATTCGCCGGCTCGGAACAAAAAAATCATCGAATTAAACTTTCCACAAAATGTTGTTGCAGTTGCTGTGTTAAGAGATTCAGCAGTTATTATTCCGCATGGAAACACTGTTGTTGAAGCAGGCGACAGCATGCTTTTTGTTACCCGCCCCGAACTTGAGAAAAATATTAAGGACATCCTGGTCGGATAGAAAATTTTCTTAAGCATTTTAAGGACCATTTTCGAGAGCTGTCTTTATCCAAATCCTTTTGTTTCAACCAGAAAATTGTGGGAACACTGAACTTGATTGTGGGGTGAGAATGGTGCGAGAAGAGTGATGTTGTATGAAATATCGGGGTAAAGATAAATATTAGGATTGTTAGTGTAAGGAGGGGGGAGATGATGTACGATCAGGAACGTAAACCAGAGGCGAAAGCTGTGCCGGAAGGCGAGCGCAGACGCGAAATGATGGGCACACGCGAAGAGATGATGGGCACGGTAACTCCAATGATGCGCGGTGGTATTATGCCAGCTTGGTACAGCCGTATTAGTTGGGGTGCTGTATTTGCAGGCGTGCTGATAGCTATAGCAGCTGAGCTTTTACTTAGCGCGATTGGTATTCTAATTGGCTTTGGCACTGCAAACGTAACAAGTGTTGCCGCCTTGCGCAATGTCACTGTTGCTGTCGGTATTTGGACATCGATAAGTGCAATAATAGCGCTCTATATTGGTGGACTTGTTGCTTCAAGACTTGGCGTGGTTCAGTTTACAAGTGATGGGATCTGGCATGGTATTACTGTTTGGGCAGTTGCGCTTGTTCTTGGTGTTTTATTTAGCGTATTTGGTGTATCAGGCTTACTTAGCTTTGTAAGCAATGTAGTAGGAGCGCTAAGAGGCATAATTCCAGCCGGTACCCAGATTTCACCAGGCGATTTGAGAACAGCAGCTGATATAGTAACAACGTCCACAGCTTTCTTCTTAGCAGGTGCAATTCTTAGCCTAGGCGCTGCAATATTAGGCGGCTGGCTTGGCTCTCAAAGGATGAGCAGAGCGCAAGCAATGAGAGAGGCTGCTATGCCTGAGCGAAAAGCTGCCGCATAATTGCTGCGCAACGCTATGCAACGCTATGTGGATAGTTGCTGTGCAACGCTATATAGCTAGGTAGTTACGGTAAGTTGACTATTGAAATAATAAAAGCAATAATCATGTTACAGAGAGAGCCAAACCCAAAGGCTCTCTCTTTATGCTTTAAAACAATATGCTTTAAAATAATGTTTGCACATTAATATGCTATATGGTATATTAACGCAAAACTAAATAGGTCCTAAGTTTACGAGGCTGGGTTTGATATCTAGCGGTTTTAAGGCCTAGCCAAGTAATATGAGGGAAGCTGGTGAAAGTCCAGCGCGAGCCCGTCACTGTAACCGGGGAGCAAGCCACGTTATACCACTGGTTTTATCCAGATATAAAAGAGGGCAATTGGTTAGTTTTATTATCTGGATTGGCTGGGAAGGTGTTGGTAAGCAATGATCCGGAAGCCAGGAGACCTGCTTAGGACCAAATGGCAAGACCACTCTCGAGGCTAAGGGTGGGGCTTAGAGCTATTTTAAGTGCTTGAGTCCTGACCGAAAGGTGGTCAGGATTTTTTTATGGTGGGAAGGAGGGTAAATTGAAGAAATATCTAGCGAGTTTGTCTATGGCGGTTTTTGTAATACCAGTAGCAGCTTTTATAATAATAGCATTGTCTACCCCAGCCTACGCTATGCATATCTCAGAGGGTATACTTCCTCTTCCATGGGCAGGATTATGGTATGTATTAGCAATGCCTTTCATGGCTAAAGGTATATTTGACATCAAAAAGAGAACAAGGCAAACATCTTTTTTTATTCCGCTTATTGGGATGGTTTCTGCCATGGTATTTATCATATCAGCCATGCCCATTCCTGTTCCGATTGCTGGTACATGCTCACATCCAGCAGGAACTGGTCTCGCTGCTATCTTGGTCGGCCCATTTGTTACAGTTGTTGCAACGTCGATCGCGCTTCTAATTCAAGCCTTGTTTTTAGCTCATGGGGGTATAACTACTCTTGGAGCAAATATTCTCTCAATGGGAGTAGTTGGAGCATTCTCTGGGTATTTTACTTTCAAGGTTTTAACAAAGGCAAAAGTTCCGCTGGTAATTGCCGCTTTTCTAGCTGGCCTTGCATCTGACTGGTTAACTTATGCTATGACTTCGTTTGAATTAGCTCTTGGTCTTAGTGAAAAAGGAATGTTTTTAAAATTGTATAATTCGATAGCTCTAGCTTTTGTTCCAACGCAGCTTCCGATTGGGATTTTAGAGGGTTTTGCAGCAGCCGGGCTTTTTGCTTTCGTTCTGAAAAGAAGGCCTGATATTCTAATAAACCTGGGTGTAATTAAACCTTTGTCTCTCTATAAGGAGGGGATTGGTCACGAAGAGGTCGTTTATTAAGAAGTCATTTTTTAAAAGCTTTAGCAGTATTTGTCGGTTAGGTACAAGGCATTTAATGTTGGTTTTGACATCCAATCTAGTGTTGATTTTGCTAATAAATCTAGTAGCCTCAAGACTTGCTTTTGGTGCTGATTGGGCAGGAGTGGATGAAAGGGTTGTCGAGCACTTTGCAGAAAAGGCCGGCCGGCCAGCATGGGAACCATTTATAAATCCTTCAGGAGACATTTTGCTGTTTGCATTTTTGTTAGCTGGAACTGTAGGCGGTTTTATCGCTGGCTATTATTGGAGAGATTTATTTAGCGCAAAAGATAGAAATAAAGCAAAGCAAGGATAGGCTAGAGTTTAAAGCAAAAGAGAGTCCAAGGCAAAACCAAGCATCAAGCAAGTCAGCAAAGCATAACAAATCGGCAACCGGCTATAAAAAGAGAGTGTGGCAATGGGAAAAAACCACATAGATTTGTTCACGGACTATTTTGCGCATTCAAGCAATGTTTTCACTAGAATTGATGCCCGCATTAAGCTAATTTTTGCAATACTGCTTCTTGTCTTAATTCTTTTTGGCAACAGAATTGAGCCATTACTATTCTTGACTGTTCTTTGCCTCTGCATGCTTTTACTTGCAAATATTCCATTGCGAGTGGTTATACTAAGACTTTCTGGCCCTTTGTTGCTTATAGGAGTTGTTGTTGTTCTACAGAGCATCTTTTTTGGAGAAACCACGCTTTTCTCTCTAAGCTTTGTAGGTATTAAATTTCAGGTTTATGAAGAGGGCTTCTATAAAGGAATCTTGATTGCTAGTCGCATTATGGCTGGAACCTCGCTTGTACTTTTATTAAGCATGACTACCCCATTAACAAATCTGCTTGGAGCTCTTAAATATCTAAAGATACCTGATAA
>JASEIR010000120.1 GCA_030017355.1 Actinomycetota bacterium
AAAAAGAGAAAATCTATCTCCTCTCACATCTAAAAAGTTTTAACCAAGCCAATCCGATAGCTCTGTAACAAATTTTTCTTTTGTTATAATGCCTATTATTCTCTTTTTCACCTCACCGTTCTCGAACAGTATAAAGGTAGGGATACTCCTTATCTGATATTCGCCTGCTAGTCGTTGATTATCGTCAACATTTACTTTGGCAAATTTGATTTTACTGGAGTAGAGATTGGCCAGCTCAGCCATAATGGGAGCAACAAAATTACATGGACCGCACCATGGTGCCCAAAAATCAACAAAGACTGGCTTGTTGGAACGAGCAACCTCTGCATTAAACGAGTTCTCGCTCACCTCAATGATATCTGCACCCATAACATCCTCCCCCTAGAAAGTCAAATTCATGTCTGCCTGCATCACCACGTCTTTATAATATGTTGATGGATCAGCTATCTTTACCCCAAGCACAAAATCCTCAGAAGTCATACCGAACAAAGGAACGTTAAGCGGACAGGCAAGTATTTCGGCTCCTTCAAAGTGGAGCATTTCGAGAAGGTCGCGGGCAGTGGGAAGCTCCATTTCCTCCATGCGTTTCATAACTGCCTCGCTCTCCTCTTTTGGCTGATCGGGAAGACAGATGAGATTATCTACTTTATTCTTATGAAGAGCATTTACTCCCCGTGATCCAAAAAAGATAGTGACTTTTGAGCCAGCCCTTAAAAGGCCTAATGCAGTCATCAAAGCGTTAAATACCTGACAAAGTTCATCATGGAAGCACATGATTGAAACCATCTTCCCTGTTTTTTGCTGAGCGCTCATCTTACATACCTCCTAATCAAATGCAGACGCTTAAATTTTAAAAGTATCGGCCTTTTAGCCTCCTACATCCATATTCAGTTTTTATGCAAAAAGCTTTATAGGTAATGGAGCTTCTGCAAAACATCAATACACATGCGAATTGCAGCAAACGCAATGACCACCGAAAGAGCTTTCTTTAATGTAGCGGCCGGAACCTTTTTGGTATACTTTGCGCCAAACCTAGCCCCAGGCACTGCTCCCAACACCACTGCTGCTGTTAAAAGATATGGAACTTGCCCTGTTACGAGTTTCCCCAGTGCGCCAGAGATAGATGCAACAAAAACGATCCCCATAGTACTTCCAATTGCAATCTTGGTTGGTATGCCAAGAAAGTAAATCATAAGCGGAGTAAAAATGTAGGCTCCTGGAGCGCCAACCATGCCACCAATAAAACCTATAGTAAGCGCAATTATGAACGCGCCCACCTTATTATACTTCACGTCTTCTGGCAACACGTCTTCTCCGATCTCCTTTTTAGGAAGTACCATGACAACAGCAGCAAAGGTAGCCATGAAAGCAAAAATGGCAAGAAGTGTCTCGCTTGATGTCTGCTTGGAGTAAACGGCTCCTATAAATGCTGCTGTAACTGCAGTTATGCCCATAAGAGTAACTAGGCTTTTTGAGACGAGCCGATTCTTGTTATGAACAAGAAGGCCTGAGATGGATGCGGAAAAAACTACAATTATCGTGATTCCTGCAATTTCTTTCATGCTAAGAGATCCAACGCCTACTAAAGGAGGAACATATAAAAGAAGGGGGACGAGGATTATCGCGCCTCCCAATCCTAACATTCCAGAGAGAAAGCCACCAGAGAGACCAATCAATAACAGTGTTATAAGTAAACCAAGAATATCCATGAGCACCACTTTCTAAAATTTAATTCTGAGGTTGAGTAGCTGCAGCAGGCAGCTATAGCCCGCTTAACTAAAACGTTAAAACCTTGTCGCTTTCAACAATAATGCGGTACATATCCTTCATGCCGCCTACCGGGCAAAGCTTTGGGCTTATTCCCCTTATTTTCTCTGAGCAGCTGCCACAGCAAAAAATCTCGCCACCAAGTTCTTGCAGTTGTTTCATCATCTCAGTAACAGGAAACTGCTCTGTATCCAATTGTTCTGCCTCAACCCCTTTACCAGTGAGAAAAACCTTCACTTCATCGCCATTCGCAAGGGGCTGAAGGCCAAATCTAAATGCATTCCAAACTGTTTCTGGGTCATTTGAATTCACTATGATTCCAAACTTCATTAGCGCCTCCTATTTCCTGGATAAGTTCCTTTTTTTGTAACTGGGCAGCAGGCGGGGGCTGGCAGTGTGCCCTTGTATTCTTTCTTTAAGATCTCTAAAACATCTAGAATTATGGGGTCCACAAGAAAGTAGCATCTCAGCCGACCATCCATATAGTAATCTATCAGGCCATATCTTCTAAGGAGCCCTAGATGCTGCGATATATTTGGCTGACTTGCTGGCATTGATTCTTCAAAGTCGCTTACGCATTTTACTCCTTCTGATAGCTCTTCTAATATTTGCACTCTTACCGGATGTGCAATAATCCTTAAAAGCTCGATTTTTCTATTCTTTGATCTCATGGCCATCTCCAATCACCCAATTATAAAAATATATGCTTATATTATTATGCAATTATATATGGTTGTCAACTATTTAGGGAACAATTTGTTTACTGATTTAAGCATTGCAGGCTAAAAATGCCGCCGGGTTACTGGCCAATTAGTCCAAAGAGTAATTTTGAGGCTAAAAAAGCGGGGCTGTTAAGCCCCGCTTTTCTGCTTTCTATTACTACTTGCGTCGACAATGCTCTGCGCTAATTATTATACTGCTATATTAATTATTTATTATTGTGCATTGACTAGAGCCTCGGCATCTATCAAGCCTGCCCCTACTTCCTCTGGTGCGCCTAAGATTGGCTCTGCTGTTCCCACCACCAACGAGCGCATTGCATCTGGTGAAAGCAACGGATTTACCTGCAATTTAAGAGCAATGGCACCGGTAACATGAGGTGCAGCCATGCTAGTGCCACTCATCGTAGCATATCCTGCATTCTTGTAAGTTGAATAAATATTAACACCTGGCGCAGCTATATCAACCTCTGGTCCGCGGCTGCTCCATGGGGCAACAGCATCATTGCTATCGGTTGCAGCAACCGCAATTACCTCGTTATATTTTGCTGGATAGCTTACGGTGTCTGAGCCAGGCCCGCTATTTCCTGCAGCTGCAACCATAATTATCCCAGCGTTATATGCTCTTATTACTGCGTCATGGATTGATTGGTTATCTGAGCTTGCGCCAAAGCTCATATTTACAACTTTGATGCCATTTTGTATGCACCAGTCTAGACCTTCAATAATGTCTGAGGCATAGCCAGAACCGCTGGCACCCAATACTTTTACCGCATAGAGAGAAGCGCTAGGCCCAACACCGATAACCCCAATTCCATTACCGCGAACTGCTGCGACTATGCCAGCAACGTGACTTCCATGCCCGTTGTCATCATCTGGCTCTTTCCGCGGATTAATCGTGTTAATACCGCCCTTTACATTAGCGCCTAAGTCTGGATGATCCAAATCAATTCCGGTATCAAGGATTGCAACTTTTACACCAGTCGCCGTTGATGTTGCCCATGCCAAATCCGCATCAATTCTATCTACCCCCCACTGTAGGCTTTCAGGCGGCTGTGTTGGGGCTTTCTTGCCAGCGGCAATTCGCTTACCAGTAGCGTAAAAAACAATGTCGTCATCTACACGTAAAACTCCGGGCTCTTTTTTTAAGGGCTACTACTGCTTTTGGTGGAAGTAGTACGGCTTTGCCTTCGATTAAGTTCAGATCTTTTACCTTAATGCCACCGAACTTTTTAATCAATGCATCTCGAGCAGGTTCATTAACTGCTTTATTAAACACGACGATTTTCCGCACAAGGCCCTGATTGCCAGACGCTATAGCTGGAAAACTAAGCACGGCAAGCATTATAACTGCAAGCATCAGTGCTATCGACTTTCTTCTCATATATTCTTCCCTCTAAATAGCTAACCTACCAGCAATTTGGCTATACTTTACAGTTAGCAATTATACCACAAATGTAGAAAGCCTAACAGATGTAAAAGTTGCCTTGATCTGAAATGGGCCTTCAAGGTGGGCTAAGCGAGTTTTTCAAATTACACTAAAAGTTACCAATATTACACTAAAGGTTAGCAAGCTCTTTGATCTTTCTATATAAGCCGTCGTTTGACTTTGCAACCAGTGAAAACGTTTCCTTATCATAGTGAAGGCCCGAGAAAAATTTCTGCGATGCATTAATTGCTTCTCTAGCAAACTCTTGTGCGCTGCCAGCATCACCCTTGAAATCTGCAATGATGGCCTTTATTGTATTATACCTGTAAATGCGCTCCGGATTATTTGCTAGGTCGGAAAATTCGTTTAGAGCACCTAGAATCTCGTCATAAAGATCAGTGAGCCCATAGGTTATAGCAAATATGCCAAAAGAAAGGGCTGCATCGGTTTTAAAGCTTGGGTATTTTCTTTGAGCTTCCAGGGATTCTCTGTAGGCCTGGATTGCCTCTGGGAAAAAACCAAGGTCACTTAAGCACTCTGCCTTTTGAAGGTATGCCATGGCAAGCTGAGATGGCTCAGGGCATTCTTCAATTAGCAGGTTAAGCAGCTCTATTGCGTAAGAAACCATGAGGGGAAGATGGGAATCTCGGAGGTGAAGTGCCTGTATGCGCAGATATTGCGCCTTGTGAAAAGGATTATCTACTTTTGCAAGACGTGCAAAAAATTCTTCTCTATCTTCCTGCGACCAGGTTGTCTTTCTAAACCACTCTTTAGCATTCATCTTAGTTTAGTTTCTCAATTCTTGGTTTATAGTCAAGCTTTTTTAAGAGATTTAGATAATCTTGGGGGGCTACATCTTCCCATCTTTTATTCATCAGGGCTAAGAATGTGGCTTCAAGGACATTAGTGCCAAAAGAACGGCCGTTAAATACCGGCGTAGTGGTTATCAACAATTCCACCCCTCGCTCCTTTAAGTCTTCCACATCTTGCTTGGTTGTTGTGTTTGTAAGAATCCACTTGCCTTTCATATCCCTTGGCATATATTTGCGAATAAAAAGAAAGTCCCCTGCGATTATATCCGATTCTCTGTAGAATTTGGTGTACTTTTCTCGCGGCTCTTTTTCCTGGCTACTGCCAGTTGGATAGATAAGCTTAAACGGTAGTCTTGTCACAACCGGCAAAAAGATGTATGTTGCTAGGAAACGAAACGTGGCTATGCTGCGGACTGGTAAATAAATACCAAGCCCAAAGATAGCATCACCAAAAGTAATCCGGCAGCCCTGCTCATGCAAAGCTTCCGCCATTCCAAACCTATCCACAGCACTTACCATGAGAACTGATTTTTCTGATACGGGAAGATTAGTCTCCTCTACCAGGTACCTAATGGCCTCTCGTTCAAGAGTGTTTTTTAATCCACTTCCATCAACCACAGGCGTATTTTTAACCACTCTTACAAGCTTTTTCGCATCCCTTATAACAAAACGTTTTTTGCCAGCATAAAGATAAAGGTCAATTCCACCAAGTCCTATTGCATCAACTTTGCCATCTAAGTCTTTAAGCATTTCTTGGGCACGTTTAAAATCTCCATCAACCCCTATGCGCTCGATTGATAGCTTCTCCCCTAAAAGCTCAACATTTACTTTGTGATCCCTCTTTGAAGACCCTAGGCTTACACTTACCACTCTCTTCAAGGCCGGATACCCTCCTGGCTATGCAGTTCATAACTCTTTGCCCCATAATATCACACGCTGGGCAACAAACCTTATTAAATTACGTGAAAACTTTACCGATATTAACACTAATCGATGCATAGGCTAATTATTGTTCAGCAAGGAGTTCTCAATTGTTCACTAATCGTACTAGGAATCGTAACCAACTTACGCAAATTGGGATACTGTCCGCATTGCTTTTTTTAGCGGCCTTGTGTTTGGCTGTATTTCACACAAACAGCACGTCTAGCTTAGTAAGCCACACTATTGCGCTCATTGCTTTTCTGTTCATGGGAATATTTGGTTGGTTGCAGGCAGTAAAAACATGAACGGACTAAGAGAAGATTCGCTTGATAGTGCAAATAGTATTGAAGCAATTGTTGCAGGCTGCGCTGAAGCTAATGCTGTAAAACCCGAAGAGACGATTGGTTGCTGGAATAAAATACTGGACGATTTGGACGATGAAATCTACTTCTTTGACTCTAAAACCCTTCGGGTTATTTGGGCAAATAAAAAAGCCAATAGGTGCTTAGGTCACTCACCAGAAGATACAGCTTGTTTTACGCTTTTTGACTTAGGTTACGATTTCCTTAAGGAAGACTTTGAAGCGCAAGTAAAACCTCTGCGCAACGGAGCTCAAGAATTGCTCAAGTTTGAAGACATACAGATGCAAAGCGACGGCACAATGTACCCCGCCGAAATACAGCTGCGACTGTACCAAAATGCAGACTCTTCATTCTTCGTGCTAATCGTCCATGATATAACTGATAGAAAAACAGCTGAATGGTTGCTTTTGGAAAGCGAGGAACGGTATAGCCGCCTGCTATCTCTATCTTCCGATGCCATAGTTATCTATGACGAAGAAAAGCTAATGTATGTAAATGAAGCAGGGGTAAGATTGATTGGCGCCGAAAACATAAAAAGCATAATTGGTAAATCTATGCTTGATTTTATCCACCCCGATTATCATGAAAACGCAAGGAAAAGAACCCGCCTGCTACTACAAGGAAAAACTGTTGGCTGGGTTGAGGAAAAACTTGTTCGACTTGATGGAAAAACTGTTGATGTTGAGCTCTTGGCAACTCTGATAGTGTATCAAGGCAAATCAGTTATACAAACAATCATCCGCGATATCACAGAGCGCAAAAGAGCAGAGGACATGCTCAATTACATGGCTTATTACGATTTTCTAACTGAACTCCCCAATCGAGCTCTATTCAATGACCGGCTAAACCTTGCACTAGCTCATGCCCACCGCAACAGAGAAGGCTTGGCTATACTCTACCTGGACTTGGACAACTTTAAAACTATCAACGATACTCTGGGGCATGATTTGGGCGATCAGCTGTTGCAAAACGTTACCAGGCGTCTTATTTGCTGCGTAAGAGAAGGAGATACTGTTTCAAGATTTGGAGGGGATGAGTTTGTCATTTTGCTGCCGGAGGTTAATAATGCCGAGGGAGCAATAAAGGTTGCAAAGAAGGTCATTGATGCACTTAAGCCCCCGTTTAATCTAAACGGTCAAGAGGTGCATATTACAACCAGTATTGGGGTTAGCCTTCACCCACACGACGGCGACGATGCGCAGACGCTGCTAAAGAACGCCGAGATTGCCCTATACCGGGCTAAAGACCAAGGCAGGGATAATTATCAACTATATACTTCCGAGATGAATACGCACGTTCTTATGCGCCTTGCTCTTGAAAATAGCCTGCGCGGAGCTCTTGAACGGGAAGAATTCAGGCTATATTACCAGCCGCAAGCCGACATTAGCTCAGGAAAAATCATGGGTCTAGAGGCACTCCTTCGCTGGCAGCACCCTGACCTTGGCACAGTACCTCCTATTGACTTCATACCTTTGGCTGAAGAAACTGGGCTTATTGTTCCAATCGGTGAATGGGTTTTAAAAACGGCATGCAAGCAAAACAAAGAGTGGCAAAATCAAGGATATCCTCCCATAAGGATGTCTGTAAATCTCTCAGCAAGACAATTTCAGCAGCAAAATCTGGTAGAGATGATTGATTCAGTGCTGGAGGAAACGGGTTTGGAGCCAAAATATCTTGAGCTAGAAATCACTGAAAGTGTAGTTATACA
>JASEIR010000121.1 GCA_030017355.1 Actinomycetota bacterium
AGATCCTATCCTTTACCCTATCGAGCACTTCTTGTCGCACATATCGTGATATTATTCTAACTTTAAAGAAGCGAGATACCATCCGCTTGGCTTGCTCCGGTCTAGTGATAAAAAACAATGTTAGCAAAGACCAAACAACTGCAACCACAATTATTGCAATCAAGACACTTGTACTAAAAGAACCAGGAAGCGTTGATCTGAAGCTCATAAAAATAGTTAAACCTAAAGCAGCAAAAAGCCAGGACGATATAGTTGCCCTGCTGCTAGCAACCGCAGTGGCCTGCCCAGGTGTAAGCCCATCTCTGGTTAAAACAAAAATTTGCGTCGGAATTAGAGCCGAGCCAAATGGTGTTATAAAGCCAAAAAAACTGCCACCCAGATAAACGTAAACTGCCGAGATAAAATTAATAGGCTTTTTTACTACTCTGGTTAGAATTAGAAATGGTAAAGAGCTAAATATCCAGCTCATAAGAATTGCTGCTGTTGCTAATGCAAGATAAGTTACATTTATTGCTATAAGCGCTTCTATAGTGCGCTTATTAAAAGTAAGGGCAATAATGAGGCCTATTGCAAGAACGCCGATCAGAAGCGCTATCAACAGACCCCTTTTTGCTTTATTTAAGTCAATTTTCTCTTGCATCTTGTGTTTTGAATCTCCGCTGGTCATGAATAAACATACATTACCATAAGTCAGGTAAGTGATGTAAGTGGGTCCAAGGTGCAGGGGCCAGGGAATTATAGGACCGTCTCCTGTCTTTTTTTGGCGGTCGTTTTTACCAATTCACCGCTATGATGCTTGCTCCATAAACTCATCGGTTCCAATGTCTTCGGATAAGCCGCGAAACGCCTCTTTGTGCTGCCTGGCTTGACTAAGAATAACCTCCGCAAGCGTCCTTAATTGCGGATCCCATATTTCGTTTAGATGAAGCTCGTACTCGTTGACAATCTGTGATTCCATATCATAATCAGCCCTCATCATGTGCTCGAAATATTCCGGCGTGGCAATCTCATCAACTTCCGTCGTTGGGGTTCCACCTGCATCCTGTATTGCCGTTACTAGCCACTGGATATGCTGGTTTTCCTCATTGATGATATCAGCCAGGATGCTTTGGGCTGGCTCGCGCTCTATATTGGTAAGGTGTTGCTCATACTGAGTTTTTGCAGTTCGTGCCAGACGCAAAAAGTTATTGAATACATCAAAAAGGTGCCGGCGATCTATCATGAAAGACGCCCCCAATCCTCCTTCGGTCCTGTAAGTATCAATTTCCCACAATGGATGAAGTTAACGCAGAATCTCATCTATTTAGTTGCTGGACAGCAATTTAGATTACAAAGCCTCAGATTCAAGGGTTACTTTCAAGACCGCTTCAATGGAAGTCTTTCCGCTTAAAACCTTGCTAATACCGTTCTCCCGGAGGGTCCTAAATCCATTTCTCTGGGCTGCTTCTCTTATCTTAACTGCTGGTGCTCTAGCCACAATCAAGTTCTTAATCTCATCCGTGATTTCCATGACCTCAAAGATAGCCTCACGGCCCTTATATCCAGAGCCTTTGCATTCAAGGCATCCCTGAGCCTTATAAAGCAGGGGATTGCTTATTTCTGGAAGACCCAACTGGGCCAATAGTTCTGGAGCGGGACGATATGGCACTTTACAGTGTTCGCAAAGAAGCCTCACGAGGCGCTGCGAAACAACACCTAGGATTGCTGATGCTATCATAAAAGGCTCTATGCCCATTTCAACAAATCTAACTGCTGTTGAAGGAGCATCGTTTGTATGAATTGTTGAAAAAACAAGATGGCCAGACAAAGCAGCATGTATTGCAATTTCAGCGGTTTCACGGTCTCTGATTTCGCCAACCATTATTATATCCGGGTCCTGCCTAACAATTGCTCTCAAACCGTTTGCAAATGTTAGGCCAGCCTTGGGATTAACCTGCACCTGATTGGCCAACCTTAGTCTGTACTCAACGGGGTCTTCAATTGTAACAACGTTTTTCTCAACCGATGTTACGCTATTTAGTCCTGCATAAAGGGTCGTTGTTTTTCCGCTTCCTGTTGGGCCTGATACCAGAATCATTCCGTAAGGCCTATTTATCATGCGTCTGAATTTTTGCAGATCTGAATTATCAAAACCCAGCCTATCTAAATTTACCAGACTTGCCTTTTTCTCTAGTATCCTCAAGACAACCTTTTCGCCATATATTGTAGGCATGGTCGATATACGAACATCAACGCCTTTATCACCTATATTGATTGTAAAACGCCCATCTTGGGGGATTCGTTTTTCAGATATGTCAAGCTCAGCCATAACCTTAAGCCTTGACACAACACCCGCGTGCATGTTTTTTGGAACTGTCATTACTGCGTGCAGGATACCATCAATGCGGTTTCTAATTTCTAAACGATCTTCCTCTGGCTCTATATGGATATCGCTTGCTCTATCATCAATAGCACGCTTTATCAACATATTTACCAGCCTGACAACAGAGCTATCTGTTGCATCTGTTGCGCCCAGCGAGTAATCCGCTTTAATGGCCGAGAAGGAAAACTCTTCTTTTTGAGTTGTGCTCCTTTCTGATTGCTGTAGCCAATAATACTTATCAATTGCCTTAATAATACTTCTCTCAGCGCTCACAACTGGGTTTATTTCACATCCACTTACCCCAGATATGTCATCAATTGCAATAATATCAAGGGGATCAGCCATAGCTAAAGTTAAGACATTTCCGGCCTTAGAAATTGGGATAGCTCTATGTCTTCTTGCTAATGCTTCAGGAACAAGGGTTAGGGCTTCTTCACTTGGAATAACTTTGTCAAGGTCTAGATGCGGGATGTTGAGCTGCTTGCCAAGAAACTCAATCATCATCTCTTCGCTGATGAAACCAAGCTTTTTTAAAACTTGGCCTAGCCGGCCACCTGATTTTTTTTGCTCGGCAAGCGCAATTTTAAGCTGCTCATCAGTTATTACATTATATGCTTTTAGTAATTCGCCAAGCGGTATCTTACCGGTAGTAGTCCGCATGTATTTCCCCAATCAGTGGAAAATAAATCCTATTCGGATTAATCGACAAAACTAGGGTTAGCTTTAATAAAATTGCAGATTATGTGGTTGCCGCCTTGCCCTGAATTGGTTGTTATTACGATCCTCGGATTCCAAATTCTATAAATGTTTCTTTGGCTGGGTAATTACTACTAAAAGCTATATAAATTTATAGCGGAGAAAATTATGCTGGCAGGCAGACGTCTTAGTATAAGAACAAAGCTCATTGCGATATACCTTATAATTGCCGTCCCACTCATAACCTTGCTTGGTATTTCAATTTATCAAAGGTTTAAAGCTGATCAAGATTCTGCTATAGCAGATCGACTTGAAATAGCAAGGCTTTCAGAGGCTAATTTTGTCCTTTTTATCGACCAAACTGCTCATTCTGCGTTGCTTGCTGGTGATACAATTGTCGATGATAAACTCAATCCCAATCAGGCCTCGGCCCTCCTTACCCGTATCGTTACAAGCAGGCACACATTCGAGGTTGTCAAAGGCCATCCTACACCCATTGCCAGCGCCTCTTTCCTAAATGCAAATGGTATTGTTGTTGCATCATCCATAGCTAGTGAAATTGGCCAGAACAGATCTAGCCAGCCAGCCATCAAAGCAATTATTAACGGCAAGAGCTCGTCTATCAGCAACCTTCAGCGTAATCTCGACGGCTCACTTGGCTTTGCAACAGTTCTGGCAATCAAGAGAGGTGGTATTCTCTTGGGCATAGTTAGCATAGCAGTAAGGGCAGAAGCTCTTGGCGATATCCTTGGAATAGCGGTAAGACAGGGTGGTGTAAATATTGTTGACTCAAACGGATTCGTAATCTTCCAAAGCCAAGCACCAAAACTACCCTTAGAGAAGCGAAACTGGAGCCATGAGAAGTTTGTTCAAGCAGCTCTGGCGGGCAGAACATTTACATCAACAGGCCTGGTATTTCCGCTTGATAATAGCATACGCATGGGGGCAGAAATCCCAATAAAAAGCATAGGCTGGGCTACTGGTTCATTTATTCCGGTGAACGCTGTCTTAGGCCCAATAAGAGAAGCAGCAATCCTAAATACTATTTTGGCACTAATTATACTTACTATTGCATTATCTCTTGCCTTTATAATCGGAAGCCAATTTGCTAGAAGTTTGATACTTCTATCTAACCAGATGAAAATTGCTCCACAGAAAGGCTTTACCGAAAGGGTTAAGATAGCTACACGAGATGAAGTTGAAGACCTAGCCAACAGCTTTAACCATTTGCAGGATGAAATACTGGCTGCGCAAGAAAAACAGCGAGACTTACAGGCGAAACTTAGAGAAAGAAATAGAGAGCTAAAAGAGCTTTACGAGAAACAAAAAGATATAGCATTGGTTCTTCAGGAAAGCCTTCTACCGAAAATTGCTCGAAGCATTGACCATTTATTGATAGGATTTGATTTTCAATCAGCTACAGAGGCTGCGCTGGTTGGGGGAGACTTTTTTGATTTTATTGAAATCTCCGAGAAAAAATTCGGTATAGCCATAGGCGACGTATCAGGCAAAGGTATCGAGGCAGCCACGTTAGCAACCACAGTTAGAAATACGCTTAGGGCATTTTCCTACGAGTATCTATCTCCTGCTGAGATTATAGAAAAGACAAACAAAATCGCTGTAGCTGAGACTCAACCATCAACATTTGTAACGCTATTCTTTGGTATCTTTGACGTTGAAACCCATGAGCTTACTTATGCAATAGCCGGCCATTGGCCACCCCTAATCTACCATACCCTTGATAAAAGATTTACCGAATTAGAAATAGGTGGACTTCCGATTGGTATATCCCCTACAGCCAAATATTTAAACCATGTGATAAAATTACCAGATGGATCAATTATTGTGCTCTACACGGATGGTGTTATTGAATCAAGATTGGCTGGTGAGCTTTTCGGTGTTGCTCGCCTACGCCAAGTTATTGAGAAGAACTTTGACCTTCCGCCTACCGATCTGTCAAGAGCAATTATAAATGAAGCAAAGATATTTGGCGGCGGCAAACTCTTTGATGATGCGGCAGTATTGGTAGTAAGGGTAATATAGGGTTGTTCATCGTAAATGATACGGGATACTAATTACCACAACATTTCGCCAGAAGAACAACAGAGCTTTTAAGATAAGTGCTGTCTGATTGTGTAAGAAAAACTGCCGCCAGCGTGAGACTACAAATTCTGGAATCACGATTGTTAGTATGCCATCTTCCATCTCCCTATCGATCTCGCGCAAACGTGAAATAATTGGCCCAAGAACATTTCTATATGGAGAGCTAAGTATCTCCAATGGTATGCCAAAGCCAAACTCTGCCCATCGCCTATTTACCTTCTTGGTTTCAGTTGGATCTATATCGACATGTATCGCACGTATTACGGTTGGATTTAGCGATCTTGCATATTGGATTGCTTTAACCGTGCCCATATGCACAGTCGAAACTAGAACGACCACATTGTTCTTTATCGGTGGGATAGCCTTCAGCTGATCAAGGGATAGTTGGCCTGCAATTGATACGTAATGCTCATGTATCTTCCTAAACGCAAGCACAAGAAGTGGAGCAACAACAATAACTATCCATGCACCATCAACAAATTTAGTAACTGCAAGAATAACAGTTACAATCAGCGTGGCAAGACCACCAACAGCATTGATAACCGCCCTGCGCCACCATGCTGCATTATGGCGCGTCTTTTGCCAATATCTAACCATCCCAAATTGCGAAAGAGTAAACCCTGTAAAGACACCTACCGCGTAAAGTGGGATTAGATCGTGAGTGCTAGCCTTAAAAACAATAACGAGAAGTGCTGCAAAAAAAGTCAGGGCAAGTATGCCATTTGAGTAAGCCAATCGGTAGCCGCGCTGTTTTAGCTGCCTTGGCATATAGCCATCAGCAGCCATAACCGATGCTAGATTAGGAAAGCCGGCAAAGCTGGTGTTAGCTGCAACAAAAAGAATAAGTGCAGTTGCAAATTGAATATAATAGTAAAAGAAACCGCCTCGAAAAACTCCCTTAGCAATTTGCGAGATAACCGTTTCTGTAGTACTTGGAACAATGCCATATAAGCGAGCAACCCCTGTTGCACCAACAAAAAGAAATCCAAGGATTACAGCCATTAATGTCATGGTAATTCGTGCGTTCTCAGCCGCTGGCTCCCTAAACGAAGGTACTCCGTTGCTTATGGCCTCAATACCAGTTAGGGCTGCACAACCAGATGAAAAAGCTCGCAAAATGAGAAAGATCGTTAATGGCTCAACTAC
Source organism: Actinomycetota bacterium (assembly GCA_030017355.1). Classification (GTDB taxonomy): domain Bacteria; phylum Actinomycetota; class Aquicultoria; order Aquicultorales; family Aquicultoraceae; genus JASEIR01. The sequence goes on from JASEIR010000121.1 coordinate 6,308, forward strand.
ACTTACCTCTGGCCTACTTACTGGAAATCTATAACCCGTCACATACAGGTACAAGCCATAAATAACTGTTATTCCAAGACCTATGACGAAGGCATATGTCGGGATTGCAAATATCTTGCCAGATTCCCTGATGCCACGAAGATTGGCCACTGTAAGGATTAAGATAAAAAGAAGTGCTATTTCAGCCCTATAAGAAATGAGCGCTGGAAATGCAGAAACAATCGCAGCTACACCGGCACTAACGCTTACGGCAACAGTCAGGCTATAATCAATAAGCAAAGATGCTCCGGCAATCAGACTGGGCGTCTCTCCAAGGTTCTCTTTAGATACGATATAGGCTCCTCCACCGCTTGGGTATGCCAAAATAAGTTGGCGGTAAGAAATGACTACTAACACCATCAGAGCAGTGATTGCCAATGCAATTGGAAAAGAAAGAGCAAGTGCACCTGTACCAGCAAGAGCCAGCGTGAATAGAATTTCCTCTGTCGCATATGCAGTAGACGATAGTGCATCAGATGAGAAAACTGCCAGGGCATACCTCTTTAGCAGTTTTTCTTCTGGTAAACGCTCTGTAGGAAGCGGTCTACCTATTATAATGCGTTTTATTCTTTCATAAGACATATGGCTTAGCCTTTGGATGTGCTCTTGCTTCTAGATATGTTCTTGCTTAAGCAAAATGCAACTTGCAGCCTGGATGCTTTCCAGCAGTGCATCTATATGCTATTTATACCCAGGAAAGGGGACGTTCCTCGGATTTAGCCGATTTGATCCAAATCGGCT
>JASEIR010000122.1 GCA_030017355.1 Actinomycetota bacterium
GTATCTTTTGTAAAACAAATACCTAGCAGTAGATAGACAGTTACAACTAGGAGTGATAAGCACTTTAGAGCTATATTAAGAGCTATATAGCAATTTTTAATTTTGCATTTTGAATTTTGAATTGTTTTGGCGGCGGTCTCGCAAATGGGACAACCATAATCAACCATAATTGCGATTAGCTAGTGGCTAATAGAAGTGGTGAAAAATTTGATAAAACAGATAAAACTAAAAGCTGGTTTTGGTAAGCAAGAAGTTGAAGAATATATTGCAAAACCTTTATTTGAAGATCATGAGGCGGAGGCTGTTGTAAAGGAGATTGTAGAGTCGGTTCGGCGCAATGGAGATAAAGCGCTGTTTGAATACACAAGCAAATTTGACAAGATCTCGCTAACTAAGGACACAATAAAGGTAACTCCAGAGGAGATAGACGCCGCTTATTCATTAGTAAATAGTGAATTTATTGGGGCTATAAAGATCGCGAAAGAAAGGATCAGGGCTTTTCACGTAAGACAGAAAGAGAACTCCTGGTTCATGGCCGAAGACGGCGCTTTTCTAGGCCAACTTATAAGGCCTGTAGATAGGGCTGGTATATATGTTCCAGGTGGTAGAGCAGCTTATCCTTCCTCTGTCTTAATGAATGCAATTCCCGCAAAGGTGGCAGGCGTCGAAGAAGTTGCAATGGTTGTGCCTGGGGCATTGCGAGCCGAGGTCTTGGTTACCGCTGCTGAGGTCGGTGTTGATGAAATTTATAAAATAGGGGGTGCTCAGGCAATAGCGGCACTTGCCTTTGGCACTGAATCCGTAAAAAAGGTAGATGTCATAGCAGGTCCTGGCAATATCTATGTGACTTTGGCAAAGAAGATGGTTGTAGGGCATGTAGGAATAGATATGTTAGCTGGACCAAGCGAAGTAGTCATAGTTGCAGATGAAAGCTCCAAACCAGCCTACATAGCAGCAGATTTGCTAGCGCAAGCCGAACATGACCCATATGCCACCGCAATTCTAATAACCAATTCTGAAGAGCTAGCTCAAAAGGTTGCCAGGGCAGTTGAAGCTCAGCTAGGCAAGCTTGAGCGCAGAGAAATTGCTCAAAAATCTGTTGAAAAAAATGGTCGCATATTTATAGTTAGCTCGATAGGCGAGGCCATAAGGCTTGCAAATATGATCGCACCAGAGCATCTTGAGCTTATGGTTGAAAATCCTGTTGAGGTTATGGGTACGGTAAAGCATGCAGGGGCTATATTTTTAGGATCATACACACCAGAGGCAGTTGGAGATTACGTTGCTGGGCCGAATCACGTTTTACCAACCAGTGGAACTGCAAGGTTCTACTCGCCTTTAAGTGTTGATACTTTTTTAAAGAAATCAAGCGTGCTTCAGTTCTCTAAGCAGTCGCTTAGGGCGTTAGCTGATGTTGCTATTACTGTAGCCGAGAGTGAAGGCCTGACAGGTCACGCAAAATCGATTAAATACCGGATGGAGGATTGAAATGGTTAATCCCCGCCCGCAGGTTGCTGCTCTTAAGCCCTATCATCTTCCAGATGTTAAGGCTAGTATAATACTTTCAGCAAACGAGAGTCCTTACAACCTGCCACAGACAATAATCGACGAGATAAAGAGCGGATTCGATAAAATAGCCTATAATCGCTATCCTGACCCACTGTCTCTTGAGGTCAGGGAGATTATTGGCAAGCACTATGGTCTTGGATTGGAAAATGTTTTTGTTGGCAATGGTGGTGATGAAGTAATTCTGAATCTTTATCTTGCATATGGTGGGCATGGTCGCAGTGCGATAATATTTGAGCCAATGTTTGAGGTCTACAGAATTACTGGCCAGATGACCGGCACAGAAATGATTTCTATTTTACGTTCGCCGGATGATCTAACTGCTGTTAATGTAATATCGCAAACTTATGGGATGCCCGCAGATTTAATTTTTTTGTGCAGTCCTAACAACCCAACTGGAGATACTGTTCCTGTTGGTAAGATAGAGGAGCTTCTAAATAATACCCAGGCTCTGGTTGTTATTGATGAGGCTTATGCGGAATTTAGCGGTCAGACAGCCCTACCGCTTCTATCCAAATACAGCAATCTAGCAATTCTGCGAACTTTTTCAAAAGCTTTTTCACTTGCCGGTCTTCGAGCGGGTTACCTTCTAGCAAGCAAAGAAGTTATAGGTGATTTGTTAAAGGTCAAATTGTTCTTTAACTTCAATAAGCTATCGCAGTTCATTACAAAGGTTGCTTTTTTAAACAGGAATATTTTCGAGGAGAAGATAAAAGTAATTCTTGATGAAAGAGAGCGGCTTTACTCTGAACTTATCAAAATCAATCAAATAAGAGTTTATCCAAGCAGCGCAAATTATATCTTATTTAGAACCAAAAGAGATGCACTTTTAGTTTGGCAAGACTTGCTTAGCCGGGGCATATTGGTTCGAAATTGCAGCAACCAGCCGCTTCTTGAGAACTGTCTGCGAGTGACCGTTGGAACTCCTGAAGAGAATGATATTTTTTTAGATGCTTTGCGTGAAGTTGTTTAGCTTTAACTGAAACCTGGAGGGTTCTTAATGGGCGATCGGAAAGCCAAGATAGTAAGGAACACTAGCGAAACGCAAATAGAATTTGAGCTTAGTTTGGATGGTCAAGGTAATGTTGACGTTGATACGGGCATACCATTTTTTGACCACATGTTGTCGATGGTTGGAAAACACGGGCTCATGGACATTAAAATAAAAGCTAAGGGTGATCTTGAGGTAGATGGTCATCATACCGTAGAAGATGTTGGTATCTGCTTTGGGCAAGCTTTAAACCAAGCGTTAGGGGATAAAAAAGGGATAAGGCGCTATGGAAGTTGCACAATGCCGATGGACGAATCGCTGGTGCTAGTTGCAATAGATATAAGTGGGCGTCCATACCTTGTTTATGAAGTTAACCTGCCAGTCGAGACTATAGGATCATATGATACAGCTCTAACCGAGGAATTTCTTCAAGCATTCGCAAACAACGCTGGGGTTACAATACACGTTAAAATGCTGGCAGGGAAAAACGCACATCATATTGTTGAAGCTGTTTTTAAGGGATTGGCACGTGCGCTTAGCGAAGCAGTTGAGATAAATCCAAGAGTTTCAAGCGTGATTCCAAGCACTAAGGGCACCATATAAGCAGTGCCTTGGTCCGTAGCCCGAAGTCCAAAGTCAAAAGCGGGGAAGTCATTGGGCGAGGGTCTAGATAGGGTCCAGAGGCCAGGGTCTAGAGGCTAGGGGCCTGAGGCCAGAGGCCAGGGGCCAGGTTTCAGGGTTAGGAAAGCTTGTTATTGCGAGGCAGTTGAGCTTCGCATTGTTGCGTACTTTACAACTTCCAAGGGAGGGGAACAGAAAAACCTGTCATTGCGAGGAGGCTGCGAAGCAGCCGACGTGGCAATCTCATTCTCTTGACTTCGGGCCACGGGCTGTTCCGAGGTCTTGCAGATGGCAAAAGCATAAGTAGATAAGTTGAACCATGATCGATAGAGGAAATTGGTGACTAACGTGATTGCAATAATTGACTATGGAATGGGGAATTTAAGAAGTGTTGAAAAAGCTTTTGAAAAGCTTGGCTTTGATGTAGCAATATCTTCAGACCCTATGTTTATAGACAGAGCAGATGGAATCATTCTGCCTGGCGTCGGTGCTTTTGCTGATTGTATGTCTAACCTCATTTCAGCAGGTTTGGAGAAGGCTGTTTATGACGGCATTGAAAGCGGGAAGCCATTCTTAGGTATATGCCTTGGTCTGCAGCTTCTTTTCCAAGAGAGCGAGGAAGACGGCATCCATAAAGGTCTTGGTATCTTTAAAGGCAGAGTTCGGAGGCTTCCAAAAGGGCGAAAAATTCCACACATGGGCTGGAATCAGATAAAGTATGTTAACAAATCCCCAATTTTTAATGGGGTCCCCGAGGGGTCTCATTTTTATTTTGTTCATTCATATTATGTTGACCCAGTTGAGAAAGATGTTATATCTACTGTGACCGATTATGGGTTAGAGTTTACTTCCAGTGTTTGGTCTGGGAATATTTTTGCGGTTCAGTTTCACCCTGAGAAAAGTGGCGACATAGGGCTTAAAGTGCTTGAGAACTTTGGGAGGCTATGCAAATGATAATTTACCCGGCCATCGACATCATGAATGGAAAATGCGTCAGGCTGTATCAAGGTCGGGTAGACCAGGTTAAGGTATATGCTGATAATCCGGCTGATATGGCAGAAAAATGGCAGGACGAAGGAGCAGAATATCTACACGTGGTTGACCTTGATGGCGCATTTAAGGGGTCACCACAAAACCTCGCTTCAGTTAAAGAAATTATCGAAAGAGCAAGAGTTCCTGTACAGCTTGGCGGCGGTCTAAGGACGATTGAAGACCTTGATAAGGTCTTTGAGATTGGCGTTGATAGAGCAATCCTTGGCACTACTGCAATAACCAATCCAGAACTTGTAAAGGCGGCCTGTGCAAAGTACCCAGGTAAGATTGTTGCAGGTCTTGATGCCAGGGAGGGTAAGCTGTCGATAAAGGGATGGGTTGAAAATACAGATATCTTTGCTGTAGATCTAGCATTGCAGCTTGAGATCTACGGTGTTAGCAGAATAGTTTACACTGATATCCTCTCCGATGGTACTCAAAAAGGGGTTAATATCTTTGCAACGGAGGAACTTGCTCAGAAACTTAGTATTCCAGTAATTGCTTCGGGCGGAGTATCTACTTTAAGCGATATCAGGCAGTTAAAACCCCTGGAAGCTTCTGGTGTTGAGGGGGTTATTATAGGGCGTGCACTTTACGAGGGAAATTTCACGCTTGCAGAAGCAATCGAGCTTGCGAGGTGGAAAAGTGCTAACCGTTAGAGTGATTCCTTGCCTAGACGTTCATGCTGGACGGGTTGTTAAAGGCGTGAACTTTGTGAATTTAAGAGACGCCGGCGACCCGGTTGAACTTGCAGCTGCCTACGACAAGGCAGGGGCGGATGAACTTGTGTTTCTGGATATAACAGCCTCGCATGAAGGCCGTGATACCATATTTGAGGTTGCTTCCCGCACGGCTGAGGAGGTATTTATACCGTATACAGTCGGTGGCGGCATAAAATCAAGCGATGATATACGCCGGATGCTGGAAACTGGCGCGGATAAAATTTCAATGAACAGCGCAGCAGTTAAAAATCCTGAGTTGATAAGGATTACTTCAAGGCGATATGGCTCTCAGTGCATAGTAGTTGCAATAGATGCGAGAAGGGTTGGAGTGGATAAGTGGGAAGTTTATATAAACGGTGGGCGGGTGCCAACCGGTATAGATGCTGTTGAGTGGGCTCAGAAGGTGGAGAAACTTGGCGCTGGCGAAATCCTGCTAACAAGCATGAATAGGGATGGTACTAAGGATGGTTACGACCTGCCTCTAACCCGGGCCATTGTAAGGGCTGTGAACATACCGGTTATTGCATCGGGTGGCGCTGGGAAGCTAGAACATTTTGCAGAAGTTGTGCTTGAGACCGGCGCTGATGCTGTGCTGGCTGCTTCTTTGTTCCACTATGGAGAACTCTCTATACGGGAGGTAAAAGAGTATATGGCCTCGCAAGGGATACCGGTGAGATTATAAATGGGTATCATCATCAACATACCATAGTGGGGGATGATGGTTTGTGCTTGAACGTGATATTGGGCGAGTACATATAAAAAGCATCATTGATAAGCACCTGGTTGAGGCAGGCTTTGATCCCTATGAGGGAGAGATGGCGAAGTTTGTTGATGCGGCTAGCAGAGCACTGCAGGAAATTTTAAAAGAATACACCGAATCGCTTGCCGGGGTAATGAAGCCAGGTGAACCTGGTGCAGCTTAATAAAAGCCATAGCAAAATAAGCATAATGTAGAAATAAGCACAGAAATAAGTTCAAGGAGAAAGTGTAGATGGAAATTCTAGATGGCTTAAAGTTTGATAAAGACGGCCTCATTCCGGCTATTATTCAAGACGTTACCACCAACGAAGTATTAATGGTTGCTTATATGGACCGCGAGGCAGTTAAAAGAACAATTGAAACTGGAAGAACCTGGTTTTGGAGTAGAAGCCGGCAGCAGTATTGGTGCAAAGGGGAAACCTCCGGGCATGCTCAATATGTCCATGAGATTCGCTATGATTGCGATGCCGATGCTTTGCTTGTTATAGTTGAACAGATAGGTGTTGCTTGCCATACTGGTCATAAATCATGCTTCTTTAGGTCTATCGATATTAAGACTGGACAAGCTGCAAATACTGCTAAGCAAGAAATAGTTTAAGTAAGTAGTGAAAGGTTTAGAAGAATAACCGCGACTTTCCTTAATTAATAGGTTTATATCCTCCCTAAACGGCAAAAAAGAGAAATCGAGGAATTTTTATAGTGATGAAAGAATTTAGGTACCCGGTTTTGGGAGGTAATCAAAATGGCAGATATGATGAACAAATTTGTGCTTTTTTTGGCTGTAGATGGCTTTGATTCTGAATCTTTCGAGCCCCTATGGCTATGTTTTGGGAATTTAAACGCATCAACTAGGATTGCTAGCTTTCACGCAGACGACGAAATCCGTGACATGCAAGGTCGGGTCAATACCTATAGCGACATGTCCTTTGCTGAGGCAGCTGAACAGCGATTTGATGTTCTGGTTGTAGCTGATGGTGTTACAGCAAATGCGATAAGAGGCGATCTAGCTGCAAAAACTGCCCTAATGAACGCGTCTGACTGGAATTCGGCAATTGTCTCAGTTGAAGATGCTGCAATAGCTTTGATTGCAGCAGGTATTGTCGAGGGTCAATCGATTGCAGCACCACCTGAACTAAAGGAGCAGCTGGAAAACGCTGGAGCATCGCTATCAGACGAGTCGATAGCGATCAGCAATAACATATTCTCAGCTCGAAAGAATGCCGATATGCAATCATTGTGCTTTCTTGTATCGGAGTATATAACAAGTTTGGGTCGCGGCGTCGCAGCATAGAAACGACCGCCGACCAAATAATTCAAAATTAAAAATTAAAAATTCAAAATTAAACAGTCGTACTCTTAGTAGAAAAAATAAC
>JASEIR010000123.1 GCA_030017355.1 Actinomycetota bacterium
TCTTGGTTGAGGTACTAATACTAACGCTTGTTGGTGGCGTTATAGGTATGGTCCTTGGCATCCTATTGTCATATGTTGTTGCTAATCTTATGGGTTTGCCGTTTACAATAGCAGTATCTTCAATAGCGCTCTCTATTGGTGTCTCAGGGGCTATTGGGATTATCTTTGGTTTATACCCGGCACAGAAAGCAGCAAATCTTTCGCCGATAGAAGCATTGCGCTTTGAATAAAATTTTCAAGAGTAAAACTTTCAGGAAGAGAGGTTGATAACGTGAAAAATATCGTAGCTCTGGTTATTGTAGCTTTAGTTTTTGGGGGAGGAGGTTTCTATGGTGGCATGACGTATCAGAAATCGCAAACGCCTAGCTTTGAAGCTCAGCGGGAACAATTCCGTGCTATGTTTGGCCAAGGTGCAGGCGGTCAGAATGGGCGAGAGCGGTTTTTCAGTCAAGGACAGGGAAGACCTTTTGCTGGCGATATTATAGAGAAAGATGATACGAGCATAACTATTAAACTCCAGGATGGAAGCACAAAGATAATTATGCTCTCCAAGAACACACAGATTCACAAATCTGCAACTGGCAGCAAGGATGACCTGAAGAAAGGTGAAAGAGTTATGGTTATAGGAACCGAGAACTCTGATGGAAGTGTTGCTGCCAGCAATGTTCAAATTGGAAGGTTTGGGAGGCCGCAATAGAAGTAGAAGTAGAAGCAGAAGTAGAAGCAGAAGCAGAACGCTTACTTCCTAGCTTTGTTATAAAGGATGTATGCGATACATCCGACAATGGCGACGGCAATAATCACGTCAGCCCCGTGAAAATAAGTTTTTAGGATGTACCAGTTCTCTCCCAGGTAAAATCCCAGGTAAGCTAGCATGGCAGTCCAAGGTATGATTCCTATTACGGAGTAGAGCACAAATTTAGCAAAAGACATCTTTGACATTCCAGCAGGTAGAGAAATAAAGGTTCGAATTATTGGAACAAGCCTTCCAAAAAAGACAACTTTGTGCCCGTATCTTTCAAACCATCTGTCGGCGTGGTGGATATGGTCTGTCCTGATCAGTAAATACTTACCGTATTTTTCTAGTAAAGACCTTCCTCCGGTTGCACCTATCCAAAAGGTAATTATTGATCCGATGGTTTGGCCGATGGTTCCCCAAAGAACGATTTGCCAGAAACCAAAAGCTCCAGCAGAGACCATGTAACCGGCAAATGGCATCACTAGTTCCGAGGGGACCGGAATGCAAGCGCTCTCAAGCGCCATAAGGATTGTTATCCCAAAATAACCCATATCTTTAATAAGTCCCGTGATTATTTGAGCCAACGAAGCTAGTATATGCTCGGCCATAATAATGAATAATATCAGTCTTCCTAGGAAAATGCGATAGCATTTAATTTGAACTATGGCTTTAAGGCCAGATATGCTATCATGTTGTTAATAACCAAACGAATGAATCTTGAACCATAATCTGCCTCAGGTAACATATTATCTTCACCTTAGCAATCGCAGTAAAATCAGTGGCAAGTCACTACTATTTTTTAATATGATAAAGCTAACTTGCTTTGGACAATTAATGCGTTTCTGGCATACAAGTATATCAACATACAAGAAAAGGATGTTAGGCCTTGAAGCGGCGCAGATTTTCGAAGGATTTTAAACTTAAGGTTTTGGACGAAATTGCAAGGGAAAAACCGCTGGTTCAAGCTACTAGAGATCATAATATAACAGAGTCTATGATTTGCAAGTGGTGCCGCCAATATGGCAGTGCAAGCCAGAGCCAAAGCAATAACGATGGCTACGCATTAGCATATACAACAATCATGACTGTTATGAGTCGCTTAGCAAACAAGGGGATTTTGAAGCAAGAAAGACGAACCCCAGCCTTCACCCCAGCCTTCATATATACACCAAACGTTAGTAAAGAGGAAATAGCTGCTTATATGATTGGAAGAGTGGTTGATAAGGTGTTAGAAGGAAATACAGCATACGCATTATCTCTAATGCTTGAAAGTGGCAATATTAAGGGTAGCGATATGCAAAAAATAAAGAAAGCTTTGACTAAATAACTGCAGATGGGGGCTTTTCTTTCAATGGATGGATGAACTTAATGTATCCTAGTAAAAGAGCAATTACCAAGCTAATCGATAAAGCTGTGAACCTGAATTTGTCGCTGGCCATCATGCCGCGGCCGACTGAATATATGAGGGTGAGCATTCCGCCAAGTAGGAGGCCATCAGCAATCACCATCAGCTTATCGGCAAGCAGGAGGCTAACAATCAAAAAAGATATTGCAAATGCTAGTGAAATGAGAAACACAACGCTATTATATGCTCCCAGTTTATTCCTAAACTCTCTGTCTTGCTTTTCTAGTTTGGCTTGTTCTTCTCTTATCCTAGCCTCTCTTTCTTTTTGTGTTGACGGGGAACCACTGCTAAAGGCAGGCTCTTCTGCAATTACAGGGTAGGTGGGGTATTTAGGTTCAGGATAAAAAGTCTCAATTCCAACGCCTACAAATATTACCAGTAATGTCCCAAGGAATATAGTGTAGATAATCTTAAGGATCATGGCTGCTCCTTACGGTTGGTTTATTTGATATTAAGCTATTCTTCTAAATTAAGCAACAGAAGTGTTGCATTCCCACTCAAGCCGTACCTACAGCTTGCCTTGATTCTTATAAACTCGGCCTTTATCAGGCTCAAAGCCAACAGTTGATTGTCTATTATGGCAATCAAGACAGGCAGGTGGCTCTTGATACTTTATGCCGTGCGTTATAATAAAAAGGTAGAAACTAGCAAATATGTGCGGAGGCTAGAATGAGAATAATGATAGATGAGCCAGATGGAAGGATCTCGGGTATATTGATTGGTGATATTGTTGGCGCAAGTTACGATAAATATGTTAGATTCAAGGATTTGCATGGTAAGACTGGCCAAGAGACAATACCAATGCTTGAGAAGGCCATTGGTAATATTAAAACAAATGGCGAAGACGGCCAGACATTGTTAGCAGAGAGAATGCTTAGTATTTTAGCCACTTTACTTGAGATGGCGAGGAAAAATCCGGAAGGCAAATGGAAGGTTTCGTAATTGCCACAGTTTGAAATCAATTTAGTATAAGGACAGCGGTTAAACACACAATTAAAAAGGGAGGCCTTTAGAGCCTCCCCTTTTAACTCCCTCAGTTATCGCAAGGTTGCGTTTGGGACATTCTTTCCGGTTACCTGCTTGTAGGTCTTCTGAAGCAAACTTACAACATAGGCTGGGTTATGAATTCCATAACTGCCATCATTTTCTACAGCAATTAAATTCCAAGCAGCCCAGTAGATTTCAGGCGCAACATTAACCATCTTTGTCTCATCGGTTTTGTCAACAAAATATACTTGACCATGGCTTTCATGCATGTGGCCTGTTGGAACTGCTTCCTCGATTGCTTTCTCAAGTAAGGCAATGAGTCCTCTTACCTCGTCCTGGATGCCTTCAATGACCTTATCGCCGTCGTAATCACCAAGTGCCGGACGATTAATAGTCTTAAGACCTGGATGACATGAACCGCAAGCTGCAGTAGCATCTTCTATCTTAAATGTGTGATTTTTAGCGGTACCACGCGATGCCATATGGCAGCCAACGCATGTATCCGGGTTAGCACCATGAGGTGAGGTTGGGAAGTCAAGCCCAAAGCTGTAGCCACCGAACCCAAATAATATGTCAGCCTGCATACCGCGATGCGGAGCTGGATTTGAGTCAGGCTTTGGGCTGGCTACTGGAGTTTTTCGGCCATTATGGCAGGTTATGCAAAGAGCACCTTTACCAGCAGACAGCACTTGGTAGCCATTTGCCAGAACAGGAGTCTTTCCACTGGTTGAAATCTGCCTGCCTCTATCGCTATGGCAAGCTGAGCAATCGATGCTGTTTGGTTTGTTTCTTGACTCTTCGGGCAAATCTGCGCGTTTGGTTTTCTCATTAGCAAAGCCTTGGCCATCATGGCATGCTATACAGGTATCGCGGTTTACAGGGCTATCAGTAGTTATTACACCCCAGCTGGATATATCATGAGGATTTCCCTTTGCCCATTGGGCCATAACCGAGGCCTCTTTGCCCTTCATTGAAAAAGTCTTACCATCAAAATCTGCCCCTAGTTTATCTGCAAGGTCTTTAGCAGACACATAAGCTGTGTTGCCTACTATCTTACCTGCTGGTAGCAAAAAATGAGTACCAGAGTAGTGAGCTATCTCAACAGCCTTTTTGGCGCTATCCCAATTGGTTACTCTAGCATTTAGAGCTTCAGCTATCGTTCTTACTGGAACTAGCACCTCATCTTTAACTCCATAGGCGTTTAGATTGATTGTTTTCTTTCCTGGAACTTCAAAAGCAATACTTATCTTGGTTTCAGCTGGCGCTGGCTGCTTAGATTTAACAGTCTTTATTGTGGTTGTCTTAGTTGTCTTAGTTGTCTTAGTTGTCTTTGTGGTTGTTGTAGCTTTTGTTTGAGTTACTTTTTTACCGGTGCGACCGTCTGTATGACAAGGCGTACATTTGATACCATCCGGGCTTCTGCTAGGATACGCATTGGCCTGTTTGCCGTCGATTATCATAGCTAACGATAATACCAGAAAGGTTACAAGAAGAGCGACGGCAAATTTTTTTGCAATGATGTCCACCGGTCTTTCATAAAAAACTTCTCTTGCTCTACTTAAAGACATTTTTACTCCTTTCCCTTCTATACGTCTTATAGCTTTACAGATATATAGCTTTACAGATATCAAATAATTTGATGCTAGCTTTCTTAAGGGAGCCAGCACTCTTACTATTTTTCTAAATCACTCTTGCTATTTTTTTAAATATTTATCGGCATATGGATTGTGATTATAAGCACATAATTGCTTTACTAACTAATCGGCCGTTTACTTACTTGACTTAAGGATGTTTCAATAACAAGGGGATGAAATACGTACGGGGAACTGTAGGTGAGGTTCGGCAAAAGATCAGACGGGAGACCGGAGACGGGCAAAGCCATCTGATTGCCTACAGCCAGTTCATTGGATTTACAGGGTTTCCGTTTGCCCTTACCTCGAAATGAAGATGTGGGCTGGTGACCAGGCCGGTTGCTCCTGATTCAGAGATGGCCTGTCCTTGGGACACATATTGGCCAGCGTGAACCAGAAGGTTAGAATTTTGCGCATAGAGAGTAGCTATCCCCTTGCCATGGTCAATGACAACAGTGTTACCATATCCACCCATCTTGCCGGCAATAATAACTATTCCACTCTGCGCTGCTCTAACTGGTGTGCCTGGTGGTACCTTAAAGTCAATACCCGAATGCAGGCGGGAATGCCTTAATATTGGATGGAAAAACCATCCATAACTCGTAGCGATAAGTCCATCGACAGGTCGGATGAAGCCACTGTTTGTTGTAACGCTATCTGGGATATGCTGACTCGAGATTTGCCTAGAAGGCGTAAGGGTATCTGAAGCAGACCAAAAATTAAGGGTCGGTGGTAAAGTTTGCTCTCTTGCGCCAAGCTCTTTATTTCTCTTAATTGCTTCTTGTTGAAGCCGCCGGATTTGCCTAGCGATCGCTATGGATATGGAATCAAGCTTATTATATTCAAGTTCAAGCCTTTTTCTTTTTTGCTCAAATCTTGCTAAGATTTTCTTTCGCATGATTAGTTCATTAGAGACAAGTTTTATTCTAACAGTAATTCTATTTTTAACCGCAAGTGCATGATTCTCTTCATCGATATATTGGAGCTTTTGCTTATGAAGAATTTTCTTGCTGATTTTAATCTCGTCGATTTTCAGGGGGATTGTCTTCAATAAACTCTTGATATCAAGAGTAAGCTTCTTATCGTTTTCGATTATCAGATTAATGAGCTTAATACGTTCAAGGAATGTAGCTTTGCTTTGCGAATCTAGGAGGACCATTAAAAATTTCAATTTGCCTCTTTTGTAATTGCTTACAAGTCGCTTTTTGTAAATAAAACTCTTTTTATTTAATTTTTGTTGTGCTGCTATTAGCTGTACTTGGGCCGATTTAATATTTTTCTGAGCTTGGTTTAGCTTTTCTTCGGCAGCTTTTTGCTGGGCAATGGTTTTATTAAGCTCTGCTTGAAGTTTTGTAAGCTCTGCTTGTAATTGCCTAATTTTTTCTCCGTTTTGGCTCATCTCACGCGCGACATCGTTGACATATTTGTCGTTGACGGGCTGCGGCTCATCGTTTATTTTAATTCCGGGCGGCGTTCGTAGCTGTTCTTCATTTAAAGCAACCTGCTGCATAGCAACTGCTGTTGAAAACGGCAAGGCAATTACTATTGCTAGCACGATTGAAGCTGGCACAAGTATGGCTAGCATAACTGTGGCTTTTACCCAATACAATCTGTTAAAACTTACCATACGGACTAATGATTTAACCAGCAACAGTGGGATAAGTCAACTGGCTAAGCTATGGGTTGATTGATCAAAGTGTGGCTTGAGCAGCAAAAATAAAAAACCAGCTATTCATTGATTATATTACCTAGACTGCCGCCTGGTTTTATAATTTATACGCTTGCTAAGGCCTGGTTTTATAATTTATACGCTTGCTAAGCTGGGCAAACCACTGAGCTGGGTAAACTGTGTGCAAAGAGAAGTACACATGAGCGAATTTATGGTAAAATATGATAGACGGTTTTGATATTTTAGGTGGGGAAACGACCCGTCGCTGGTTGCTTTTGGTGTAATGCCGATGATTGGCATTTGAGCCAAAGCAGCTAGAGGAAACATCCCACACCCACACTTGATTATCAAGTGTAGCAGGCCGCCTTCCGCAAGGAAGGGCAGTTCCTGCTGGGATTCTGCTCTTGGCGGATCTCGCAAGAAGCACCAGGTAGAGTCGGTAGAGTCCGGTAGGGGCTGACGACTAGTGCCACAGAGACGAGTCGCACTTTGTGCAGTTGCACTTGGTGCGGGTGAAACGCGGTAAACTTCCGGCTGGGTGCAACTCAAATAGGGCAGGGGACGTTCCTCCGATTTAACCGATTCTTATAAGAATCGGTTAAATCGGA
>JASEIR010000124.1 GCA_030017355.1 Actinomycetota bacterium
AGATTGTTTTTCCAGCAATCATACATAAGATCACAAGACTCATGACTCTTTCGTAAGTCTATGCCAAGATTTTGGTGTATCATTGGAATATCAAACCGATTGCCGTTATATGTATAGATGATTTTGGTGCCACTAAGATAATCAAGCAGGCCATCGGCTGTTATCGCCTCACCTACCATCTGAACCAAAGTTCGGCTGCTGGCGATATACAAACCGATTACAGTTAATCTATTTGAAAACGAGGTTTCGATATCCAGATAGGCCTTCATCTAGCTCCAATCTATAAACAACATAATTGTAACTCACGGTTAGTCATCCAAGCCAGTCCCTATTCTTGAAACTCACGCCTTATTTCTCAGGAAACAGACGTGAGACAACAATAATTCAAAAATTCAAGATTCAAAGTGAAAAATTAAAAATCAAGGCCCTGAAAGGGCTATAATTAGCATCAGGAGATTTTATGGTCGATTACTACATCGGAACCTGCAGTTTTACAGATAGAGGCTTTGACGGAACATTCTACCCAAAAGGAATAGATCCTTCCGAACGAATTGCTTTTTATGCGCAGCATTTTAATGCTGTTGAGATAGACAGCAGCTACTACGCCCTTCCTTCAGAAAGAAATTCATTGCTGTTTGACCAACGCACTCCAGATGATTTTATCTTTCACTTTAAAGCTTTTGGTTTAATGACAAAACATCGCGTGCAGACCAACCGGCTTGGGCGCGCGCTTTCCATGCACCTGCCACCGGACTATAAATTACCATACGTAGAAGACCCACCCATTGAGATGTTAAATCAAGCTTTTGATATGTTTTATAGAGCACTTTATCCGTTAAAACTTGCCGGCAAATTGGGGTTGGTTTTGTTTCAATATCCGCCGCATTTCGCTAAAAATAACGAGAACAAAGATTATATCCGCCTGTGCAAGGAATGGATGAGGGATTATCAACTAGCAATTGAATTTCGCCATAATAGCTGGACTAGCAAGGACCAGCTAAGCGATACCCTACAATTCTTGCAAAAGCATGATCTTGTTTATGTTTCAGTTGATGAGCCGCAATTTCCTTCAGGTTCGACCATACCACCGATTGCTGAGGCCACAACTAATATCGCCTACGTGCGATTCCATGGCCGCAACATAAAAAATTGGTTTAGAAAAAACGCTTCTGTTGCTGAGCGGTTTGATTATCTATATACAATTGAAGAGCTCAAAGAGTGGGTTCCCAAGATTAAAAATCTTGCAAGTAAAACAGATCAGATCAACATTATGTTTAACAACTGCATGAATACATACCCCATACAAAATGCCCGCCAAATTGCTGATTTGCTTGGCGTACTTACCGATAAGCGGCGTGTTGAGCTAATTAACCAGCCTGACTTGGGCATATAATAGCCATTCAGCCAGATACCATATCCTTAGCTATCTTTCAAAAGACATTTTTACCCTAATCCCCTCCTTGGATTAACCTCGCACCCTCGCGCTAACCTCAGGCTAGAAAGGGAATATGTTAGAAGGACAATGTCCGAGGAGCTCATATGTGTGGCTTTAATCTAATTGACTTATTTATAGCAGCATTTCTTGTTCTTTGGGTGTTGCATGGCTACAGGAGAGGATTTTTAGTTTCTATTGTCGACCTTCTACTATTTTTTCTATCGATTTATCTGGCCTTTAAGACGTATCCATTTCTTAGTGCATATGCAAATAACACATTTGGACTCTCAAAATCTCTTGCCAACTTATTTTCCTTTGCTCTATCTTTCAGTCTTGCTCACTTAATATTAAGTATGATTTCAATCCGCTTTATCCACCCGCATATATCAAAGATCCTTATAGGTCATCATGCAGTTAAGTTTGATCGAATTGCTGGTATCCTACCAACAGCTATAGGCGGACTAGTATGGCTTTTTATCCTGCTTGGCATGTTTTGTTGGTTCCCAATAAGCAACTACATCAAAACCCAAATTACTGAATCTGCTATTGGTAGCCAGATCGTAAAGATTGCGGCGGTCGTCGAGCCTGAGGTAGAGCAAATTGCAGGCAGAGCTGTTGTTGATACAATAGGTTTCGTAACAACCACAAAAGATAAAGAAGACGAAACACCATGGAAACCCAACATACCCACCGATACTAAAACCCAATTCGATCAAGCTGCCGAGGCATATATGTTAAGACTCATAAACCGTGAGCGGGGGATGAGAGGCTTGGGACTTTTGGTGCTGGATTTAGACCTAAGAAAAGTTGCCCGAGATCATAGCTTGGATATGGTAGAAAATAATTACTTTGACCATGTATCTCCAAGTGCCGGCGCTTTGGACGATAGGCTTGAGGCAGGCGATGTCTTCTATCTTATGGCTGGAGAAAACATTGCGTATGCCTTAGATATTGATCTAGCCCATAATGGGTTGATGGGTAGCCCTGGGCATAGAGCCAACATTCTAGAGCCAAATTACGGACGCGTCGGAATAGGTATAGTTAAAGCTGGTCCCTACGGCTACATGTGTACGCAGGATTTTGCTAATTGACTTATTAACTCTGGTATATCGAATAGTCGAGGTGTCGAAATTGGAACGTAGGATTTTGCTAATTGACCTATTAACTCGCAAAATCCCGGAAAACCGAACATAAAAAACGATGTTCTGGTTTTCTTCTTTTATGCCGCAATAGACTTGTCTCTTAAGCAGCGATAAAGATTTAAATTATGCGATATAATCACGGTCTTTATCCTTAAAAAAGAGCGTATCAAACCCGGCCATACGAAAAACTCGTTTTAGAGACGGGCGTGCATTGATTACGATCACCTCTCCATCCACCGTCCGGCTAAGCTTAAGGAGAAGGCCAAATGCGGAGCTATCTGAATAATCAACCTCTGAATAATCAAAAGTGATATCTGCAATGTCCTCATTCACAGCCAATGGGTAAATAGCTTGCTTTAATATTCCTACAGTATGAAAATCAAGTGAACCCTTGGGTTTTATAATCAATTTGTGCTCGTTTTCTACATCTACTGTAAATGAAAAACCGCTCATACGTTAACCTTTCTTATCGGGTAGATTTCCTCTCAAGTTCCCACCGAACAGTTCTCCTGCTAGGCTCTCCTACCGAATGGTTTTCCCTTTCTTTTGTAAAACCTACCGCCCTTACCAGCAAACAAACTTTCTGCCGCATTGTACTTTTTATATGCTGCCTGCAATCATTGCCTTGTTAGTACCTACCCAAAATCAACGCGTATTATGCAAACTTAAAAAAATATTTTACCGGTAAAGGCATTTACTAAGAATTGCTTGGCCTAGAAAAGGAGAGACGCCAAGAGAGGAGATAACACTAGAAATATCACTATCTCGCTCTAAGCATATCCATAATTAGTTTTGGAAAGAAAACAAGATTGGAAAGAGGATAAAAAGGTAAATATGCTTCAAAAGGGGATAATTACATGTTGCCAACTGAACAATTGATGTCGGAGCACAGATTAATTGAGCGGATGGTAACACTGCTTAATCATGAATTTTCAAGAGTACAAGCTACAAAGCAGGTAGACCTAGGATTTATTGAGATTGCCGTCGATTTTTTTAGGGTCTATACGGATTTCTGTCATCACGGCAAGGAAGAGCACATCCTTTTTGGTGAGTTAGAGGCAAAACCACTTCTGCCTGAACATAGGGCTATGATGGATGAGCTAATATATGAGCACATCTTTGTGCGAAGAGTCCTCAAAGAACTTCTTGAAGCCAAGGGGCGATATGAGCGTGAAGATAATAAGGCTTTTTCGGATATTACACGGACAATGAGCACACTTAGTACGTTTTATCCGGCGCATATCGAAAAAGAAGATAAGCATTTCTTCCCTATATCAATAGAGTACTTGAGTGAGGATGAACGTAGCCATATGTTTGAGGCCTTTTACAAATTCGATAGCAGCCTAATCCATGAACTTTACAATGAAAAAGTTTTGATGCTTGAGCAAAAGCAGAAGTAACTGCCAAAATACATATCGAGGAGATCCACAATCTTAAAAAACAGGCCCCGTGTAGCTGGCCTATATAGGCCCCGTAGCTGGCCTATATAGGCCCCGCGTAGCTGGCTCTATTGGCCCCCGCGTCCAGGAGACTCCGTAGCAGGCTCCGTACAGGCTCCGTAGAGGCCCCATTAGTAGGAAAGCCTATCACTTAAACAATTACAGTGCAATTACAGTGCAAGTCTCGGGTATTTTAGCAAGCAAATGCCTGGAGTACTCATGAGTCCACCTGGCCTGGCAGCGGCTTCAGCTTTACAGGCTCTAAAGCAACTTAGCTTTTTATTTGTTTCCATCCCAAACCATAAAAGATATAATTTTTGAGAAATGAGTAAACTTGCTATCGAAGCTGAAAATATCAGCAAAAGTTTTGAGGAAATAGTTGCTCTTGACCAGATAAGCCTTTCTGTTGACAGGGGTTCTGTTTTTGGTCTTCTTGGGCCAAATGGGGCTGGTAAAACTACAACCGTTCGCATACTCAATGGCCTGGTAAAACCATCAAGCGCAGGAAATATTAATATCCTCGGTTTTGACCTATATAACGAAACTCAAAGCATCCGACAAAGGGTTGGTGTTTTATCTGATTGCAATCTTTATGAAAGACTAACCGCGATCGAAAACCTTCTTTTGTTCGGCAAATTGTACGGGCTATCAAATAATGAGTCCTTTAAACGGGCTAAAGAGCTTCTTGAGCGATTCGGGCTGCAGGATAGATCGGGTGATAAAGTAGAGGCATACAGCAAAGGAATGAAGCAAAAGCTATCTATTGCTAGAGCACTAATGGGCGATCCTGAGCTCGTCTACCTAGATGAGCCTACTGCCGGCCTAGACCCGGAGGCCTCTTATGAACTCCTTCAATATATAAAAGAGTTAAGTAGCGATAGTTCAAAGACATTTTTTATAGCATCACACCGCCTTGAAGAAATAGAGTCGATATGCGACGCCGTGGCAATCCTTGCTGAGGGTAAAATCAGAGCATACGGATCGCCTCAAGAGCTGGCCCGCCAAGTCTTTACTGACTGCTGGGTCTCTGTCAAGCTAGCGCCAGATAATTCTGGTTTCGCGCCCGGTAATTCTGGCAACAGCATAGATACTTCCCTGCTGGTAAAACAGCTATCAGAGTTTGACCAAGTTCAGGATATTAAACAATCAGTTGATGGGATCAGGATTAAGGTTAAAGGTAGAGATTCGATACCTGAGCTTGTCAGATCACTAGCTAGGCTAGATATTAATATCTACGGAATAGCCGAGGACACGCCATCCCTGCAAGATGCGTATCTTGCAATAATTAAGGATATTTAAACGATGAACTGGCAAAGAGCATTTGCTGTAACGCGCAAAGATATAAAAGAAGTGTTAAGCACTGGGCAGAGTATCTGGCCGATGGCAATAGTCTCCCTGATTTTTATTGGGCTCATGCCGACTGTTATTATCCTTTCCACGCGCTACGGAGGCGCCAGCGAATTAACAAAAATGGTAGAGAAATTTCCTCCAGCGCTTATCCAGCAATTAACTCATTTTAATGACGCCCAGAAGGTCATCTACTTTTCCACTGTCTACCTTCTAGCCCCACTTTTCCTAATCATTCCCATGATGGTCTCAACGATGATTTCAGCCAATAGCTTTGCAGGCGAAAAAGAGAGAAAAACGCTAGAGGGGATTTTATATACGCCAGTTACCGATACGGAGTTGATATTTGGTAAGGCTATGGCCTCACTTATACCGGCCATTGGGATATCCTGGGCTGGGTTTATAATCTATTCAGCAGTCGTAAACATCTTGGCTTATCCTGTTTTCAACCGCTTATTCTTCCCTACTCTTAACTGGTGGATTATGATTCTCTGGCTTGTTCCTATGCTGTCGTTCTTAGTTATAGGGATGGTAGTTATAATATCTGCAAGGGTAAGGGGCTACCAAGAGGCCAACTCAATCGCGGGAGCAGTGGTTTTACCAATTATCTTAATTACCTTTGGCCAAGTAAGCGGCGTAATGTATCTCAGCACGCCGATAGTCTTCCTTATGGGTCTAATCCTTCTTATTATTGATGCATTACTGCTGCGCTTTATTGTAAGCATTTTCCATCGAGACCGCTTAATTGAATACATAAAGTGAACAAAGTCTAGCAGGACAGTCTCTAACAGGCACAGACCTACAAATTCGCATCTATGACTAGCTTTTTGGCGCTAAGAAGCAAACAGAGACAAGGCACGTATGTGACAGTTGCTCTCTAAAGCACCCTCCCACCAGAGCGGAGTAAAGGGACGTTCTTCACTTATTAAACTTCACTTATTAAACTTCACTTATTAAACTTCACCTCGTTAAGCACTACTGCCTTGTTAAGCACTGCTGCCTTCGCCTCTTCTTTATCCTGACCCGAGCTGAAAGCGAAGCTGCCCATAGGGGATGCATAAAAGGGACGAGCACAAGTACCCAAACTGTATCCCTAACCTGATGGCTAGAGAGAGAAGCAAAAAGGGATGTAGAAGCTATCTGGCTTCTTAAAAACTTGACTTTTGGTTTTAAACCATTGCGGTGATGCAGGACTTAATCGCTGCTATGACGTAAAGATTACCCTCATACTGCTCATTCAAAAATAAAAAGGTGGGGAAACCGTAACTCCCATTCTGTTTTATCCCGTCATCTATCTACCGACTAAGCCAGCACCACTTGCTGACTAAATCGGTGTCGCATAGCGACTGCCTCCACCCGGACCAGGGGACGTTCCTCCGATTTAACCGATTCTTATAAGAATCGGTTAAATCGGAGGAACGT
>JASEIR010000125.1 GCA_030017355.1 Actinomycetota bacterium
TCTGCTAAGTGTTATTTTTTCTACTAAGAGTATGACTGTTTAATTTTGAATTTTTTAGATCCTTCGCTATCGCTCAGGACTGCGGCCCTTTTAAGGGCCTTGATTTTGAATTTTGAATTTTGAATTTCTTAGTCCCTGAACCCTCGACCCTGTCTTTGGTAGCGGTCAGTGGTCGATCGCCGCTTCTGAAAAACCTACCCTTAAAAAAATATCTCCAGGCGCCTTGTGGCGCCTGGAGTTTTGCCTTGAACCATTACGGTATGATTTGGACGTAATCCCTCTTGAAGTTGACCCACTCGCCTGTCTCTGGATTGTACTTCGAGTTATTGAAGCACTTCCAATTGGCATCGTCGATCTTCGGGAAGTCGCCCCTGTAATAGTAACCAGGATACCTGGTTTCTTCCCTGAACAGGATGTGGCGTGCGTGAGCTTCCATTGCCCAAATCCTGTGGTAGTTCTCCCAGCAACGCAGCAGCTCGTGAAGGTTCTTTGCAGCCATCCGTGAGGCATCCTCTTTAAGCATAGCTAGCTTCTCAAGACCTGCCTCAAGCATGGTCTTGCTGGTTGTATACCAGGTCGAAACACCGCCAACATACTCGTCTGCAATCTTCATTAGCCTGAACTGCAGCATCCTTGGTCCAATGTAATGCGGGTTGATATCAACTTCATGAGGTGCGGTTGTGTATCCATGATATTTCTCGTAGAGCTCCCTTGGAGCATATATCTCAGCTACAAGTTCATCAACGCTCTCTTTTACTGCCGGCTTATAGTCTGGATGATCTAAACACCAAGCAACCATTGATTTTCCTGCAATCCTGCCCTCAGCATGCGAACCTGAGGAGAACTTATGACCAGATGCACCCACATTATCGCCAGCCATGAAGAGACCGTTTACGGTTGACATCCTGTTGTAACCCCAAGACCACTCAGCAGGTGTACCCGGAATATCTCCAGGGCCACTTACCCAGAAGCCTGCACAACCAGCATGCGAGCCAAGTAAATAAGGCTCAGAAGGCATAATCTCGGATGGTTTCTTATCCGGCTCGATATTGTTTGCAGCCCAAAGCGCTGCCTGTGAAATACTCATATCGAGGAAATCTTCCCATGCCTCTGCTTCTAGATGCTTGATCCTCTTTGGATCCATTGTCTTAGCAAGCTCTGCCATTGCCTGATCAGTGTGCATCAAAATTGGACCAAATCCTGCTTTTAGGTCCATCATTGCACAGTGGTTTCTTAGAGCAGTTGTCATTGGCTCATGATATGGTGCATACATCTCTTTGCAGTTATCTGCATACTTTTCGCAGTAATCTTCGCCAATGGCATTTGTAGCTTTTGCTTTAAAGAATAGGAACCACGCACCAACTGGACCATAGCCATCTTTGAATCTCATTGGGACGAAACGGTTCTCCATGAGAGTTAGCTCTGCACCAGCCTGCGTACCCATTGCGTAGCCTGATCCGGCATTCCATACACCAAACCATGTACGGCCTAAGCCTTCACCAACTGACCTTGGCCTAAATACATTAACGGCGCCACCGGTCGCAATAAGCGCAGCGTTGCATCTAACAACGTATACTTTGTCTTCTCTTACGCTAAAGCCTATTGCGCCAGCAACCCTGTTTGGCTCGTTTGCATCGAGAAGAAGCCTTGTAACAAAAACCCTCTCATAGAGATTTTGGTCCATGCCGGTTGCCTGTCTGTTGGTCTCTAGTGCAGCTTTTGCAGCTTCTGCAACGATAACCTTGTAGGACTCACCATTGATCATAATCTGCCATTTACCTGACCTAACTGGCTCTCCTCCGTCTTTTAACAATGGTTTGCCGGCATCGCGTGCCTGGAAACCGTCTAATGAAAAGCCGTCGTCACCTTTCTTCCATATTGGAAGACCCCACTCCTCAAAGAGCTTAACTGAGTCATCGACAACTCTACCAAGGTCATAAACCAGATCTTCTCTGATGATGCCCATTAGGTCGCTTCTTACATACCTTACGTAATCTTCAATGCTGTTCTCGCCAATGTATGTATTGATCGCTGAGAGGCCCATAGCAACGGAACCGCTTCTATCGACCGCAGCCTTATCAAGCATAACTACCTTGAGGCCTTTTGGGTTTGCCCAGCGGCAAGCTTCAAAAGCAGCACCGCAACCGGCCATACCTCCACCGATAATTAGGATATCGGTATCGATCTCTACAACTTCTGGCTTTGCAACATACTGGAAGTTGTTTACTTCTTTCTCCATGGTCTCCCCCTTACTTTACTACTAATTGGTCAGCCGTCTGGGTAAACAGACCGGGTTTCTTTATGTCGTCATAATTAGGCTCGGGTTTCCCAGCATACGGATTAATTGAACCCTCCGGTGTTAGCCTGATTGGGAATTTAAACCTTTTGATGACGCCATTTCTAAACTTAATTGTCCACATAATGGAGTCGGTACCCCTCATCGGGATTGTGCTTGCGCCAAGAGGAGCAAAGTCTGCATAAGTCCTAATCTCGATAGCTTGCTGCGGGCAAATTTTTACGCAGTTATAGCACTCCCAGCACTGCTCTGGCTCTTGGTTGTAGGCCTTCATTCTCTCTTTGTCGAGAACCATGAGGTCGTTGGGGCAGATGTACATGCAAGCTGTTTTGTCCTGACCCTTGCAACCGTCGCACTTCTCATTCATTACAAAACTGGGCATATCTTACCTCCCTACGATGTTGTACAGAAATTGGAGCTTTCTCTTAGGTAATCTTAATACACAAGCCTTAAACTCTTTTAAAAATTACCCATTGCTAAATTAATTATCCTTGAAACAGACCCCCTTTCTCGCCATTCTTACTTGTGCGCACGTGAAAACACCACGATACACATAACAAAAGTAGCCCCCATCAAGCTTCTCATGCCATATATTCGATTAGACTACGATCGGCATTATTTTTTTGAGGACTTTAAACGCGGTTGCCTACATAGATACGTTGGCATCCTGCAGCCATCGCCTAACTTATTTCAGAATTTCCGGAAAGAGTGTTACAACCGACAATCCTGCCAATTGTTACGTCGATAATATCAACACCTTCGGTCTTTGTCAAGAGCCTATCAAATAAAATTTCGTTCAAATGGTTAAAGGCAATGATACTAGATACAGGTTATCTTGCTAAAGATTGGTTCCATAAAGACGCACACGAGCATTGTAGCAGGAATATGCGGAATATTGAGGACCCTAAGCTTGTAAGTCCGAAGTCCAAGCCCGGGAAATAGCTCTTCAGAAGCGAGCCTTACCTGGACTTCGAATCTTACGTTCGTTGTTTACTTCTTTTTCACATAATAGACAAAGCTTCCATCAACTTGCTCTTGTTTAAGTAACTCATTACCTGTGCGCTCACACCACGATAAAAGGTCTTTGCTTGATCCTGGATCAGTGCTCTGCATCTTTAAGATTTGCCCTGATGCTAGTTTATCCATTGCTTTTTTTGTCTTAAGGATGGGCATTGGGCACACATCACCGCGACAATCCAAGACCTCGTCTGCCTTTATATCCGACATTTACATCCCCCCTTTCAAATGAATTTTTAACAATTGATTCATTACTGGTAAATAGCAGAATTTGCCTACAATTACAACCTCTTTGTTCTAATTTTACACAACCAATCAACTTATTGATATAAAGTGCTTTCTTATTTTATCTTCTATTTCCCGTATCTGATTCTTATTAACTCCCCGATTGCACACGTTGTACACAACGTGGTAATTATAGAATGTAGCTTCGTAGTAAGTCGTTTTATCTCAATTAAGAACACACCGCTAAGAGGTACACCTTGGATAAAAAACAAACGTTCGTAAATAAAGCTCAAAAAAACAAAGCTGTAAGCGCTTCCAACCGTCTTTTAAGAACAGGAAAAATAGCTCTTTTTTGGGATGAATCATTTCTTTGGGGTCTCATAGCTTTTGATGTATTCTTACAGCTCGGACTTGATTTTGACCTTCTTACCTCATCTGACATACAAACAGGCGCGCTCAGGAAATATGATGCCATATTTGTTCCAGGTGGCTGGGCTAGCAACAAAATTAAAGCACTAGGTAAGGAAGGTCAAATTCGTATCAAAGATTTTGTTAAGAGAGGCGGCAGCTATATTGGTTTTTGCGGTGGTGCAGGTCTTGCTCTCGAACATAAAGATGGACTTTCCCTCGTTCCAGTATCAAGAAAGCCATCTAAAGTAAGATTGCCAAGTTTCAGCGGCAAAATAAAGCTTCATCGAGAGATCAAAGATCATCCAATTTGGAAGGGAGTCCCAGATGACATTGCTTTCCATGCTTGGTGGCCTGGCCAATTTTCTATTCTTAATGATGATAAAGTCAATATCATTGCAACCTATGGGGCTCCTGAAGATGGGTCTTACGTTGCAGATTTGAAAATTAGCCCGAATATGGATTGGGATGAATTAGAGCGCAGATATAACACCAATCTAAATCCTTGCCGTATTAAAAACGAGCCTGCAGTCCTTGAATCTACATTTGGTAAAGGCAAGGTTTTCCTTTCCTATCTTCATTTCGAAACCCCTGAAGATACTTATGGTCATAAAGTGCTGCTTAACATATTTGACTATTTGACAGATGGCAGAGTAAGGCCCGTATCTGCAAGCAAAGACGTCGAAATTAATGTTTACAAAACCAATCCGCTTAAAAATTCAGAAATGACTAGAAGGTGCGCAAGCATTGCTAGTGAGCTTGAAAGATATGCTCATGACCTTATCTCATTTGGGAAACATTATTCTTTATGGTTTTGGAGGAACCAATGGATAATCCATTGGCAACGTGGTGTTAGAGGTATTGAGTATTGCACCATCTATTCTATGTTCAAGAGAATTGCTAGCCTTTCCAAAATCATTGAAGATATTGGTGAAGTAGATTTATACGCTAAGTTGGTCGAGCTTAAAGAGCTAAGTATCCCGTTCTTTGATAAAGCTAAACGCCTTTTAGCTTTAGAGCACAAAGCTCTATCTAGCGGGCCCATTAGCCCGCTTGAGATAACCGATGAAAATATAAGGTCTTTAAGGGAAGAACTCTTCTCGAATTCGAAAAGTTTTGGCGGTTATTTTAAGAAAATTATCGATAAGGCAGATGAGATATTGCTACCCTTGCTTAATTTGGCTAAGAGATAGGATTGATGGCATACTGTTTTTCGATGATCGTCATTCCCCCTAGCCATCAAGCCCAACTGCACGTGTTGTATTTCTCAACAAGTTCAACAAAGCCTGCATAATCTATGACTTTTATTCCTTCTATGACTTTATGCACTCCCCTTGCTTCCAAATCTTCTTTAAGTGCATAAATCGGATGGTCCCTCATTATATTGCCTAGCTTTGCCTCGCACAGAGCGCTGCCTGCTGCCGCCGCTGCTGCTGCATCCTCAATTAGAAGAATTGGCGAACCCTTTTTTGAGAACTTTAAGACTGTATCGACAGTTTTTGTATAGAAAGGCGATCTGTTTATTATATGAAGCATATTTCTCATTTCCCACTCCTTTATGCTAAAACGGGATAACGACATCCTGCTCTTCGATTAGTTCTGGTATCATTTCCTCATCTACAAGCTCTGGCTGGACTACTAAATCATCTAGTGTCATTCCCCTTATATCAAGAGAATCTTTATCAATGTATAGCTTGTTAATGTCATATCCCTCAAGCGCTTTAAAAGTTGGAGAAAAATTTTTAATCCCTAAAGCTGATGTATCCATACCTTTTCTTAACGTATATACACCATCATCAATAAAAAGAAGGCTTATATCCTGTTCGTAGGCTCCCATAATTAGAACGCTCTCAAGTCCTTCAAAGGGGTAGATTGTTCCATATGGCGCTTTCCGCATAATAAACATGATTTTCTTCGATTTGCCCATGAAATTTCACGCCTTTCTTTTAAGCCCCAAAGGTGACAAGCCTGTCAGATTCTATAGCCATCTCAGTTAGTTGTCCAAGCCCAGATATTTTAAAACCTGGAGCTAAAATATCGTCGTTTATACCTCTGCGCTTAGCGGCAGCTATGCATACTACCAATTCCACGCCTTTCTCGGCAAGATCGCTCCATCTTTTTTGAACATTGCGATCATCTTGCTGGGGATCTATAAGCTTGTTTGCATTAAGAACTCCATCGTTATAGAAAAACACACCCGTAATTTCATGACCTTTCTCTAAAGCTGCCTTCACAAAATGATAGGCACTATCCGATGATTGATGTTGATAAGGCCCTTCCTGAACTAACACTGCAAATTTCATACCCATCGCCCCTTTTTGCCAAAAGAACCTGAGCTAGCCTATCGTTTAAGGCTTGTTGTTATGTAAACTTATATAAAACCACAGGGTAAGCTGCCAATTGGTATACTAATATACCTCTATAGGTATATGTTATACCCCATAAGGTATGTTGTCAATCCTAATTATCGTCTTCTTTTAACAGCATGCTTAGCTTTGATAAACGATTTGGCCTCTGGTTATTTATTTTCGAATATCCAACCGCCACTTTAAAAGACCGGGAACCGCAGACAAAAGATATCTATCACTAGACATAATCCGTCTCTTTGTCTATATTTAAAACTTATCCTGCTATGAAGAACAGGAGACCGGAGACGGAAGACGGGCACAAGAACAGACCGGAGACGGGAGAGCGGCTCACCCTCCCCTAGCCCCTCCCCTCAAGGGAGGGGAACAAAACTGTCATTGCGAGGAGCCCGTTAGGGCGACGTGGCAATCTCAAATAAAGAGCAGAC
>JASEIR010000126.1 GCA_030017355.1 Actinomycetota bacterium
GAAATTTTTAATTTTCAATTTTGCATTTTGAATTTTTAATTGGTAGGTCGATATCTCATAAAGGGCTATTTATGACCTTAAACGATCACTAAGGAGCTGTTCATGTTAAGCATAGCTTTGCCAAAGGGAAGTCTTGAAGAACAAACGCTGCAGCTTTTTGCCCAAGCTGACCTTGAGGTAAAAAAGCATTCCCGAGGCTATAATCCGACCATTGATGATCCAAGAATTAGCAAGGTAAAGATATTAAGGCCTCAGGAAATACCAAAGTATGTTGAGGAAGGCTATTTTGACCTTGGGATAAGCGGATATGATTGGGTTCTTGAATCTGGCGCAAGTGTTGTTGAGGTGGCCGATATGCCCTATGCAAAAACTGGTGCTGGAGTAATGCGCCTGGTTGTAGCAGCCCCGGAAGATTCACCAATCGAAAAACCCGAGGATATTCCAGTTGGAAGTCGTATTAGTACAGAGCTCCCAAATGTAACAAGGAGATATTTTGAGCAGCTTGGTATCCCAGTCAAAATATATTTCTCCTACGGTGCAACTGAGGCAAAAATCCCTGAGCTGGTCGATCTTGTGGTGGATTTAACCGAAACCGGCGAAACCCTTAAGAGAAATAGGCTAAAGATAATCGATACAGTACTGGAATCAACAACTCGCCTGATAGCCAACCGCCAGTCATGGGATAATCATGAAAAAAGACAGGCTATTGAAGAAATAAAAACCCTTCTTTTAGGTGTTATTGAGGCAAGGGGCAAGGTTCTAATTAGTATGAATGTTCCTGAGGATAAGCTTGAAAATGTGGTGTCGGTTTTGCCGGCTCTAAAAAATCCAACTGTATCTAAGCTTTACAACTCTGGCTACTTTGCAGTCGAGACTGTAGTTGAGAAGGCAAGCGTAAATGTATTGATACCGCAGCTGAAGGCAAAAGGGGCCGAAGATATTATAGAGATTGCGATATCAAAGATTATCCGATAGTGATATTATAAAATAAAACCAAGTTCAAAAATAATCGAGTTTGGCATGTTAGCTCATAAAGCGGGCACCCAGCCAAGGGTGCCCGTTTTTGTTTAAGCGAAAGAAAGCAAGTATGACACTTTCTAGATCTAAGTTGATTGTGGATGAGATTGCCCATATTGATGATCCTGCAAGCGCTTTTGAGGGCTTGACTGAAGACTCTATGCCCTTTCTACTTGAGAGTGCCATGGAGATGGAACGCTATGGTAGATATTCAATTATGGGCGCAAACCCAATTATGGCTATAAAGACAAAGGGCTCAGTTATAGAAATAATTAGAAACAGATCAATAAGAAACAACTCAAGAACTAGATTTAGAAGTAAACCCTTGCAGGTAGTTGGCGAGGCGGTGAAGCAGATTTGCTCCTATGGAGATAAAGAGCTTTCATGGCTTCCGTTTACTGGAGGAGCAGTTGGTTACTTTGGTTACGATTTGAATAGACAGATTGAAAAGATACCTAATTTAGCTATTGATGACCAGGGCATTCCCGATATTTGCCTTGGTTTTTACAGCGAAGCGATAATTATTGATCATAAGGAAAGAAGGTCATATGCAGTTGCTCTTGTGCTAGATCATTCTAATAGGCCATTAAGAGAGGCAAAATCACGCCTGAATTATCTTGTGCAAAAAATTCAAACAGCTAAACTTGGTAGGTTATCCAGCAGTAGGAACGCTAAAGCCATAGCCAAGAATCTATCATCAAATTTCAATCGCAAGCAGTACACCTATGCCATCGAGAAGGCGAAAGATTATATAAGTGCTGGCGATATATTCCAGGTAAATCTAGCGCAAAGGTTTACTGTTGATCTAATGGTTGATCATTACAGCCTTTATAAGCGGCTCAGGAAGCAAAATCCTGCGCCGTTTGCTGCATTTCTGGGATACGGTGATTTCTCAATTCTAAGCTCATCTCCCGAGCGGTTTATGTTTGTTGATGGCCGCCATGTTGAGACGCGGCCAATAAAAGGAACAAGGCCGCGCTACGGCGATATGCAAATGGATAAAGAATCAATAAATGAGCTTATAAAAAGTGAAAAAGACGCAGCCGAGCACGTTATGATTGTTGATGTTGAAAGAAACGATCTGGGAAGGGTTTGCGAGTTTGGAAGTATAAGAGTACCTGATTTAATGGTAGTTGAGAGCTATAGTACCGTACATCATCTGGTATCTACTGTAGTGGGTAAACTTAGGCCTGATATTGGGTTGATTGACTTAATACAAGCTAGTTTTCCGGGCGGCTCGATAACTGGTGCGCCTAAAATCAGGGCAATGGAAATTATTGAAGAACTTGAGCCATGTCGAAGAAATGTTTATACAGGGTCAATTGGCTATATTAGCACAAATGGTAAGATGGATTTAAATATTGCCATACGGACAATTACAGCTATAAACAGTAAAGCTTACCTACAGGTTGGCGGTGGGATAGTTGCAGATTCAAATCCCAAGGCAGAATACGAGGAAACTCTTGATAAGGGACGAGCGATGTTTAGTGCATTAGGGTTGGTTGTATGAAAATATATCTAAACGGCAGTATTGTTGACAAAGGCAAAGCAAAGGTCAGTATTTTTGACAGTGGCTTTCTGCACGGTGATGGTCTCTTTGAAACTATGCGCGCATACAGCGGCGCTATCTTTTTGCTTGATCGCCACCTAGATAGATTAATATCAGCAGCGCACGTTCTTGAATTTGGCAGCATGATAGTTAAAGCCGATCTTGAGCGCGCTTGCATGGAAACACTAAATGCAAACGGGCTTATCAATGCAAGAGTTAGATTGACAGTGACGCGCGGGGAAGAGGATGGATCAGAACCAACCGTAATTGTAGTTGCCACACCATTTGATGGCTATGATAAGCAGCTTTATGAAAACGGCATGTCTGCCATTACATTATCTGGCTTTAGGTGTTCAGGCAACATAACCAGCACTATAAAATCTAATAGCTATCTATCCTCAATCATGCCCAGAAGAAAAGCAATGGCCAGAGGCTACGACGAGGCTATTCTTGTCAACGAGCGTGGAAATATTGCTGAAGGGTCATTTACCAACATATTTTGTTTAAGGGAAGGCGGGCTTTATACCCCGCCTGTCTCGGATGGTTTGCTACCTGGGATAACAAGGGGTTTTGTTATTGAATTAGCTAAGCAGGCCGGCTATGAAGTTATTCAGAGAAGTATCCACGCCAGCGATCTATTTAAGATGGAAGAAGTGTTTCTTACAAACTCCATGATGGAAATTATGCCTTTAACCAAAGTAAATGGAAGCAATATAGATGATGGACGGCCCGGTACCATAACAATCAAGCTGGCGCAGCTTTACAAGCAAAGTGTTTTAGATTGGCTAGCAGAGAGCAAAAATTAGCGGAGGATAAGATTTAAGCAGAGATTTAGCAGAGGGTAGAAATTTTAAGAAGGGCAAAACTAATTGCCCGGTGTGACGTAGATTATTACCTTAGAGCCCTGTTTAGCTTTTGTTCTTGGTTCCGGATTCTGGTCTGAAACATTGCCAAGCCCATATCTTAAAATGCTTTGAGCCCTGTTATCTACATATACGGTCACAGAAAAGCCATTTGATTCAAGGATGTCTTTTGCTTGCTTCTCGCTTTTACCTATGACCCTTGGCACGATAACATTTCCATTGGTCTCAGCAGATCCGCTTACTACCAGCACAATTATAGAGCCTGGCTGTGCAATGAATCCAGCCGGAGGCCTTTGCCCAATGACTTGCCCTTCTGGCGCATCGCTTAAACGGTATTCCTCGCTAGCTAAAAAACCGCTGCTATCAAGCAGGTTTATAGCTTCTTCAAGAGAGAGGCCTACGACATTAGGGACTACCCCGCTCTGGCCAGGTGTTGATTGGTTTCCTTCTCCTGTGCTGACAGAAATCTCAACAATAGTTCCTTCTTTTACTTGGGCGTCTGCTGTTGGGTTTTGTGCGAAAACCTGGCCTACTGGCTCAGTTGATGGTTTTCTTACAACACTATAGCCCAGTTTTAGATCAGTAAGCGCTTTGATAGCATTGGCTTCTGCCAAGCCTATAAGATTTGGCACAGTAATAGGCTGGTGAACCTCGCATGTTTTAATATGCTTTGGCTTATATTTTTTAACAAAAATATGCGGACTTACTCGAGGGCAAAATTCACTGGGCAGCAGGTTGGTATCATCGCAAAGAGTGATGCTCACATAGCTTCCCCTGGGTGGGCGATCAAAGTCATGGGTCTTAACATCTTTCAGAGCTCGTTTCATAAATGCTGCCCATATCTGGGCCGGGAAAGTTCCGCCTGCAACATGAATCCCATGAACATTTGTCATAGGTATTGTTTTATTGGGATTATTATAGCCAATCCATACAGAAGCAGCTAAATCAGGAGTATAGCCACAGAACCAGGCATCAACATAATTCGTAGTTGTGCCGGTTTTGCCAGCCGCAGGCCGCCCTATTTTAGCTCTAAACCCTGTCCCGCTTCTTATAACGTCCTTTAAAATATCAGTAACAAGATAGGCAACTTCGTGGTCAACTGCTTGCCTTGGCTTATCTTCATGCTCATAGATAACTTTGCCATCCGGCATTACGATTTTTTGCACACCAAATGGCTTATTGTATACCCCATTGTTTGCAAGAGTTGAGTAAGCAGAAGCCATCTCAAGAGGAGTAACCCCCCATTTAAGCCCGCCAAGAACAATTGCTGGGTCCTGGTTTAGATCGCTTGTGATACCAAGTTTTCGCGCTGTTTGAATAACTTTATTTACTCCGACTTTTAGGATTAGCCCTGCATAAACAACGTTTACAGACCGAATTGTTGCAGTCCGCAGTTTCATTATGCCTGAGCCTGATTCACCAGAATAATTATGAACTGTCCAGGGTTTACTTGTTCCGATGTTAAAGGTTGCAGGAGAGGAAGCCTCAAAACCGTCGTCGGGTGAGATACCGTTCATAATTGCCGCTGTAAGTGCTATGGGCTTAAACGCAGAACCGGGCTGCCTACCAAATCCCTGAGTTGCTAGATTAAATTTTTGCTTATCAAAATCTTTTCCGCCAACCATAGCAACTACGGCGCCTTTTTTTGGGTTTATCGCAACGATTGCAACATCGGGGTCTTTAGGCTTTGGCAAATACTTCTTCCAGGCAAGCTCTGCGCTTTCCTGCATTTTTGGATCAAGAGTTGTATAAACCCTCAGTCCCTGTGAATAAACCTCTCTCTCATTGAAGCCGAGGGTTTTTAATTCCGCTTTTATCCACTCCACGAAATATGGCGCAATACCAACGTAATGCTGCGCTTTTGGCTGAAGCGCCAGCGGACGAGATTTTGCCACCCTTGCTTGCTCAGCCGTTATTTTCTTTTGATTGACCATCATGTCAAGCACTAAATTGCGCCTTTTAAGAGCCTCGATAGGGTATTTATAAGGATTGCAGCCTTCTGGACTTCTAATTATGCCTGCAAGCAGTGCGCTTTGTTCAAGATTAAGCTTACTCGCTGGAATTCCAAAATAGGATTGGCTAGCTGCTTCGATGCCATAGGCGCCGTTCCCAAAATAAATCGAGTTCAAATATTTCTCCAAAATCTGCTGCTTGTTGTAGTTGCGCTCTAATTTCATTGCTAGAAACGCTTCTTTAATCTTTCTTGATATGGTTTTTTCGGGGCTAAAATAAGCGGTTTTAACATATTGCTGGGTAATTGTTGAGCCGCCCTGAGAAAATTCGCCTGACCTTATATCCTTAATAAGTGACCCGATAATGCGTATATAATCAACGCCCTTATGCTCATAAAAGCGCTGGTCTTCAACAGCTATTACTGCATCTTGGAGCGTTGGGGAAATCTGTTTGAGAGGCACGATTGTTCTGTTCTCATGAAAAAGCTTGGTAATAACTGTTCCATCCGCAGCATAAATGTAGGTGGTCTGGCTTTTAATGACGCTTTTAACGTCACCAATATCTGGAAGGTCACTGACCATTCCATATACAAAGAAGCCGGCTGCTCCCATAATTACGATTGTTGCTATGGCAATTATAACTAAGAACTTCTTCCCAAGAATAAACCCCAAATCAGTAGCCTCCACTGCTTCTCTTAATACTATCAAAACTGCTGCAATTCCGTAGCTATCCTATTGCTTAAAACGATGCTTATAACTTAAGCACGGTTTATTCGGTTGGTAAAGCATAAAACAATGCCTAGTAGTAGTATATCAATTTTTACGCGATTATAGTAACAGTATCTGTGCTGCCGATGTAATTCTGTATATCATGAGTGATATATGTGGTAGGATAGTTTCTAGCAATGTCCAGGAGGTGAATGTAAATTGCGAGATAAGGTAGAAGCAGCACTTGGACGCATTAGACCGGGACTCCAGGCAGACGGCGGTGATATCGAACTTGTCGACGTGACCGATGATGGTGTTGTCCAGGTTAGGCTACAGGGTGCGTGCGCGGGATGCCCGATGTCACAGATGACCTTGACGAACTACGTAGAGCAGATACTAAAAGAGATGGTTCCTGAGGTTAAGAGGGTGCAGGCAGTATAATGGTCTTTGTATTGTGTAAGAGCTTAGCAGCATTGGCACGCGCTCGTTAAAAATATATTGGGCTTGTTAATGGATTTATGCTTTAGTTTGCTTCGGTAGCGCTTTAGTTTCTATCGAGAGCTTGTATCGGCCG
>JASEIR010000127.1 GCA_030017355.1 Actinomycetota bacterium
GTATTTCCCCTCCCTTGAGGGGAGGGGCTAGGGGAGGGTGATAATTTTGAATTTTGAATTTTGAATTTATTGTCGGCGGTCGTTTTTACCCTAGACCCTGGCCCCTGGACCCTGAACCTTTATTTTATCCTTGTGTCCTTAAATCAACCTCATACCCTTTTTGAGAAAGTGCCCTTGCAGCTTTATCAGCATTTTCCTTCTCTGGAATTGCAAGCCTAAGCGTGCCATAACTTTCAGTCGCATGTAGTATCTCAATATCTTCTATATTTATTCCTAGCTGACCCACCGTAAGTGTTATGTCACTTATTACACCTGGTTTATCAGGAACTGGTATATAAAGCTCATAAAGCCTCCCAATATCCTTACCTAAAACAGAAGGCAGGTTGAGCCTTGCTTTCTGTGCTTGTTCGAGAAATCCTTTTATTCCATCTCTATCCTCTTCCTCAATTATGTGTCTCAAACTGCTAAGCATATCAATCATCTGATCTATCGAATATATGATTGCATCTTTATTTTCCAGGCATATGTCTATCCACATCCGAGGGCTTCCAGCAGCAATCCTTGTCGTGTCTTTAAAACCGCCCGCTGCAAGCATTAGGATATTTTGCGTATGATTTGCTTCCTTGCTTGCAAGATTCATCAGAACAGCCGCAACCATATGCGGCAGATGGCTTATCACTGCAACTGCCTGATCATGCTTTTGAGGATCAATTGCTACAACATTTGCCCCAATTGATGTTAGCATCGAATGCAGGTTTTTATACGCGGTCATGCTTGTCTTTTCGGTTGGCGTGAGTAGATAGTGCGCATTTTTAAAAAGTGTTGGGCTCGCAGCTTTTACCCCAGATTTCTCCGAACCGGCCATGGGATGGCCACCTATGAAGTGTATGCCGTCAGGCATTTGAGGTTCAATACTTGCTACAATGCTAGCCTTTGTGCTTCCAACATCGGTTATTATGGCACCATGCTTGGCATACCTGGCCGCTTGAATAGCATATTCGGTAATCATTTTAACAGGTATTGCTATAAATATTACATCCGCTTCAGCAACAGCATCCTTAACAGTCTCAGCTACCCTGTCAATTATTCCCATATTTAAAGCTTCATGTGCTGATTCCAAGTTGTGGTTAAAGCCTATAATATAATAATCATCTGATTGCTGTTTAAAAGCAGCTGCCAGCGAGCCACCTATAAGGCCCATTCCTATTACTGAGATGACCTTTTTCATTAGACAGTTAACCTCAACATCTTGTTAAAGGAACCGGCAACGGCTTTGACTTTTGCCATTAATGAATCGAACTGTTCGAAAGTAAGCGACTGTGGACCATCACATAGCGCATTTTGTGGGTCTGGATGTACCTCGATCATAACCCCATCTGCACCTGCTGCTAGTGCTGCGAGCGATAGAGGCTCAACCAAACTTCTCTTCCCTGTTGCATGGCTTGGATCTACAATTACCGGAAGATGGCTTAATTCCTTGATTAATGGAACTGCACTTATATCAAGCGTATTTCTTGTATACGTCTCAAATGTCCTAATGCCGCGTTCACAGAGTATAATGTTTGTATTGCCGCCCTTTATAATATACTCAGCAGACATTAACAGCTCCTCGACAGTGTTGCCCAACCCTCGCTTAAGAAGCACAGGTGTTTTAAGCATTCCAACTTCTTTTAATAAAAGAAAGTTCTGCGAGTTTCTTGCGCCTATTTGAATAATATCTGCATACTCGGCAACAACTTCAAGGTCTCTAACATCCATGACCTCGGTTACTATTGGAATATCATACTCTGCCCTTGCTTCAGCAAGTAATTTTAAGCCCTCTACACCCATGCCCTGGAAACTATATGGCGATGTTCTAGGTTTAAAAGCCCCGCCTCTTAAAACCGTTGCTCCGGCCTCTTTAACAGCTTTAGCAGTTGAAAGCATCTGCTCTCTTGATTCCACAGAACATGGCCCAGCCATTACGTTGAAGTATCCCTCGCCGATGATTACATCCCCTACTTTTACAAGAGTTGGCTCGTGCCGGAACTCGCGGCTAGCAAACTTATATGGCTTTAAAATCCTCATTACATTTTCAACACCGCTATATCCTGCAATCGGCAGTTCTGCAACAGCTTCCTCATCACCAATTACGCCAATTACAGTGCGAAACTGGCCCTTTGATACATGTACATCAGCGCCTGTTTTTTTTATCCGCGCTATCACATCCTCTATTTCTTTCTCAGAAGCGCCTTCGCGCATTACAATCACCATTTAAATCACTCCTTGCAAGCTTTTGCTTTTCTGCCCGTCTCCCGCCCCCGGTCATTTAAAGCGGCGGTCGGCGGTCGTTACTGCCCGTCTCCCATCGTTTATATCGGCGGTCGGCGGTTGAATAGCTAATAAATCAGGCAACTACAGGCTCAATAAAATAAGCGACTACATGAATAATTACTTACAATCACAGTAATAAAGACTGCACCGACCTAGCAGTATATAGAACTTTGTTTTACCGCTCATCTAAGTGCTCCTTCCAATAGTGTTTTTCGAACGCCCTCAAGTTCTGCAATAAACCTTGCGTTCTCGTCAGGAGTACCCACTGTTACTCTTAAATAGTTTGGGTATCCAAAGATATCCCCAGACCTTACAATTACACCCCTTTTCATTAGCTCTTTTGAAGCTAAGCGATCATTCACCCCTATATCAACCAGAACAAAGTTTGCATGAGATGGGATATATTTTAGCCCAAGCCTTTCAAATTCACTGTATAAATATCTCAAGCCCTCATAGTTTAACCGACTTCTTTCTTCCACTTTATCCTCGCAATCAAGACTTCGTATTGCTGCTGCCTGGCCAACAGAGTTTACATTAAATGGCTCTCTAACCTT
This sequence comes from Actinomycetota bacterium, assembly GCA_030017355.1. GTDB lineage: Bacteria > Actinomycetota > Aquicultoria > Aquicultorales > Aquicultoraceae > JASEIR01. Next base: position 2,868 of record JASEIR010000127.1, read on the forward strand.
GTTTACTGCCTCTACTATAAAATCTGGTGCAATTCCATAACCAACTCGACACCCAGCTAAGCCGTGTACCTTTGAAAAAGTTCGCAGAACGACTACTGGATTCTTCCCGTTTATATAATCCAAACCGCTTGGATAGCTCTCATCCCTTACAAGCTCGTAATATGCCTCGTCAAAGACCACAACCACTTTATCTGGTATGCTTTCCATGAAGCTATCGACTTCACCTTTTGTGACAATGGTACCTGTTGGATTATTTGGATTGCAGATAAAAACTATTTTTGTTCTTTTGGTTATTGCATCAGACATTGCCTGCAAGTCATGCCTATGAGCTTTTAGCGGTACTTCAATTAGCTTTGCATTCATTAATTTAACAACGGTTGGATAGACTATAAACGACGGACTGGCAGCAACGGCCTCGTCTTCAGGATTTAAAAGTACATTTGCAATTAGCCTTAACAGTTCGTTCGAGCCATGCCCAACCATTATGTTCTTTAAAGGCACGTCAAGTTTTTCGGCAATCTTTTCCCTTAAGAATGTAGAGCCTCCATCCGGGTATCTGTTTAAATTTGATAGTTCAGCTTTCATTGCCTCTATTACTTCTGGAAATGGCCCGTATGGACTCTCGTTTGATGCTAGTTTTATTGCTTTTGTTATTCCTAACTCTTTTTCCACAAGACTTATTGGCCTGCCAGGCTCATATGGCTTGATATCCTCAAGTCCTCGCCTTATCAAGCTGTCCACTTAGACCCCCAATTTAAAGCAAACTTGCTATGCAATACGTAATTAAACGAATTTTAGCATAGTATTAATGCAACCCTCAAATCAGGGACCTTATTTTTTATAGCAAACCTCATTAAGTAATACTACCTTAGGTTCCTGATGTGATAGATCAACTATATGTAAGCTGCCTGTAGAAGGCCAGAAGGACTTAAAGAAGTCATGATCGTCTCTTAAGAAGTAACTTATAAGGAGTTTTATTGGACCACCATGCGTTACTAAGACAACATCTCCATCTTTTTCCTCGTCGATAATCCGGTTGACGGTATAGATCACGCGGGTTTTGAAATCCTGCCATAATTCCCCGCCTGGTATTATAACATCCTGTGGGCTACTTACCCATTCGCGAACCTTTTGACCGTCCAATGCTTCAATTTCATCGTAAGTCTTGCCTTCCCAATCGCCAAAATCTATCTCTCTCAAGTTCTCCCTTAGTAAGACTTTCAACCCATGAGGCCTAGCGACGATTTCAGCTGTTTGCCTTGCTCTTAGCATGTCTGATGAATAAATCGATTTTATAGGCTTCATGCGCAGATAGCTTGACAGCGCCTCGGCTTGAAGAATACCTTTTGGCGACAGTTCGATATCAGTTCTACCAATAAATTTGTGGATTTTGTTATATTTTGTCTCGCCGTGCCTGATGAGATAAAGTCTCATTACCTTCACTTCCTATATGTTACTTTATCTGCTAATTAGATAAATGCCAATACAAAGAAGACGGCTAACTCCGTTAGTTCTATTAACGCGCCTAGCGTGTCTCCTGTCATGCCGCCTATCTCTGATTTTATAAATCTTGAGTAGGCTATGGCAAAAACCAGTGCCGCAACTGCTGCTAATATGGCAGCATAGCCTAAAAAAATAGCTGCAATAACAAACGCGATAATCGAGGCAATAAGCAAATCAATCTTGTTTGCCCCAAGAAAAAGAGATCCCAAGCCTTTTGATTTTCTCGCATATGGTTGAGTTGATACTGCGTAGCAGGCAGACCATCGCCCAAGAACTGGGAAAGTGATTATTGCTCCTAATTTGTAAACAGACGATATTGATGATAGAAACAGAATTTTTAACCCAATTACAGCCATTATGGATACCACGCCAAAACTACCTATCCTTGAATCCTTCATTATGGCTAGCTTCTGCTCTTTATCTTTGCCACCAAATATTCCATCGAAGGTATCCGCTAGCCCATCAAGGTGTAATGCCCTGGTAACTATTATTAATGCAGTGATAACAATGGCACTTGATGCAAGCCCTTCAAGCCTGGTTGAAATCACTGCATACAGACCAGCAAGTAATAATCCTATAGCAAAGCCAATTACAGGAAAATACTTAACCGATTTAGCAAAAGATGCTTCACCTATCTCTTCCTTAACTCCCGACGGAATGATAGTTAAAAATGACAATGCAAGCCGTAGGGGTTGATCTAAACGCGCCAAATTACTCACCTAGTCTAGAACAGTTTCTTTTTCTGAAACTCCCGCTTCTGCAAATGTCGCCATTTCTTTTATTATTTTAGTGGCCGCCTCAACCATATTCATAGCAAGAACAGCGCCAGTTCCTTCGCCAAGTCGCATATTCATATGTAGCATAGGTTTAAGACCAAGCTCCTCGAGCATTATCCTATGACCAGGCTCAACCGAGACATGTGATGCTATCATATAATCAATGCTTTGCGGGCTAATTCGACTAGCTATAAGTGCAGCTGCCCCCGATATAAAACCATCGATTATAACCGGAACCCGCCGTGCAGCAGCTCCAATCATTAACCCAGCAATTCCTCCAATCTCAAGCCCCCCTACCTTTGATAAAACATCGATTGGATCATCCATATTTGGCTTTAATAAATCGATTGCCTTCTCAATCACTGCTTTCTTTACCTTAAGGGATTTATCGTCTATTCCTGTGCCTCTGCCTACAACTTCATCTATCGATCTACCAGTCAACACTCTTAGAATTGCACTGCTTGGGGTTGTATTACCAATACCCATATCTCCTGTTGCAAGCAAACTCGTACCATTATCAATCTGCTGATATGCAATCTCAATGCCGATTTCCAAAGCCCTCACAGCTTCGTCCCTACCCATAGCCGGCATTTTAGCAAAATTAGCCGTTCCACTTCTTACCTTCTGTTGTATAACTCCGGGGCTATTTATTGGAGCATCGACTCCAATATCTACCACAACAACCTCTGCACCTGCATGACGCGCCAGTACATTTATCGCTGCACCTCCGCGCACAAAGTTTAAAACCATTTGCGGTGTGACTTCTTTTGGATATGCAGATACCCCCTCTTCGGTCACACCATGGTCTGCAGCCATTACAACCACTGTCTTCTTATTTATTTCGTTGATTACATTTCCTGTTATACCGGCCAGTTTTACCGATATATCTTCAAGCACGCCCAAGCTCCCTGCTGGTTTTGTTAATTGATCTTGCCTTTCACGTGCCTTCCTCATTGCTTCCTCATCTAAAGGTTCAATTTTATTTAATGTTTCAAATAACAAACTCATTTTTTATCTCATCCTTTCTTTTTTTATGAGAAATGGGCAAAACCATCTTTTATTCGATTGTGGTTGCCCTATTTATCGGGTCTATGACCGCCGACCGCTGTTATAGGCTCCTTCGGAGTCTGACCGCCGACCACCGACCGCCGACCGCCGCTATAAGAAATTCAAAATTAAAAATTCAAAGCATGACCCGACCAGCGTCGAGGGATTGCAGTTAAAAATTCAGTGATTTTGCATTTTATCCTCTGTCACCCTGAAGGGCACCCTCGACTTTGCTCGGGACGGGCCCGAAGGAAGGGATAACCCACCTTTCTTTTTGCCATCCTGAAGGACCGTAAGGCCTTTATTACCACCCACCCGTCATCCCTTTGACTGCGCTCAGGGCAAGCCTGAGGCGGAGAGGCATCAGCCATCTTTTAATGTCATCCTGAAGGGCCGTAAGGCCCTGAAGGATCTAAATCATATTTTCATTATTTTTAAGTATTAGAATGGGTACTCTTTT
>JASEIR010000128.1 GCA_030017355.1 Actinomycetota bacterium
TATTCCCCTCCCTTGAGGGGATGCTAGACCCTGTATTTCCCCTCCCTTGAGGGGATGCTAGACTCCCTATAATCCCCCTCCCTTGGAAGGAAAAGCTTTTAATTCCCCTCCCTTGAGGGGAGGGGCTAGGGGAGGGTGAGATGGTTTTCCGTCTGCTCTTATAATGCCGGTTGGCAATCTGTAGTCTGCGGTCGTTACGCCTGAAACAGCCACTCTAGGTTATCAGCAAACTTTCTTTTTACCTCGTTTAAGAGAGACTTATATGCTGGGGATTGCAGATGCGGATCATTATCTATTATTCTAAAAGCCTCTTTTCGGGCTTCTAACAGTACCTCCGCGTCGCGTGTTAGTTTTGCTATCTTAAGGTCAGGAAGACCCGACTGACGCGTACCAAAAAGCTGCCCTTCTCCCCTTATTTGAAGATCGGCCTCGGCTAGTTGAAAACCATCCTTTATGTTGCATATAGCATCCATTCTTTTCTTTCCCTCTTCCGTTGTTGGATTTGCAAATAATATGCAATATGATTTGTAATTACCCCTGCCAATTCTTCCTCTTAATTGATGTAGCTGAGCTAGACCAAATCTATCTGCATCCTCAATTACCATTACGGTTGCATTTGGTACGTCTATGCCAACTTCAATAACTGTTGTTGATATTAAAATATCAAGCAATCCCTCATTATATTGCTTCATAATTGCTTCCTTATCATGCGACTTTAATCTGCCATGAATAAAACCAACGCGCAAATCAGGAAAAATTTCATTCTTTAGGCGGTCTACCTCTTCCATAACTGCCTTTACTTCTAACTTATCTGACTCTTCAATTAGAGGACATACTATATAAGCTTGTCTACCATTATTTACCTCACTCCTAATTATCTCATATGCTATGTCTCTACTGCTTTGATTGCACAGCATAGTTTCAACATGTTCTCCAATCTTTCTCCCTCCTGGCAATTCCCTGATTATTGATACATCAAGATCTCCATACAAGGTAAGAGATAATGTTCTAGGGATTGGGGTGGCACTCATTATAAGCACGTCTGGGTAATAACCCTTTTCTTTAAGACTTATCCTTTGCTCAACACCAAAACGATGCTGCTCATCAATAACAACTACACCAAGACATTTAAAATCTACAGTTTGCTGAATAAGCGCATGCGTCCCAACAACAATATCAACATCGCCTGCTTTAATGCGCTGAAGAATACTCTCTCTTTCTTTCTGTGATAAATTGCCTGTTAGAAGCTCTATATTTACACCCAATTTCTCCATTGTTCCTTTTACTTTTAAATAATGCTGATTGGCCAAAACCTCTGTTGGTGCCATCATAGCGGCCTGATAACCACTCTGAACTGCTGTAAGAAGAGCTATCATGGCTACAACTGTCTTGCCTGAGCCAACCTCACCTTGCAAAAGTCTGTTCATAGGTCGAGGCTTCTCCATATCATTCTGTATCTCTACGATGGCATTTATCTGGTCTTCTGTAAGCTTAAAAGGTAAAGTTTTATAGAATTTTGTTGTTAGCTCACCATCACGCCTGTGAGATATGCCTTTTGTTTGAAACTCAATCCCCTTTTTTCTAACTGCTAAGCCAACCTGCATTAAAAATAGCTCTTCAAATATAAACCTTTCTCTTGCTTTCATTAAAAGTTCCCGACTTGATGGAAAGTGTATTTCGTTAAGTGCTATCGACCTCGGCAACAGATTATATCTTTCAATTGTTTCAACAGGAATTGTTTCTGAAACCCTTCCATATTCATTGAGTGCATTCTTAATTATGCGCCTAATTATGTTGGGCGATAGATTCTGCGTTGCTGGATGCACAGGTACGATCCTGCCTGAATGGATTGGTTCCTCTCCTTTTTCTTTAAGAACATCGTAAAGGGGATTCTCTATTTGAAGCTGGTTGTATTTATATAGGATTCTCCCGCTAAAAGCTACCTGCATACCAGCCTTTAATCGATTAGCGATAAAATCCTGATTGAACCATGTGCCGATTATATAGCCAGAGCCATCTGTTATGGTTACGTTTATGACTTTTATTCCTCTTCGGCCGTGCCATTTTTTTACTTTTACGACTTCTCCTAGCACGGTTGCACTTTCACCTGCTTTTAATTGCTTAATTTTTTTTATCTTGGATAGATCAATATATCTATGAGGAAAGTGGTAAAGGAGATCGCCGATGGTTAAAATGCCCATTTTTGCTAGGTATGCTGAAATCGAAGGACCAACTAGCTTTACCTTTGAGACTGGTAAATTCAGGTTATCATCACATGGCTGCGCCTGCAGCCAAAGCTTAACTTCAGCCGGATTCATCAAGCACAACCCTTGGATATTCTTCGTCTTCGTCTTCATCTTCTTCGACATCTATTACCTTATCTTCGTTGCAAGCCTTATGTAATCTGCTTTCATCCAGCTTTAAATCACTAGGATAAAACATGATAGCAAATGCACCAGGCCCGACATATGTTCCAATAACGCTGCCGAATTCTGATTTCAAGAACGTATTAAATTTTATGCCGGCTTCTTTCAAGGCGCTCTCAAGCTTTTCCAATGCTTCTGGGGCGTTAGCGTGGGCCATCCCAATTTCAAGTTCTTTTCTACCGCTTGTTTCTTTAATATAACTAATTATCTCTTTGTTTACTCTTTTTCTACCCTTTACTTTCTTAAGTGGTGCAACAATGCCATTCTCTAGCGTCAGAATCGGTTTTATATTTAGTATTGACCCAATCAAAGCTGAAGCTTTGCCAATGCGTCCTCCAAGCTCCAAATATTTTAGCGTATCAACATAAAATGCTATTCTTATCTTTCTTATCACGGCCTCGGCAAGGCAAATCATTTCATCAACGCTTTTGCCTTCATTTCGCGCTTCAACTAACTTTCTTAGAACTGCAGCTATGCCAATGCTGGCAAGCTTTGTATCTATAACAGTTACAGGAATGCTAACGCTTTTTGATGCAACAAGAGCCGACTGATACGTACCGCTAAGTTTTGATGAAATATGCACCGAGATAATATGGTCGCAATCTTTGTGCTTCTCATAGGCTTCAATAAATTCCTGAACCGATGGCTGGGAAGTTTTTGGTAGCTGACCTTGGCTGTTTAAAAGCATCTTAAAAAACTTATTGGGTGCCATTTCTACCCAGTCTTTGTACTCCTCATTTCCAATTCTGACAGTCAGAGGAACCATCGTTATATCGTTTTCCGCATAATATGAAAGCGGCATGTCGGCTGTACTATCTGTAACAATAGCTATTTTACCCATCTTAGACACCCTTTTTTATTTTAAGTAATACCTATCTTAAATATAACCCTCAACCAGTTTGCCACACTCAAGCTCGCTGTGTTCTTTTCGCCTCCACTTGCGCGTCCTGGGCTACGCCTCAGGTGTGCTCAGATGTCGGCTAGATGAGCATATGGCTTCGCTGCTATGTGAATATCAAACCCAACCTTGCATTCCCCGCAATTTATTTTTGACATGGCATCTAAGCTAGAACTAAGGCGAGGCAGCTGCCCTTCTAAAGGGCGACATAAAGCGAAGGCCGTTAAATGAGTGAGATCGAACAGCGGCGGCAAAATCGCTTTGAGAGGATGTTCGAGTAGATTTAGGCTACACAGCATATGCAAAGCTTTGATCGTGCATCTAAAGGGTAGGAACATCCATCGATTTTCGCCCTGTGAGATCGAACGAATAGGCCGAGAGCGATCTTGGAGCCCGTAGAAGGGCAGAAGCTCAAGCCAGAACCACTTCCTCTTGGAGACAAGCTGAACATGGCGAGCTTGAGTGTGGCTTTGCTTATTTTCATCTGCTGCTTGTGCTGCTTTTAGTGGCATGAGCGCCTATTCCACCCCTATAATAAAATAGTAAATAGGCTGATTGCCGTTGTGAATCTCTAATTCAATATTAGGAAATTTATCTTCCACTTCTTTCTTTAATTTATCCATTTCCTCCTTGCTTACCTGCTCACCTGCTAGAATCGTGATTGCTTCGTCATCAGCGTCGATCATATCGCAAATTAGACCCACAGTAGTTGAGATTAGGTCAACACCAGTTTTTCTTATCTTGCCGTTAAAAAGACCAATGTAATCGCCGTTCTTGAATTCGCCGCATTGTCCATCGCGTGTAGCGTATGTAACCTCACCTGTCTTGATACTATTAATTGCTTTATACATGTTACTAACGTTCTTTTCAAAAAGTGCATCTTTATCAAAAGATAAAAGCGCTGAAAAACCTTCCGGTATTGTCTTGGTTGGTATGACTGAGATGCGTTTGCTGGTCAATGATGCGACCTGATGAGCCGCAAGAATAATATTCTTATTATTAGGTAGAATTATGACTTCATTGCTTGGTATATCGTTTACCGCCTTAAGAATATCTGCTGTACTTGGATTCATGCTCTGACCGCCGTCTACAACTCTATCAACACCAAGACTTAGTAAAATATCTTTAATCCCATTGCCATTTGCTACAGCAACCACGCCCACTTTGCTTTCCGCGCGAGCTAAATCTTCTTTAACTGCCTGCTCGCGCTTAGCCGATTGCTCAATAATGTTATTTATCTGCACATTATCTATAGAGCCTAGGTTGGTTGCGATTTGCAAAACCCTACCTGGATCATTTGTGTGTATATGCACCTTTGTTAGTTCAGGCGTTCCGACAACAAGCATAGAATCGCCCAAGCAGTCAAGCTCGCTTTCTAGTGATTTCATGTCTATGCCGTTGCTCTTTATCATAAGCTCTATGCAGTAAGCATACTCAATCGTTTCTCTTGTAACGGAAATGTTACTTGTGTTTATGATGGCTTTTTCTTTTATTTGCTCACCTTTAATAGCAGCTAATATACCTCTTCCTATGATTACAAGACCATACCCACCCGCATCAACAACACCAGCATCTTTTAGTGTTTGTAAAAGCTTCGGGGTTCTTTCAACAGATTTTTCAGCTTCCTCTAAAACATATTCCAGTAGCTCTGTAGGCTGAATTTCTGTTTTGCTTATCCTTTCTGCAGCCATAGCTATATCTTTGATTACTGTAAGCATTGTTCCCTCAACTGGTTTTTTTACTGCCTGATAAGCAACCTTGGCACCATTCCTTAAGGCTTTAATCAATACCTCAGTCGTTATTTCATGATGATTTGCCAGTTCGTCACAGATCCCTTTTATAATTTGAGATAAAATTACGCCTGAGTTTCCTCTAGCGCCCATAAGTGAACCGTAAGTAATTGCTTTCCATATATCTTTTGCGGAAGAATCTTCTACCTTCGCAACTTCTTTAACTGCAGAAATCATTGTGTGGAGCATGTTTGTTCCCGTGTCACCGTCGGGTACTGGAAAAACATTTAGTCGGTTGATTTCATCCTCATGACGCCTAAGGTTTTCAATCGAGGAATTTAAAATAAATTGAGCTTTGCCTTGATCCATTTCATTTGCCTTGTTTCAATCATTAGCTTTTAAAGCTTTTTGATCAATAAATTGCGATCAGAATTTTAACAATCATGTGAAAAACAAAATAAGCATTTCATCGAAGAGATTATAGCACAAGAAAGGAATTGCAACTGGCTCAACCTTAAGATTTCTAATTAGAGCTTGGACTTATGTTTATATTGCTTAAAATATTTTCTTTGGGTATATTATATTGCGTGAGATTGTAGTTAATATAACATAGTAATGTAGTCATAAAGTTAAGGTATTGTTGTCAAAGCGAGGAGTCTTAAGACAAGGAGTTGAAAATGAAACTTGGTGTAAAAATTGCATTGATAGCGGTTGTAGCTATTGTGGTGTTAGCAGGAATTGCATTGTCGGCAACATCTAAACCAAGCTTTTGCCAAACTTGCCATGAAATGAAAGATGATTATGTAGCTTGGCAGTCGTCAGCTCACAAAGATGTAAGCTGCAACTCGTGCCATATCGAACCCGGTGCTTTAAACTTCTTAAAGCACAAGATTGCTTCTTTAAGTCAAGTTACAGCACATATCTCAAATAACTTCGAAAAACCAATTAATAAAAATAGTGAAGTAAGCGAAGGAATAAAAAATGAGCAATGTACATCCTGTCACAAAAAAACCAAGTCAATATCGACAGCCGAATTAATCTTTAATCATGAAATCCACATTCAAAAAGTCGGCGTTAACTGTGCTTATTGTCATAACAGAGTAGCCCATCCTGGTGTAGAAGGCCATACCAGCCGTATACAAATGAAAACCTGCGTTGAGTGTCACCAGAAAAAGAATGGACCGTTGTCTTGTAATACCTGCCATCCATCAAGCTTCAAACTGAAGCCAGCATCGCATGAGGACCCCAGCTGGTCAAAATCGCACGGCAAAGGTGACAGGTCTGATTGTGGAAATTGCCATTTCGACCAGCAGCGTTTCTGCAATGGATGCCATGGTACGGAAATGCCGCATCCAAAAGATTGGATAAAGACGCATTACAAAAAGGTGACTACAAGGCAGCAGTGTGCACTGTGCCATGAAACAGAGACCTTCTGCAAGTCTTGCCACAGCTTACCGAATTAAGCCAGCTCTGTTTACCTTATAAGAATAAGAGCGGCCATATCGCGGCCGCTCTTTTGTTTATTCTAGAAGCAACGCCAATCTATGCAGCCTCTTTCAGGCCCCCTATTTGGTAT
>JASEIR010000129.1 GCA_030017355.1 Actinomycetota bacterium
GTTATGCAAGAAGATAGCCATAAACCTTGTTATTCCACCCTCAGCAACGGTTTCATAAACAATGCAAGCCTGGCTTAGGCCAGATTGAGGTCGAGCATCAGGATGGTTTTCAATCATGATTGCAATTGGGCGCCGCAAGCTTTTTTCCTCAGTTGTGTCTTGGTTGTCAAGAGGGCAGCGGAAATTAATGTTTGGCGGCTCTGTGTTAGAAATCTTTTTGACCTCATTACTGGACTCAACCTCTCGATCTCGTTCATGCCTGCTCAGAGATGATGTTGCAGGCCAGTAAACGATGGTTAGAGAACCGGCAACAAGAAGCAGCGATAATAACACTATTAAAAAGAGATAGATTTTCTTCATAACTTAAAGCTAATCCAGTTTAGTGATATACTAAAGTTCAACTCTATACTAAATCCAGTTATGAACACCACAGTAGCATAAACTACCAGGGGGATGTCAGTCAAGCCAGTTGACTTCACGCTTTATTGGCGTTTGATAAAAGCAAGAAAAAGGGCTAATATCGATAGGAGATTGCTATGGGAGGAAATTTTGTGCTAGGAGTGGAAGAAATCCAAAAAATAATTCCCCATCGTTACCCGTTTCTGCTGGTAGATAGAATAATCGAGCTTGAATCAGGTAAACGAGCCAGGGGGATTAAGAATGTAACTGTGAACGAGCCGTTTTTTGCAGGTCATTTTCCAAATTACCCCGTTATGCCTGGTGTGCTAATTGTGGAAGCTTTGGCGCAAGTTGGGGCGGTGGCAATCTTAAGCCAGGAGGAGAACAAAGGCAAGATTGTTTTCTTTGCAGGTATCGATGGTTTTCGATTTAGGCGGCAGGTTGTCCCTGGCGACCAATTGACTCTTGAGGTTGAGATAATAAAATCGAAGGGTCCTATTGGCAAGGGAAAGGCTGCTGCTTCTGTTGGCAGTGAGGCTGTTGCAGAAGGCGAGCTGATGTTTGCTGTTAAATGACCGCCGACAGCAGACCGTCGGCGGTCATTACACGATTTTAATTGCTTAGGCGAAAGCAAGAGAAAGATAAAGGATTGGTGGTAATAAAGGGTTAACAATGGAAGATAATCAGATATCTCTGACAGATAAAATAACATCAAAGAGCGCCCGCGTTGCAATAATAGGCATGGGTTATGTTGGGCTCCCGCTGTCAGTTGCAATAGCTCAAGCTGGCTTTAAAGTTACAGGGATTGATTTAGATAAAGAGAAGGTATCAAAGCTAAATGATGGTGAAAGCTATATTTCAGATATTGAAACACCTGTCGTTAAGGAGTTAGCAAAAGCCGGTCTCCTTAGCGCAACGACTGATTTTTCTGTTATCAAAGAAGTTGATATTGTCAGTATATGCGTGCCAACACCGCTAAGTGAAATGCGAGAGCCAGATATCTCCTACGTGCGCTCTGCTGCTAATGAAGTGGCTAAGTATTTAAAGTGCGGCCAGCTGATCATTCTAGAGAGCACCACCTATCCCGGGACAACCGAAGAGGTCATCCTTCCAATTCTTGAGGAAAGCGGCCTAACCGTTGGCAAGGATTTTTATTTAGCCTTCTCACCGGAAAGGGTTGACCCGGGCAATAAGACCTACGGCATTAAAAACACACCTAAAATTGTTGGTGGCGTGACGCAAACGTGCACTAAGGTTGCTGAGCAGTTTTATGGACAATTTATAGAAAGAGTAGTTCCAGTATCTTCAACCCGAGCTGCTGAGATGACAAAACTTCTAGAAAACATTTTCCGCTGCGTAAATATAGCGCTTGTAAATGAACTTATGCTGCTATGCGATCGTATGGATATCAATATCTGGGAGGTCATCGACGCTGCATCAACCAAACCGTTTGGGTTCATGCCTTTCTTCCCCGGCCCCGGTTTAGGCGGTCATTGCATACCAATAGACCCGTTCTACCTGTCCTGGAAGGCACGCCAGTATGATTTCCATACCGAGTTTATAGAACTTGCTGGAAAAACAAACGAGAGCATCCCATATTACGTTGTTTCAAAAGTTGGTGAAGCATTAAATTCGCACGAAAAAAGCATCAAAGGATCCAATATACTGATTCTTGGAATTGCTTATAAAAAGGATATAGGCGATACTAGAGAGTCGCCCGCGCTTAAGATTATTGCGCTTCTTGAAAAGCTAGGGGCACAAATTGCCTATCACGATCCTTATGTTGCTGAGGAAATTATTGGCACAAAAACATATAAATCGGTAGAGCTTACTCCAGAAGTTGTGCAGGAAAGCGACTGTGTTCTCATAGTTACAGACCATTCTTCAGTTGACTATAGCTTGATTGCCGAGAATGCAAGGCTTATCGTCGATACCAGAAATAAGCTGAAAAATTTTGTAGGCAATCACATTATTCATATATAGTGTTCAGTGCCTCAGTTATTAGTGCTGCAGTTATTAATGCTGCAGAATATTAATTAGGAACTGCAATGCTGCTAAACTGCAGCACTGCCAAACTGTTAACTGCAGCACCGAGGAACTTAACTTTTTAATTCCTGCTGGCTATTGGCTGGCCCAGAGTTCTAGACCAACAAAACATTGGCTAGAAGGGGTAGGAGAACAATATTGGTTAACATAGGAGTCATAGGATACGGATACTGGGGACCAAACTTAGTTAGAAACTTTTATCAGATAGCGGAAAGCAACCTTACTTTCGTCTGTGATCTAAATCCAGATAACTTGAAAAAAGTAAGAGCACTATATCCAAAAGTAGAAGTTACTAAAGATGTTGATGATGTCTTAAATAATTCTTCAATAGATGCGGTTGTAATAGCAACTTCTGCAATTACCCATTATGAGCTAGCAAAAAAAGCACTTCTTGCAGGAAAACACATAATGGTTGAAAAACCACTTACCCTAAGCAGCAAGACAAGCCGCGATCTTATCGAGACAGCAGAAAGACAAGGCTGCATACTTATGGTAGGGCATCTTCTTGTTTATCACCCAGCAATTGAGTATATAAAAAAACTAGTAGACTCTGGAAGTCTTGGAGATATCCACTACCTTTACACCCAGAGGCTAAACTTGGGGCAGGTTAGAACGGATGAGAACGCATTATGGGATTTAGCGCCGCATGACATTTCACTTATTTTCCACCTTGTAAGCGGCAAGGAGCCCGTTAGTGTCTCAGCCAGAGGCGCCTCCTACATCACACAGGGTATTGAAGACGTTGTCTTCTGCTCGGTTGCTCTTGAAGGTGGTGCAATGGCCCATATCCATGTAAGCTGGCTTGACCCTCACAAGATAAGAAAGCTTACTGTTGTTGGAAACAAGAAAATGGCTGTCTTTGATGATATGGAAAGCTCTGAGAAGGTTAGAATCTATGATAAAGGGGTCGATATAAATCCTGATTATCGGTCTTACGGCGAGGATCTAACTTTAAGGTTTGGAGATATTGTAACCCCCTCAATCAAAATGAAAGAGCCCCTTCGAGCCGAATGCGAGCACTTTATTGAATGTGTGAAGACTGGCAAGAGGCCAAGAAGTGATGGCTATGACGGGCTAAGAGTTGTCAAGGTACTTGAGGCAGCGCAGGAGTCTTTGAAAAACGATGGGAAAACTATAAAGATAGAAAAGGGGTAGGAGAACAATATTGGTTAACATAGGAGTCATAGGATACGGATACTGGGGACCAAACTTAGTTAGAAACTTTTATCAGATAGCGGAAAGCAACCTTACTTTCGTCTGTGATCTAAATCCAGATAACTTGAAAAAAGTAAGAGCACTATATCCAAAAGTAGAAGTTACTAAAGATGTTGATGATGTCTTAAATAATTCTTCAATAGATGCGGTTGTAATAGCAACTTCTGCAATTACCCATTATGAGCTAGCAAAAAAAGCACTTCTTGCAGGAAAACACATAATGGTTGAAAAACCACTTACCCTAAGCAGCAAGACAAGCCGCGATCTTATCGAGACAGCAGAAAGACAAGGCTGCATACTTATGGTAGGGCATCTTCTTGTTTATCACCCAGCAATTGAGTATATAAAAAAACTAGTAGACTCTGGAAGTCTTGGAGATATCCACTACCTTTACACCCAGAGGCTAAACTTGGGGCAGGTTAGAACGGATGAGAACGCATTATGGGATTTAGCGCCGCATGACATTTCACTTATTTTCCACCTTGTAAGCGGCAAGGAGCCCGTTAGTGTCTCAGCCAGAGGCGCCTCCTACATCACACAGGGTATTGAAGACGTTGTCTTCTGCTCGGTTGCTCTTGAAGGTGGTGCAATGGCCCATATCCATGTAAGCTGGCTTGACCCTCACAAGATAAGAAAGCTTACTGTTGTTGGAAACAAGAAAATGGCTGTCTTTGATGATATGGAAAGCTCTGAGAAGGTTAGAATCTATGATAAAGGGGTCGATATAAATCCTGATTATCGGTCTTACGGCGAGGATCTAACTTTAAGGTTTGGAGATATTGTAACCCCCTCAATCAAAATGAAAGAGCCCCTTCGAGCCGAATGCGAGCACTTCATTGAATGTGTGAAGACTGGCAAGAGGCCAAGAAGTGATGGCTATGACGGGCTAAGAGTTGTCAAGGTACTTGAGGCAGCGCAGGCATCTTTAGAAAATGGCGGAAAACCAATTGAAATAGCGAGGGATTAATTTTGAGCGCTTTTATTCATGATACAGCCAAAATTGGAGAGGGCGTTACTATTGGCCGCAATGCTGTCATTCTTGCAGATGTGGAAATTGCAGAAGGTGTTCATATCGGCCATAACGTGGTGATTCATGAGGGAGCAAAGCTGGGGAGAGGAACGGTTATTGGCGATAATGCGGTTGTTGGAAGACAGCCAAAACCAGCTGCTACAAGCAGCCTTTCCTATAGCAAACCTTTTAAGCCGCTTGAGATAGGGGAGAGCTGTACAATTGGCGCGGGAGCTGTTTTATATGCGGGCTCTACTATAGGTAATAAAACTATGGTAGCTGACCTTGCCTCAATTAGAGAAAATTGCAGGATAGGAAGTTTTTCGCTAATTGGCAGAGGTGTTTGCGTTGAGAATGATGTAAGCATTGGTGATTACACCAAGGTGCAATCAAATGCATATATAACAGCTTACACAACGCTTGAAGATTATGTTTTTATAGCGCCATGCGTAACAACAACCAATGATAACTTCATGGGGCGAACTAAAGAAAGATTTAAATTTATGAAAGGCGCTCATGTAAAGAGAGGTGCTCGAGTTGGCGGCAACTCGATCTTGCTCCCGGGTATTGTGATAGGCGAGGAAGCATTTGTTGCTGCTGGCTCAGTTGTGACAAGAGACGTCCCTCCTGCAAAGCTTGTCATGGGCATCCCGGCAAAAGTTGTAAGAGACGTTCCTGAGGAAGAGATGTTGAAATGAGGAGAATTTATGTCCATTCCATTACTTGATTTAAAAGCACAGTATGACTCGATAAAAGATGAATTGGAGTCCGCAGTCTTAAGCGTTTTAAGAAGCGGGCACTATATTCTGGGTCCAAAAGTTGAGGAGCTGGAAAAGGCTATAGCTAATTATTGCGGTGTAAAATACGCGGTTGCTGTTGCAAATGGCACTGACGCACTTGTGCTTTCCCTGGATGCCATGGGTATTGGCCCTGGGGATGAAGTTATTACAAGCCCCTTTACTTTTTTTGCAAGTGCTGAGTCAATATCAAGGGTAGGTGCAAAACCAGTATTTGTGGACATCGACCCTGGAACATATAATCTTGTACCTGATCAAATTGAGCAAAAGATTACCAATCGTACTAAAGCAATTATCCCGGTTCATATATTTGGTCAGCCAGCTGAGATGGATGAAATACTTGATATTGCATCTAGGCATAATCTTAAGGTTATTGAGGATGCTTGCCAGGCCATAGGTGCGCAGTACCGCGGCAGAAAAATTGGTTCATTGGGCGATGCTGCTTGCTTTAGCTTTTTCCCAAGCAAAAATCTAGGTGGAGCAGGGGATGGTGGTATTGTTGTAACTAATGATGAAGACCTGGCAAATCGCATTAAGATGCTAAGACAACATGGCAGCGATAGAAAGTATTATCATAGCTTAATTGGTTATAACAGCCGCTTAGATGCGCTTCAAGCTGCAATATTGCTTGTAAAGCTAAAATATATTGATACTTGGAATGATGCTCGAAGACAGAAAGCCCACTATTACAACAAGTTATTTGCAGGAACAAACGTTATAACGCCAGTGGAACTTAATCATGTAAAGCATGTCTACCATCTTTATATCATCCGCGTGCCAAACAGAAATGAGGTTGAATCGGCGCTTAAAGCTAAGGGCATTGGCTGCGGTGTGTATTATCCCGTCCCGCTTCATCTTCAGGACGCCTATAAGGACCTTGGCTACAGCCAGGGCGATTTGCCTGTAAGTGAGGCTGCGTGCCATGAAACAATGGCAATACCACTTTATCCTGAATTGGACATTAGGGATATGGAAAGGATTGCTAGTATTGTAAAGGAAGCTATCGCAAATTAATTCAAAATTCAAAATTAAAAATTAATTAACGACCGCCGACCGCAGACCGCTGCTATAGGCTCCTTCGGAGCCTGACCGCCGACCGCAGACCGCCGACCGCCGCTAT
>JASEIR010000012.1:0-1342 GCA_030017355.1 Actinomycetota bacterium
TAGGAGTGATAAGCACTTTAGAGCTATATATCAATTTTTAATTTTGAATTGCAATCCCTCGACTTTGCTCGGGACAATCTTTTAATTTTGCATTTTGAATTTTGAATTTCTTTTAGCGGCGGTCTGCGGCCGGCGGTCGGGCTCCGAAGGAGCCTATAGCGGCGGTCTGCGGTTGGAGGTTCGAGGAACTATGAATGATTCAGTAATTAAATTCGGGACTGATGGCTGGCGAGCAATAATGAACGATACGTTCATCTTGTCAAATGTTCGCATAGTTGCTCAGTCTATAGCAGATTATATAAAAGAGAAGGGGCATAAAGACAAAGGGATTATTATCGGATACGATACGCGTTTTTTTGCAGAAAGATTTGCGGCTGAATGCGCATTGATCATGCTTGGAAATGGAATACCAGTCTATATGCCGACTCGTGCAATGCCAACCCCGATTACAGCCTATTCAATATTGGAATATGAGGCTGCCGGTGCTATTATGCTCACTGCTAGCCATAATCCGCCAGAATACAACGGTATAAAATTTATACCGCAGTATGCTGGACCTGCTAGTCCAGAAATTACTCGGCAAATAGAGCATTACATTGACATCAACAGAGAAAATGGAAAAATTCTAACCGCGCCAATCGAAGGCAACAAGCTTTTTCAAGAAATAGAACCTTTTCCAAGATATACGAAACATATTAAAGAACTAGTTGATTTTGACAGGCTTCGGAATATAAAACTAAAGGTAGTTTTAGACCCGATGTATGGAGCTGCTCAAGGATTAATGGATGTGCTGCTTGCCGAAACAGGGTGTAATATTGAAGCAATTCATAATTATCGTGATCCTTTGTTTGGAGGTCTATATCCTGACCCAAATGAAAAAAATCTTACTGAGCTTAAAAATGAAGTTATTAGACATAAAGCGGACATAGGGCTTGCACTGGATGGAGATGCTGATAGATTTGGAGCAGTTGATTTTGACGGAACCTATATTACGGCAAACCAAGTATTAAGTTTGGTGGCCTTGCATCTTTTAAAAAACAGGAGTTTAAAAGGGGCTTTAGTCAGAACAGTTGCAACAACGCATCTACTCGACGTGATAGCTAGGGAGTATGATTCAGAACTAATTGAAGTTCCAGTCGGTTTTAAGTACATAGCTCAAGCCATGATGAGCAAGCAGGTTGTCATGGGGGGCGAAGAGAGCGGAGGGCTGAGTATTCAGGGACACATCCCCGAAAAGGATGGGTTGTTAGCGGATTTAATATTGGCCGAGATGGTAGCGTATGAGCAAAAACCATTCACAGAGATATTGGATGGTATATATGAGAGATATGGAAAGTTTTAC